>DATGNP010000040.1:0-17365 GCA_035306665.1 Trueperaceae bacterium
CCTCGTCGGTGCGGATCGGTGGGCCGCCGGCGCCGATGCGCTTGCCGTCCCACTCGCCGGGGCGCGGCCGCATGATCTCGGCGTGGTCGCCCCAGGACCGCAGGTCCTCCGAGAACGCCAGCCAGATCGACGGCGGCCGGCGGTGGAACGTCACGTACCTGCCGCCGACGCGAGCGGGGAAGAGGGCGTGGTCCTTGTTGTCCTCGCCCACCACGACGGGGCCGATGCGCTCCCAGGCGATGAGGTCGTCGCTGACCGCGTACATCGGCGTGATGCCGGTGGGCGTCTGGCCCACGTCGGGGTGGGCGCCCGCGCGGCCGTAGGCGGTGTAGGCCATGTAGAAGCGGCCCTCGAGCTCGGTCACGCGCGGGTCCTCGACGCCCCTGGCCTCGAACTCGGCCTCCGGCTCGAGGACGGGGCGCCGGAGCCGGTTCCACGTGACGCCGTCGCGCGAGACGGCGTACCCGATGCGCGAGACGTAGTCGATACCCTGCGCGCGGTAGTGCATGTGGAACAGGCCCCCGTGCACGACGACCGACGGGTTGAAGACGTTCAGCGCCTCCCACTCGCTGAGCGGGTCGGGCTTGAGGACGGGGTTGGCCGGGTGGCGCTTCAGCTTCATCTGGTTCACTCCTGAGGAGGCGCACCGCTGGTCGGCGCGAGCGTGCCGTTGCGCGGCGGTCGCCTCGCCTGACGAGCTTCAGTCGATCGACCGGGCCGGAACGTGCGGCGCGGGTCTCTTACCGGGGAGAAGCCGCGGCCCGCCTGCACTATCTTGACCCCTCCCCCCGTCCCTCATGCCGCCGGCCGCGGGCGCTCATGCGACCGGGCCAAGGTGCGGACATGGCGAGCGCGCCCGCGGCGCCGTTCAGGGCGCCCGGGGGTCGCGCCGCGAGGGAGGACGCCATGCGCCTGAGGACCTTCACCACGCCGCTCGCGGCGGCCGTCGCCGTCGTGGTGCTGGCTGCCTGCGCCGCGGCACCGATCACCCACACCGTCGACCTCAAGGCCCAGATGGCCGAGGAGTCGACCGCGGGCACGGTCACGGCACCGATCGTGGCGGGCGAGGCCGGCGCCGTCGACCTCCGCCTCCCCGACGAGGACGGGGACTGCATCGACTTCGCCGACGTCGCGCCCGGCGCGACGGTCAGGGCGGCGCAGCTCCACTGGGTCGTCGACGCGACCTACGACGGTCCCGACCTCACCGGCAAGCTCCAGGCCCGCGCCTTCGCGGCCGGGGCGGGCGACGAGGTCTTCCACCCGTCGCACACCGTGGGGCCCGTCTTCACGCTGAACCTCGACAAGACCGCGACGCGCCTGGCCGGCACCGCCGACCTCAACCCCACCCAGCTCGCGGCGATCAACGACCGCGAGGTGTGCTGGGGCGTCGAGGTGTGGGGCGAGGACTTGGCCGCCCACGAGGACGGCATCGCCGCCATCGGCTACGAGGTCCGCGAGCTGCGTCTGAGGGTCACGTTCAGCGTGGTCTAGCGCTCGGGACGACGGGGCCGCCGGCACCGAGCCGAACCTCCGCGACGGGGGCCGGGCCCCTGTCCCCGCTCGGGGCGGGATAGGCGGTTCTCGCCGTGTCCGCGGCGCCAGGGGTTAGCTTGTTCTGAGTGGTCCGCCCGCTCCGCCTACCCACGAGCGTCTTCCACGGCTGGTGGGTCCTCGCCGCCTCGATGGCCATGCAGGGGATGCAGGCCCTGCTCTTCTTCCAGGCGTTCGGCGTCTACGCGCCCTTCTGGATGGCCGAGTTCGGCTGGAGCCGCACCACGGTCTCCCTCATCCACTCGCTGCACCGCACCGAGAGCGGGCTGCTGGGGCCCATCCACGGCTGGCTGCTCCACCGCTTCGGGCCGCAGCGCGTGATCGTCGGCGGCATGGTGCTGCTCGGCTCGGGCTTCGTCGGGCTCGGCTTCGTCCGGAACCTCGGGCAGTTCATCGCGGTGTTCCTGGTGATGGCGATCGGCTCGAGCCTGGGCGGGTTCATGTCGCTGATGACGCTGATCGTCAACTGGTTCGACCGCTGGCGCTCGCGGGCGATGGCGCTAGTGGGCCTGGGGATGAGCGTCGGCGGTCTTTTGGTGCCGGTGCTTGCGGTCCTGCTCGTCAGCTACGGCTGGCGGCCGGTGGCGATCGGCTCCGGCGTGCTCTACCTCCTGTTGGCCTGGCCCCTCGGGCGCGTGCTCGTCAGCGAGCCGGAAGCGATGGGACTGAGGCCGGACGGCGAGAAGGCCGCGGCCTCGGAGGCACCTGGTTCAGGGGCCGACCAGGCCGGCGGGAACGGTGCCCCGGTCGGGGCGCGCAGCGCCCTGCGGACGCGGGAGTTCTGGCTGCTCTCGGTCGGCCACGGCAACGCCCTCGCGATCGTCGGCGCGGTCTCCGTGCACTTCGTGATCTACGTCGGCGAGACGATAGGACTGGGCGTCACCACGGCGGCCGCGATGTTCACGCTGATCACCGTGTGCCAGATCGCCGGCCAGGCCGCCGGCGGCTTCCTCGGCGACCGCTACGACAAGCGCTTCCTCGCCGCCGGCGGCATGGCGATGCACGCCGCCGCGATGGTCGTCCTCGTCTGGGCCGGCTCGGCGGCCGCCGTCGTGGTGGCGGCCGTGCTGCACGGCTTCGCCTGGGGTCTGCGGGGCCCGCTCATGAGCGCGATGCGCGCCGACTACTTCGGCCGTCGCGCCTTCGCCCTCGTCATGGGCTACTCGTCGCTGGTGCTGATGGTCGGCTCGGTGCTCGGCCCCCTCGTCGTGGGCCTCCTCGCCGACGCCACCGGCGAGTACGGCCTCGCCTTCGGTGCGCTGGCGCTGATCGGCGCCGTGGGGGTGGCGGCGTTCCTGCTCATGCCGCCGGCGCGGCGGGCGGTGGGCGGCGGCTGAGCGCTAGGCGGTAGCGCCGGTCCCGGTCGGACCCGCTACCGAGCGGGGCCGCCGTATGGTTCGCCCTGCGAAGACCGGGCTCCCCGGAGCCCTCAGGCCTCCGCGTGAGCCGAGACCGCCGTCAGCTCCTGTTGCGCCTCCCGCGCGACCCGCGTCGCGTTGCGCAGCCCGAACCGGACGCGGTTGATGGTCCTGTGCAGCCGCGTGGCCATCGCGTGGGCAACGGCGTCGTCCTCCGGCAGACCCGCCAAGCGCTCGAGGTCACGCAGCGACGGCACCGGGACCAAGGGCTCGGCCAGGTCACGCTCGAACCTCCCGCTCTCGTGGAAGGCCAACGGGACGAGGTGCCGCGACAGCCTGAGCAGCGCCCGGTTCGCGACCTCGTCCGCCTCCCTGCCGGCGCGGTCGAGCGCCTCGTGGAAGCGGTGGATCGCCTCGTGAGCGTCGGCGGCGTCCCGGAGCAGCCCGGTCGTGTCCAGGTGCCGGGCGGACGCCTTCGCCCGGGAGCCCAGGGTGGCGGCGACCTCCTCGATGGCCGGACGGTAGTCGAAGGGCAGACGCGGAGCGGTCAGCAGCCGGTGCAGCGCGGCCAGGTAGATCTTGGTGTCCCGCACCAGGAACGCTTCGTCGACCTTGTCTACGGTGTCGTCCGGCGTGTGCCACCACCAGCCCAGCCCGCCGGCGCGCTTCCCCCCGGTCTTGAAGCTGATCGTGTCCGACGCGCCCGAAGCCTCCTGCTCCGACAGGGTCCCGAACACGGAGTTCAGGCCGATCGCGTAGAAGGACTGGTCGGCGAAGCGCCCGATGCGCTTGCCGTCGAACTCCTCGCCGGTCACGGCCTTCACGGCCGCGGCCGCGAGACCCTTGGTCTGGGGCATCACCGGCGCCTCCGTCACGACGGTCGCCCCCTTCCCGCCCGTCGAGTCGACGAACACGTGCGCCACGCAGTGCTCGTGCAGGTCGAGCCAGCGGTCGTCGGCGTACCAGGCCGACCCCGCGAAGCGCCCGTGCGAGTGGCCCGACCAGAACGCGACCCGCAGGCCGCGGCGCAGCTCCCCGGCGTTCTCGGCGAGGATCCGCGCGACCTCGAGCGTGGTCGCGTTGGCGCTGCCGTTGTCCATCGCGCCGTAGTACCAGGAGTCGATGTGGCTCGACAGCAGGACGTAGGGCTCGGCGGGGGCCGTGGGCAGCGCGGCGGTCAGGAGCGGGATCGGGCGCCACTCGGTCAGGACCTCGGTGTGGATGGTCACCTCGATGGGTCCGCCGCTCATCAGCTCCCGCAGCCACGCGGCGTCGGAGCGCCGGATCGCCAGGCCGGGGGTACGCGGCATCAGCTCGAGGCCCTGCTCGGTCGGGTTGCCCCAGACCGGTGACACGCTCGTCTCGTGGAGGTGGTCGTCGTGCACGTGCACCTGGGCGATCGTCCCGCGGTCCTCCCAGGTCCTCACGGAGACGCCGCTGGCCATGCCGTCCACGAGGACGATCTTGCCCGCGAACGCGTCGGCCGCGCCCGCGGCGTCCGCCGACCGCGCGTCGACGAGCCGGCCGGACAGGCCTCCGGTGGGGGTGCTGGTCGCGAAGGCGTGGCTGATGCCCGTGACCTCCCGGTCGTGCCCGGCGACGCGTAGTACGGCCGGACCGGGGAGGCTGATGTAGGCCCGGTGGTGGGTCAACTCGGTCTCGAAGCCGTACTCCTCGAGCCGCGCCTTGACCCACTCGAAGCTGGCGAGCTCGTCGGGCTCCCCGGACAGCCGCACCCACCTGGCGATCGACCGCGTGCTGTCCATGAGGCGAGAGCCGGAGACCTGGGACAGGAGTCGAGCTTCTGGCGTGCTGGGTTCGGTCATGTCGTGCCTTTCTCGCGGCCTCAGCCGCGGTTCGCCCGCGGGTCGAGCGCGTCCCTGAGACCGTCGCCGAAGAGGTTGAACGCGAGGATCGCGAGCATGATCACGGCCCCCGGGAACACCGAGACGTGCAGCGCGCTGCGGAGGTACCTCCGACCCTCGTTGAGCATCGCGCCCCACTCGGGCGTGGGCGGCTGGGCCCCCAGCCCGAGGAAGCCGAGGTACGAGGCGGACAGGATCGCCGTCGCCATGCTCAGCGTGACCTGGACGATGATCGGCGGCAAGGCGTTCGGGAGGATGTGCACGTTGAGGATCCTCAGGTGCTGCGCGCCCAGCGCGCGCACGGCTTCGACGTAGACCTCCTCCCTGACGCGTATGACCTCGGCCCGGATGAGCCGCGCGAACACGGGCATCAGCGAGATGCCGATCGCGATCATGGCGTTGCGGAGGCCGGGGCCGAAGATGGCGATGACGAGGATGGCCAGCAGCAGCGGGGGGAAGGACAGGAGGAAGTCGATGACCGCGGACAGGACCCGGTCGACGCGACCGCCCGCGTAGCCCGCGGCCATGCCGAGAGGCATCCCCCCGAGCAGCGCGATCCCCACGGAGATCACGCCGATCAGGACCGAGATGCGGGCGCCGTAGAGGACCCGGGAGAACAGGTCCCTGCCCAGGTGGTCCATGCCGAACCAGTGCTCCCAGGACGGCGGCGCCAGCCGCAGCCGCAGGTTCGTGACGTTGGGGTCGTAGGGGGCGATGAGCGGGGCCAACAGGCCCGCGAGCAGCAGCAGGAGCAGCAGCACCAGCCCGACCTGCGCCGCCCGGTGGCGCCTGAAGCGCTTGAGGGCCCTGGCCGTGGGGCGCTGCTGCCTCTCCCTGCCGGCCGCCGACGCGACCCGGCTTCCCGTGCTCACTGGTTCACCTGCGGGTTCACGAGCGGGTAGAGGAGGTCGGTGAGCAGGTTGACCAGTGTGAACGTCAGCGCGAAGACCATGACGATGCCCTGTATCACCGGGTAGTCGCGCTGTGCGATGGCCGTGACGAGGTAGCTGCCCAGGCCGGGCAGGTTGAACACCGTCTCGGTGAGGATCGCGCCGGCGAGCATCCTCCCGAACTGCAGCCCGGTGATCGTGATGATGGGTATAAGGCTGGCCTTGAACGCGTGCTTCAGCACGACCTGGTGCGGCGGCAGGCCCTTGGAGCGCGCCGTGCGCACGAAGTCGGTCGCCAGGCTCTCGAGCATGGCGCTGCGGGTCTGCCGCGCGACCACGCCGGCCGAGAAGACCCCCAGGCTGACCGACGGCAGGACGTAGTGCTTCCAGGTGCCGACGCCCCCGGTGGGGAACCAGTCGAGGTACAGGGAGAAGATGACGATCAGGATCAGCCCTGACCAGAAGATAGGCATGCTCACGCCGAGCAGGGAGACCACGGTGGAGGTGTAGTCGACCACCGTGTAGGGCCGGACGGCGCTGGCGATCCCGGCGACCAGGCCGATCAGGAGCGTGACGAGGATGCTGCCCAGCGCCAGCGTGAACGTCACCTGCAGGCGCGAGCCGAGCTCGCGCAGCACCGGCTGACGCGACCGGATCGAGTTGCCCAGGTCGCCCTGGACGAGGTTGCCCACGAAGACGCCGAACTGGACGGGGAGCGGACGGTTCAGGCCCCACTCCTCGCGCATGCGGTCGAGGGTCGCCGCGTCGGCGAAGTCTCCCGCCATGATCACCGCCGGGTCGCCGGGGACGAGTCGGATGGAGACGAAGACGAAGGCCACGACGGCCAACACCGTTGGTATGGCCAGGATCAGCTTCTGGACGGCGTATCGCCACATGCGGGTGAGCCTCGGGCCGCGGCCCGGGAGCGAAGGTCGCCCCGCGGGCCGCGGTCACAGCGTGATGTCGCTGGTTACTCGATGGTGACGGTGTGGATCGGGCGTAGGGTGCTCAAGGGGGTGATCACGTCCTCCAGGCCTACGACGTCGCTGCGCGCCGCCCAGAGCTGAGGCTGCTGGTACATCGGGATCGCCGGCAGGTCCTCCATCAGGACCCGCTGCAGGTCCCTGAGGAGCTCGCGTCTGGCGTCGGGGTCGGGCTCCGTCTGCTGGGCCGCGTAGAGGCGCTCGAACTCCTCGCTCTCGTAGTAGGTCGGGTTGTTGCCGGCCGGCGGCATCTCGGCGGCCGTGAACACGCCGATCGCGCTGTCGGGGTCGCCGTTCACCGAGCGCCACCACGTGAGGTTCATCTGCGTCTGTGACTCGGCGGGCGGCTGGCGGATGTACTCGGAGAACTGGGCCCACTCCATCGCCCTGATGTTCGCCGTCACGCCGATCTCGGCGAGCTGGGCCTGGACGATCGTGACGACCTCGCTGTCGAGCAGGTAGCGACCGGCCCCGTAGGCCAGCTCGAACGAGAGGTCGGGGACCCCGGCCTCCGCCAGGAGCTCCCGCGCCCGCTCGGGGTCGTAGTCGTAGGTGTCGAACTCCTCCGTGTACCCGAACGTCCCGGCGGGCACCAGCGAGTGCGCGACGGGCGCCGTGCCCAGGAAGATGGCCTCGTCGATCGCTTCGCGGTCGATGGCGTGGGCCATCGCCCGGCGCACGCGCGGGTCGTCGAACGGCGGGCGCTGCGTGTTCATGTTGAAGCGGATGAAGCCGGCGGACGGCGGGTTGATGACGTTGATCTCCGGGTTCGTCGCGAGGCGCTCGGCCTCGATCGGCGCGAACGCGTGGATCGCGTCCACCTCACCGGCCTCGAGGGCCGCCACGCGGGCGGCCTCGTCGAGGATCACCCGGAACTCGACGGTCTGGATGGCGGGAGCGCCGGCCCAGTAGTCCTCGAAGGCTTCCAGGACGAGCCGCTGCCCAGGCACCCACTCGGCGAACTTGTAGGGCCCGGGACCGACGGGGTGGAGCGAGAACGCCTCGTCGCTCCCGGCCGCGTCGTAGCCGTCCTTCGAGTAGACGCCGATCAGCGTGTACGAGAACGTCGCCAGTAGGGGAGCGAACGGCTCCTCGGTCGAGACCTGCACGCGGTAGTCGTCGAGGGCCACGACGTCGGTCACGACCGCCAGCGAGGAACGGCCGATGGAGATGTCGCGGAAGCGGTTGATGCTCCAGGCCACGTCCTCGGCGGTGATCTCCGTGCCGTCGTGGGCCATCACGCCCTCGCGGATCTTGAAGATCAGGTTGCGGCCGCCGTCCGTGTACTCCCAGGACTCGGCCAGCCACGGCTCGATCTCGCCGTCCCGCTCGAGGACGAGGGGATCGGCGATCTGGGCGACCGCCCCGAACGCCGGCAGGCCGCTGCCCTTGTGTAGGTCGGGGATCGTGATGTCGATCGGGAGCGCGATCACCAGGCGGTCTCGAGACTGTGCCAGGGCGGCGCTGAGCATCGCTCCGACGACGACGAACGCGACCGTCAAGACCGCGCGCGAGAGGGTGAGCTTACGCAGGGACCGGGACTGCGTCACTCGAACACCTTCCTGTTCCTCTGGCCGTCCTCTTGAGTTGAGATCGGGAACGTCCCACACGTTCCGCGGCGGCAGCCAGATAGACCGAGGACGCAATCACATACGGCGTCGCCGAGCGAGGCGAACCGGGAAACGCCGTCCCCGAGAGTGGCCGCGCGCGGGTCCCGGCGTCGAGCGCCCTGGCTCACGGGCGGCGGCCTCGGGGGCCAGGTGTGGAACCCCGGACTTCGGCGTCCGGGGGTCCGAGGGTAGACTCCGGTTGCCCCGCTCCCCGAGGCGCTCCTCACGGGGGCGGCACATCGAGAGGCTCGACCACATGCACACCGGCGCCCCGTCCAAGGGCAGCTCGCAGTCGGCTGACTCCTGGGCGAACAACCCCCTCAACCCGCACCGCATCCGCGACTCCCGCCTGGCCTCCGAGATCGAGCTGTTCAGGGAGCTGGAGGAGCACGCCGACGACCCCGAGCTCAGGCGCGCCTTCAGGGCCGCGCGTGAGTTCGCCGAGGACCTGCAGGACGCGCGCGTCGAGTTCTGCGTGGCGGCGCCGCCAGGCACCCTCATCGAGGAGGAGCTGCTGGCCCTGGAGAGGCTCTCCCCCTGGGGCGGCACCGGGGTCTTCGACGCTCGCGAGCACCGGCGCGTGCTACAGGCCGACGGCTCCCCGCTCGAGCGGGCCAGGGCGGCGTACCTGCGGGCGATCGAGGCGGCGCACCGCGACTACGCGGCGGCGTTCCAGCGGCGGTAGCGCCCTCCTCGCCCACAAGGTCGACGACCGGCTCCGGCGCCGCCGGTTAAGCGCCGCTTAAAGCCGCGTGCCGCACGCTGGAGCATGCCCAATCGTCGTTGCTCGTGGCGCGTCGTCGTCCTCGCCCCCTTGCTCGCAGCCGCCCTGGGAGCCTGCGGCGGCCCCTCGGGCCAGCCGGTCCCGGCGGGTGGCAAGCAGGTGAGCGGCTCGGTCGTCCTCCCTCCCGGCCACGCCGTGGACGTCTCTCGGCTCGAGGTCGTCACCCCGTTCGGGACCTACCCGGTGGGGGCCGACGGCTCCTTCTCCGTCACGGTCCTCGATGGGGCCGACACCGAGCTCGGCGTCGAGCTGCCCGGCGGCGAGCTGCTGCTGCTGGGGGTCAGCGACGGCGACGATGCCCGGCTCTCGGCGGCGAGCACGGCCGAGGCGCTCCTCTACTACCTGATCGGCGGCATGTGGCTGCCTCCCGAGCACCAGGACACGGTGCGCGAGCTGCTGCGCGGCCGCGGCGAAGCGGGCGCGATCGCCGGGCACCTGGAGCGCCTGATGCTCGCGGGTGGGAACGGGCTGGCCGCGCCTGACGAGGCGCTCGAGGACGCTCTGGAGGCGGCGCGCGCGAGCCTCCTCGCCGACGTCGAGCTGCGGGCCGCGGCCGTGCCGCCGGCGATGTGCCCGGCGCTGCTCGCCCCGGCCGCGGCGAAGCAGAGCGTGATCATCCATGACGGCACGACCGAGCAGGCAGGCGCGATGCTGCTGCACCACCCCGGCGGGCTGGGCGTGGCCGCCCTCAACTCCCTGCGGCGCCCCGGCGCGCTGCTCGCCTACGAGGTCGAGTGGGAGGACCACGACGACAACGTCTTCGCGGTCGAGCCGCCGGTCGAGGTCGGCAGGGTCGACGTGCCGGCGACCGACAACCTCGAGCTCTTCGCCGCCCTCGCCGACGTCTTCACGGGCGACGCCCCCTGGCGGCCCGTCCTCAGCCCGGCGCTCCTCCTCCCCGGCCGCGACGGCGCCGCCCTGACCCGCTACGAGGTCGTGCTCGTCGCGCCGAGCCTGAGCGGCGAGACCCTGCCCATCTGGGACGACCCGCGCTTCCTGTCGCTGAGGGACGAGTGGGAGGAGATCCGGTTCGAGAAGAACCTCGAGCTGTTCCTCGACGAGCTTCTCGTGCCGCTGCTCGAGGTGTACGCCCTAGGTCAGGTCGCCAAGGTCTCGAGCGCGAGGCTCGGGCAGTTCCGCGCGGGCCTGAAGGAGGTCTACGACGAGCACCTGCTGGGTCTCGGCGTGTACCTGAAGGACTACTCCTGGGGCGGGTACGCGTCCGGCATGAAGTTCGTCCTGCACGAGCTTGCCGTCAACAGGACCCTCCGCTCCGACATGATCGAGATGATCACGGAGGCGCTGGAGCTCAGCGACCGGCGCAAGCTCGTCGCCGAGGCCATGGACGCCCGGCTGGCGGCGCGCGCCAGCGCGGCCGCCATCGCCTTCGCGGTCCAGACGGTGCTCGTGAGCGGGGACGCCGCGAAGGTCGTCGCCGACGTCGCGTCGGCGCCCGCCGTCGCGGGATGGTCCGTCGAGGCGATGCCGGCGACCTACTACCTCGACCCGCCCGTCGGCCTGTTGACCAAAGACAACGCCTTGGCGGTGTTCCGGGTGCTGCCGGTGGGCGACCCGCCCCTCGGCTACTTCCGGTTCCGCTGGTCGACGAGCGGCCTGCACGGGGTCGTGGACGACCTCATGGGCGGCGAGGGCCTGTCGATAGACACGACCGCGTTCGAGGTCCGTTACTTCCACGAGGACCCGGCGGTCCTGTCGTCCGACCACGTCGACACGATCCTCGTCGAGGTCTTCCACTTCGAGGAGCCGGTCGAGGCGATCCCGGAGGGCGCCAGGCCGATCGGGAAGGGTCAGGCCGTCGTCCGCGGCCAGGGCGAGGACGAACCCCTGTGCGTCTGGGAGTGCGACGAGGACGGCATCTGCTACATCCACTGTCCGTGACGAGCGGGCCCGGGCGCGGCGGTGGGCTCGTGCCGCCTCGGTGGCGTGGAGCAGGAGCCTCGACCCAGGCCCGTGGAGAACCCCGGCCCCGCGCCGCCTCGGCGTCGTGGGCCCGGTCCTCAGGGTCGGCGCGCGCTAGCGGAGCTCCGGCAGCCGGTCGACGATGCCGCGGATCTGCCCGACCTCGGCGGCTACGTCGCAGCCGGCGAGGTTCGCCTCCCGCACGTGCGGCTCGAGCCCGATCGCGAGGACCCGCCGGTCGGACGCGTCGTAGCGCGGCCACCGCAGCCCGTCCCCCAGCTCGGTCCAGCCCATCGTGTTCGGCGCGTGCGCGAACGCTCCCCAAAGCCCCTGCAGGAAGTCGGACAGCTCGCGCTCCTCGGGCGTGAACGCCTTCTCGCCGGCCGCCGTGCCGAACACGTAGGGCACGTCCTCGGAGTGGCAGGCCTGCTCGCGGCAGGCCGCCGCCTGGTAGAGCCCGAGCGACGAGAGGTGCTCGAACTCGTAGACGTACGAGGGCGCGCCGTTCGCGAGCGCGAGGCCGAGGCTGGGACACCGGAAGACGACCTCGGTGAACATGTCCATCCAGGCCGGCCGGTGGTCGCGGCCGAAGCCGGGCGTGTAGTGCCGCATGACCAGGTCGCCCGCGCGCCTGCCGAGCATCACCTGCGCCGCGACCGACATCTCCATGAAGCCCATGCGTGCGCCGCCCCCGTAGCCGAAGATCACGCCCTCGCCCGTCGTGGTGCCGATCATCGCCGGCACGGCGAAGCCGTGGGCGAACGCCTCGCCGATGGGCACCCCGACGAGGAACTCGCCGTCGACGACCGGCGACCACAGCAGCAGGCCGTCGACGCCCGACCTGAGCACCGAGGTCACGACCAGCCGCACCGTCTGCGTCTCGACGATCTCCTCGAACGGCAGAGCGCGCAGGCACGCGAGCTGGTCGCCACGACGGGGGCACCCGGCGGCGTCCCCGAACGCCATGCCGAGCCGCGTCGCCTCGTCCATGCCCCGGTAAGGCATGCCGGCGGGGTTGCTCATGACGATGGCGGCGGAGAAGAGGCCGCGACTGGAGGGGATCGCCGTGAGGTGCGCGGTGACCGACATGGCGCCGGCGCTCTGCCCGGCCAGCGTGACGCGCGCCGGGTCGCCGCCGAAGGCCGCGACGTTCGCCTGCGCCCAGCGCAGCGCGAGCTGCTGGTCCTTGAGGCCGTAGTTGCCCTCCAGCCCGCCGACGCCGGCGAGGAACCCGAGCGCGCCGACACGGTAGTTCAGGGTCACGACCACGACGTCCTGCGTCGCGGCGAGCCGCCCGCCGTCGTAGACGAGGGGCCCGTCCGGGTAGAGCTGCGCGGCGGTGCTGCCGGTGACGAAGGCGCCGCCGTAGACGTAGACGATCACCGGGCGCCCCGCGCCGTCGGCGGCGGGGGTCCAGACGTTCAGGCTGAGGCAGTCCTCGCTCTTCTCGCCGCGCTGGGGCAGCAGCTCGTCGGCGCCCTGAGGGCACGGCGAGCCGTAGTCGTGGGCGAGGAACGGCTCCGTCCAAGCGGCCTTCGGCACCGGCGGGCGCCAACGGTTCTCGCCCGCCGTCGACTCGGCGTAGGGGATGCCGAGGAACGCCTGGACCGTGACGTCGGCGCCGTCGTAGGCGGGGAGCTCGAGGCCGCAGACCGGGCCGGCCGAGGTCTGGACGAGAGGACCGTCGCAGGGCGAGACGCCTTGGGCCTGGGCCGTCGTCGCGACGGCCAGTCCGGCGATGACAGCGGCCAGCGCGGCAGCGCCGAGTCGAGCGCGCGTGTCGGCGAGCCGGGCGCGCAAGGCGCCGGGTCGGGCGCTCACGGCGGCGAGCCGGGCGCACACGGTGGAGAGCCGGAGGCGTACGGAAGCGAGCCGGGCTCGCCCGGCCCCGGGGCTCCGTGCTCGGCATGTTGCGCATGCATGGCCGGAACGTTAGCAGGCGGCGCGGTCAGGGAGGTCGGCTGGCCGCCTTCGGGTACGGCCCGTTGGGTCGGGGCGGCTGGCCTCGGCCGGTCGGGAGGCCCGTTGCTAGATTGACCCCATGCTCGTGGCGTTCTGGGCGCTCGCAGCGGTGGCCTTGGTACTCGCGCTGCTCCAGCTCGGGGTCGCGCTGAGGTTGGGGTCGCGGCTGGAGCCGCTGGGCGCCGGGCACCCTGGCGAGGGCGCGGTCTCGCCGCCGGAGGGCGGTGGCGATGCGGCGGTTCACGCAGACCGCCCCCGGATCAGCGCGCTCGTGCCGCTGAGAGGAGCGCCCGCAGGCCTTGAGGACCGTCTGCGGCGGCTCCTCTCCGCGTTGGGCCGCGACGACCAGCTCGTGCTAGCGACCGAGACCGAGGACGACCCGGCGTACGCGGTCGCGACCGCGGTCGAGGCGGCGCACCCGGACCGCGACGTGGAGGTCGTGCTCTCGGGGCCGGCCGGCGTGCGGATGGGCAAGCAGCACAACCTCAGCGCCGCGCTCAACCGGGCCAGGCACGACCTGCTCGCGTTCATGGACGACGACGTGCTGATCGAGCGCGCGAACCTCGAGGACGGCGTGGCGGCGCTGACGCGGGTCGGCGAGCCGACGCCTGACGGCACCTCTGCTCCGGCGGTCGGCGCGGCTTTCGCCTTACCGTTCTACGGAGCCGATGCCGGGTCCGGCCGCAGCCTCGGCGGCGACGTCGTGGCCGCCTACACGAACCACGGCTTCGCGCCGAACATGGCCTCTATCGCGCTGCAGGGGCCGCCCCGTTTCATCATCGGCGGCTACTGGATGACCACACGGGAGGCGCTGGGCGCCATCGGGGGCCTCGAGCCCTTCACCGCCACGGTCAGCGACGACGCCGCCATCGGCCGCGCGTTCGCCGAGACCGGCCGGAGCAACGTCATGCTCGGGCGGCCCGTGCGCCTCGAGCCCGAGCGCCTGGACCTGCGCGGCGGCGTCCGCCACGTCCTCAAGTGGTTGACGCTCCTGCGTGCCGAGGGGCTCGGGGTCCTCATACTGTGCTACCTGACCTGGCACCCGTTGGCGACGGCGCTGCTCGCGGCCCTGCTGTCGTGGCTCGCTCAGGGCGTGTCGGGCCGGGCGGGGCTCTCCGTGCTCGCTGCCGTGCTGGCGCTGCGCGCGTTGGCGGTCCTGGTGCTCGACACGCGCGTATACGGCCTGAGGCCGCCGGGGCGCTACCTGCCGGCGCAGCTCTTCTACGAGGCGCTGTTGGCGCCGTGGCTGTTCCTGGTCGCCGCGTTCCGCCGCGAGGTCGTGTGGCGGGGGAGGCGGTACCGGTTGGCGGCGGGTGGGCGCCTGGAGGCGGCGCAGGGCGACCGAGGGTACGTGTAGGGATCGCCTGCCGCATCCTGGTCGGGAGCGTCCGCCGGCAGCCGTTCCTAAGCGCCGACGGTCACGACGAACACGCCGGCGACCACCAGTAGCAGCGCGAACCCGGCTACGGCCAGCACCAACGCGCGCCCGCTACCGCGGCGCATCGCGGCGGCGTCGATCTGCAGGCCGATGCCGGCCATCGCGACGGACAGCAGCGCGGCGCTGCCCGTCTGGGCGAGCGCCTGGACGGCGGGCGAGACGAGGCCCGCGCTGTTGGCGACCCCGAGCAGCAGGAAGCCGACGAGGAAGGCGGGCACGAGGGGGGCGCGCGGTGAGGCGGTGAGGCCGTCGGTACCGAGTGGACGCGCGGCTCCGTCCGCGCCCCGCTCGACGGCGCCGGAGGACCGCCGTCGGCTCAGCCGCGCCAGGACCAGGCTGGTGGCGAGCAGGACCGGTGCGAGCAGGGCCACGCGCGTCAGCTTGGTGAGGACCGCAAGGTCGAGGGCCTCGGGCTCGGCGGAGGCCCCGGCGGCGACGACGTGCCCGACCTCCTGCAGCGTCGCGCCGATCATGACCCCGTACGTCGACGGCGTCAGCGCGGCCGCCGAGCTCCCGAGCGTGAACCCCACTGCCGCCAGGGCCCCGAGGACGCTGATGATCCCGACGCTCGTGCTGACCTCGTCGTCCCGCGCGCCCACGATGGGCGCCGCGGCTGCGATCGCGGACGCGCCGCAGACGGCGGTGCCGATCGCCAGCGAGAGACGGAGGCCGCGGCGTAGCCGCAGCATCCGGCCGACGCCCTCCATCACCAGGATGGCGGTGACGACCACGGCGAGATCGAGCGCCACGATCCGAGGACCGGCCTCCCACAGCGAGCCGTAGTGCAGCCTGGCGCCGAGGAGCACGACGCCGACACGAAGCAGGGTCCGTGAAGCCAGGCGTGCCCCCGGCCGGTAAGCCGGCCCGAGGCCGATGGTCAGGCGCCACGCGGCTCCCAGCACCAGCGAGAGCCCCAGCGGACCGAGCAGGGCGACGCCCGGCACGCGCGCCAGCGCGAACGCGCCGCCGGCCAGCGAGGCCGTGAGGACCAGCCCCGGGAGGAGGCGCACCACGCTCGCGCGACCACGAGCGCCTGCTCCGACGTCCCGCGCCTCCGGGGCCGCTTCGCGGGCGACGAGGCCGTCGGCCGGGCGGCGGGCAGCCATGCCTGGGTGGTCGCCGCGGGTCGGCACCGGCGCAGACTATGGGGGGCCCCATATAAGGTCAAATGAGACCCGCGTCGAGTGATATCAGCAACGGTTATAAGAAGCCATGAGCGTGCAGCCTGACCACCTGGTCACGTTCGCGACGGTCGTGCGGGAGGGGAGCGTCACGCGGGCGGCAACCGTGCTCCACCGCAGCCAGCCCGCGATCTCGCTCCAGCTCAAGAAGCTCGCCGAGGCGGTCGGGGAGCCGCTGCTCGTGCGCCACAGGCACGGCGTGACGCCGACCGCTACCGGGGCGGCGCTCCTGCCTCACGCGCAGGCGGTCGCGCGCGCCCTGGCCGGGGCCAGGCGCAGCGTCGGCGAGATCCGCCGGCTCGAGCGCGGCGACCTGTGGCTGACGGCCAGCATGACGGTGGCCGTCTACCTCCTCCCCGAGGTGCTGGTGCGCTTCCGCGAGAGGCACCCCGGTCTGCAGATCCACCTGCTGACGCGGAACTCGCGCGAGGCGCTGAGGGAACTGGCCGACGGCGCGGCGGAGCTCGCCTTCGTGGAGGGGCCTCCGGCCGCGCCGCCGCCCGGCATGTCGCAGCGGGTCGTGTTCCACGACGAGGTCGTGCTGGCGGTGAGGCCGGACCATCCGCTCGCAGCGAGGAGAGCCGTGCACGCCCGCGACCTCGGCGACATGCAGGTCGTCACCCGCGAGCCGGGCTCCGGCACGCGGGAGGTCGTCGAGAGGGCCCTCGTAGCCGCCGGCCTGCGGCTCGGCGACATCGCGTTGGAGGCGACCGGCATCGAGACGGTGAAGGAGGCCGTGCTGCAGGGGGTCGGGCCGGGCTTCATCTCGCGGCTGGCGCTGCGGCGCGAGGTCGGCGCCGGGCTCCTGGTCGCCCTGCCCGTGGCAGGGCTCGACCTCCGGCGCCCCATGTCGCTCGTGCACCCACCGGCCGAGACCTGCTCGCGGGCGGCGAGGGCGTTCTTGGCGTTCCTAACCGGCCTCGAGTCTGGCGAGCCCGACCACGGCGCCGCGTAGTCGCCCCTCGGCAGCCCCGAGCGTGCCCGCCAATCGGGACCCCTCATCCCACGCCTCTACAGTGAGGACGTGACACCTTCACGAACGGCCTGGGACCGCGGCTGCACGCGCCGGTCACCGCGATACGCCGAGCCCAGACCCGGCCGCACGGCGGCCTGGGTCCCGCGTGGCTGACCGCGCTCGCACCCTAGGCCTAGCGCTGAGCGGCGGTGGCGCGCGCTGCTTCGCGCAGGTGGGCGCCCTGAGGGCGCTCGAGGAGGCCGGCTGGGAGGTCGCGGCCATCGCCGCCAACTCGAGCGCGGCCGTCCTGGCGGCCGTCTACGCTGCGGAGCCCGACGCGCGGCGGCTGGAGGAGGTCGTGCGCGCCATCGACTTCTCGTCGTTCCTGGACCCCGACGGCGCCACCGGGCTGATCGGGCACACGGGGGTGGAGGAGCTGCTCGCGGAGCACGCGGCGCCGACGTTCGAGGACCTCGCGGTCCCGCTGGTCGTGCCGGCCGTCGACGTCGAGCGGGCCGAGATGCTCGTCTTCGGCAGCGGTCCGCTCGTGCCGCCGGTCTGCGCCAGCAACGCGTTCCCCGGGCTGTTCGCTCCCGTGTCGTACCTGGGCCGCAACCTGATGGACGGGGGCATCGTCAACAACTTCCCGGTCGACCTGGTCCGCGCCCTGACGGACCGGCCAGTCCTCGCGATCGACTGCCGCCCGCCCGTGGCCGGCCCGCTCGACCTCCCTGACGCCGGCGACGCCTCGCTCCTGGAGAAGGTGGGCGCCCTGTTCCAGCGCGGCGTGCCGACGATCGTCGAGCTGCTGATGCGCGCGTACAACATCACGCAGGACAGGGTGGTCGAGGTCACCTGCGCCCTGCAC
>DATGNP010000041.1:0-13069 GCA_035306665.1 Trueperaceae bacterium
TGGTGAAGCACCGCCATGGTCAGGAGGGCGGCTCCGGTGGGGACCGGCGGGCGCGCCAGCGCGTCCGCGGGGGCGAGCGCTGTCCCCGGGCCGTGGCGCTCCGGAGCCGGAAGGCCGTCGTGGCCTCGCGGCCGCGCCGGCCAACTGCCCCGTGTCGACGAACGACCCAGCGCCCGCGCGCACCGACTCGCCCTCGCGGCCACCCTGATCGCCTTCGCGGGGAGCCTGGCGCACGGGCGCGCCGTGTCGCACGTCCGCTGCCTGGCCGCCGCGCCGCTCGAGTCCGTCGACCCCAGGCCGGTGACCGTCGGGTGCGACGTGCGCCTGAACGCGGCTCTCGGCCACCCGCGGCGCACCCAGCGCGCCATCGAGGTGGTCTTCACGACCGAGGTCTGGCCAGAGGCGACCATCGCGACCGTCCTCAACGCGAACACCCGCGGCGCCCCCGGCGCCTACGGGCTCACGGCCGGCACCGTGCGCGTCACCGCCCGCGCCACGGCCGACGTAGGGCACGTCGACGCGTCGGTGGAGGTCACGAACCACACCAACTGCCAGCTGCTGCTGGACGTCAGGTTCCTCGACGGCGGCGAGTACGTGTCGCGCCCTTGGTCCTTGCGCGTGCGCGCCGGACGCGACGTCCTGGCCCGGCAAGCGACGGTCCTCACCGTGCGCGACGTGAGGCTGAAGACCCCGCTAGACGAGCGCACGTCCGCTGATGAGTTCGCCGCCGAGTTCGTCGCGCGTTTCGTGGATTGCGACCGGCGCCTGCGGCTCAGGCCGATCTAGGCCGACGCGGCGACGGTTCCGCTAGCCTGTCCCCGTGCCACGCGAGCGGCCACCCGCCGGGCCCGGCGCCGAGCCCGACCGCTACACCGACGAGCGCTTCGTCGGCCTCGCCCCTTCCGACCGCGACTTCTCCGGCGCCATACTCCTCGGCTGCGAGTTCGTCGACTGCGACCTCACCGAGGCGTCGTTCAAGACCGCCCAGCTCGCGGAGTGCCGCTTCGAAGGCTGCGAGCTGCCGCTGGTGGACCTCACCGACGCCGTCCTGCAGTCGGTCGCGTTCGACACCTGCCGCCTCACCGGCGTGCGCTTCGGCGCCGTCAGCCGTCGTCCCATCGTGCCCGAGGCGAAGGTCAAGGACTCCGACCTCAGCTTCTCCAGCTTCAGGGAGCTGGAACTGACCGCGTGGAGCTTCGAGGGGTGCCGCTTCCACGAGGCCGAGTTCGTGCGCTGCGAGCTCAAGGGCGTCTCGTTCGCCGGCGCCGACCTGACGCGCTGCGCCTTCCAGCGCGACGACCTCGCCGAGGCCGACCTGCGGGGCGCCCGCGGCTACGCGATCTCGCCGCTCGAGAACAACCTGCGGGGGATGCGCGTGTCGTTGCCCGAGGCGATGGGACTGCTGGCGGCGGTCGGGGTGGTGGTCGAGTAGGGAACGGAGGGCCGAAGGGGTGACGGTCGCGACGGGAACCAAGCTATGTATCCCAGCCAGGAGACCCCGGTCTCCCAGGCTCAGTCCGCCGCGACGCCCTCCCGCCGCACGACCCTCATCGCCTCCGTCCACCGGGCCAGCTCCTCCAGCATCTGGTCGGCGCCCTTCACGGTCGCCTCGTTGGGCACGAACTCGCCCTCCGCGTTCAGGAACCTGGCGACGAAGGGGACGTTCACGGCCGTCGGCACGGTGGGCATGCCCAAGACCGCGAGCACGGGCCTGAGCGCGACCATCGCGCGCGTGCCGGCCGAAACGCCGCCGTAGGAGAGGATGCCGGCCGGCTTGTCCTTCCACTCGCGGTTCAGGTAGTCGAGCGCGTTCTTCAGCGGCGCGCTGTACGAATGGTTGTACTCGGGCGTGACGAACACGAAGGCGTCGGCCTCCGCGACGATCCGGCTCCACCTCTTGGTGTGCTCGTGCTCGTACTGGCCGAGGCGCGGGTGCCGCGGCTCGTCGTAGAGGGGCAGACCGACTTCGGCCAGGTCGACGAGGCGAGCGTCGAAGGCGCCGTGGTCCACGGCGTGCTGCTGGAACCAACTCGCCACGGGGAGGCCGACGCGGCCCGGGCGGATGCTGCCGACGATCACGTGCAGTACGGGACGTTCTGAGAGCGGTTCGCTCAAGGCCAGGTACCTCTTCTCAGTGATGGGGAACCGGCCGGTCGGGCCGGGTCGCCTTCGACCGTAACCCGGACCCTGCGGCATACGAGTAGTCGGCGAGCGGCCGCGGACGGAGCGCGGCCGCCCCTCGAGAGGCCGCCGTGGACCGGGGCGTCCCTAACCACGGACGGCGTCCGTCGGCTGTCCCGGTTGACATCGGGAGTACACCGCCATAGAGTCTCCTCTCATATCGCCATGCGAGAACCTATCGCCATCCGAGACGAGGTAGGCGCTGACGCTGCGGAACCCCGGGAAGCCGGTCAGTACGTGATCTCCTCGGCGCTGAGGACCCTCCAGGTGCTGCGCGCCTTCGCCGAACCGCCCCACAGGCTCGGTCTGGCAGACGTCACCTCCCGGCTGGGGCTGGAGAAGAACCAGGCTTACAGGTCGCTCAAGACGCTCGAGGCGGCAGGCTTCCTGACGCCCACGGCCGACGCCAGGTTCACGCTCGGCCCCGCCGCCGCCGAGATGCAGCTGGCGGCCACGCGCAGCACCGGCGCCTCGCTCATGGAGGTGGCGGCCCCGCTGATGGACCGTCTCAGCGAGCAGACGCGAGAGACCGTCCACCTGTTCATGCGCGTGGGCGACCGGGCGCTATGCGTCGACAAGCGCGACAGCCCCCAGAGCGTGAGGCTCGTGGCCGTGCTCGGCCGCTCCTTCCCGCTGCACGCCGGGGCGGTGCCGAAGGCGATGCTCGCCAACCTCCCCGCGGACGAGCGCGAAGCCGTCCTCGCCTCGCTGGAGGACCTGCCGCGCTACACCGACAAGACGATCCTCGACCGCGACCGCCTCGCGGCCCTGCTCGAGGTCATCAGGGACCAGGGGTACGCGGTCTCGGACGAGGACTTCGATTCCGCCGCCAAGGGGGTCGGCGCCGCCGTCTTCGGGGAGGACGGCCAGGTCGTCGGCGGCATCAGCGTGGGCGGGCCGTCGTACCGCGTGGACGAAGGCGCGCTCTCCCGTTTCTCTCTGCTCGTTCGCGCCGCAGCCGAGGAGATCAGTCGGCGACTGGCGTTGGCGGGGAAGCTCTAGGAGGTCAGGCATGAAGGTCAGAGGTACCCTCTTCCGCGCTCTCGTGGCGCTCCTCTTCGCGCTGGGCGCCGCCGTCGCGACGGCCCAGGACGCCGACACGTCGGCCGTCTTGAACCTGGCGACCAACGCCGACCCCACGCTCAACCCGTGGACGCCCGGCGCCGTCATCGAGTCGAACCTGATCAACACGATCCTCTTCGAGCAGCTCACGCGCTACTCCCCCGAGGACCTCACGCCGTCGCCTATGCTCGCCACCAGCTGGCAGGCCGAGGAGGGCGGCCTGGCCTGGGTGTTCGAGCTGCGGCAGGGCGTCGTGTGGTCGGACGGCGACCCGTTCGACGCCGCCGACGTGGCGTTCACGTTCAACGACGTCGTGCTGAACCCCGACCTCGGTGCGCAGAGCGCGTCGCAGTTCTCCGCGATCGACAGGGTCGAGGTCATCGACGACCACACCGTGCGCTTCGTCCTGAACGAGCCGTTCTCGGCCCTGCCCTACTACCTCGCATCGTTCGCCGGCATCATCCCCGTGCACGTGCTCGGCGAGGCGGAGAACCCGCTGCAGGTCGCGTCGTTCAACAAGGGCATCCCGGTCACGACCGGGCCGTACAAGGTCGCGGAGTTCGTGCCCGGGTCGTTCGTCCGCTTGGTGCCGAACGAGCTCTACTGGGCGGGTGAGCCCAAGCTCGCCGGCATGGTGTTCAGGATCATCCCCGACCTGAACACGCAGGTGGCCGAGGCGATGGCCGGCCAGCTCGACGTCGTGACGCGGCTCAGCCCCCAGAACGTCAGGGGCATCGAGTCGACGGGCGCGCTCGAGGTGCTCAGGCAGTCGCAGAACCTGTTCTTCTTCGTCGCGCCGAACCACGACGACGAGCGCCTCGCCGACGTCCGCGTGCGCCAGGCGATGACGATGGCGATCGACCGCGAGGCGATGATCCAGGCGATCCTCGACGGCTACGGCGAGGTCGCCAGCGGTCCCGTCGCACCCATGCTGGGCGCGCTGTTCAACGGCGACGTCAGGCAGTACCCCTACGACCCCGAGGCCGCCGCCGCTCTCCTGGACGAGGCCGGCTGGACGGTCGGGCCCGACGGCGTCAGGCAGAAGGACGGCCAGCGCCTGTCGTTCTACATGCCCACCGGCCAGTTCGGTGACCTGGTGCCGGCCACGCTGCTCGTGCAGCAGTACTGGCAGGACGTCGGCATCGAGACCGACGTGCAGGTCATGGAGTGGAACGCCTACATCCAAGACGTCGTCCTCGGGCGCAACTACGAGGTGACTCTGGCCTGGTGGAGCATGCCGCCCACCGCCGACGTTGCGCCGTACTTCTCGTGCGACGCCGCCCAGACCGGCAACAACATCCCGAACTACTGCAACGAGGACCTGGACCGGATCATGGACGAGGGACGCGCGGCCCTGACCCTCGAGGAGCAGGCGGACGCCTACGGGCGCATGCAGGAGCTCCTCGCCGAGGAGCTGGCCTACATCTACCTGTGGTGGCCCGACATCCTCACGGCGAAGAGCGTCCGGCTGCAGGGCTTCCCCGAGATCACCGCCAACGCCGCGTTCCAGCACTCGTTCGACTGGTACGTGACGGCCCGCTAGACCCGAGACAGCCTGCCTCCCCTCATCGCAGGGGAGGCAGGCATCACCCCTGGAGCCTCAGGCGGCGGAACACGGGAGGTAGCCCGCCAGCGATGACGCAGTACCTGGTGCGACGTCTGGGCCAGGGCCTGGTGGTCCTGTTCCTCGTCTCGCTGCTCACCTTCTTCCTCATCAACCTCGCCCCTGGCGGGCCTTCCTCGCTCGTGGACATCTCGACCACCGTCGCGGAACGCAACGCCCGGTACGCGCTCTACGGCCTCGACAGGCCCGTGCACGAGCGCTACGTCGCCTGGCTCGGCGGAGCGGTCACGGGCGACCTCGGCACCTCGATCAACCAGGGCCTGCCGGTCTCCCGCCTGCTCATGCAGCGGCTGGGCGCCACCGTGGTGCTCGCGCTCACGGCGCTGGTGCTGGCCGCGGGCTTCGGGGTCCTCCTGGGCATCGTGGCGGCCATGAACCCCAACCGCTGGCCGGACCACGTCGTGAGCACCGTGGCGACCCTGGGGATGTCGGTACCGAACTTCTGGCTCGGCATCATCGCGATCATCGTGTTCGCGGTCGAGCTGCGGTGGCTGCCCGCCTCCGGCATCGTCTCGATCGGGCGCGGCGCCGACCTCATCGACAGGCTGCGCCACCTCGTCCTGCCCGCCAGCGTGCTGGCGTTCGGACTCATGCCGAACGTCGTGCGCGTCACCCGCTCGGCGGTCCTAGAGACGAAGGCCACCGACTACGTCCGCACCGCTCGCTCCAAGGGCCTGCCCGACGGAAAGGTCATGCGCAAGCACATGCTGCGCAACGCGCTCGTGCCGATCACGGCGATGATCGGGCTCATCACGACCGTGCTGTTCTCCGGCTCCGTCGTCATCGAGAGCGTGTTCGGCTACGCGGGCATCGGACGCCTCGCGATCGAGGCCGCCAACGGCCGCGACTACCCCGTGATCCTCGGGGTGACGATGCTCGCCGGCACCGTGGTCGTGGTCGTGAACCTCGTCGTCGACATGCTCTACGCCGTCATCGACCCGAGGATCCGCCATGGCTGAGGTGCTCGTGCGAACGGCGAGCGCGCCGCTGCCCCGCCGCAGCCGCTTCCTCGGCCGGGTCCTGCGCCAGCCGCTGGGGCTCGTCGCCTTCACGGTCCTCGTCCTGCTCGTGCTCCTGGTCGTGTTCGGCCCGGCGTTCCTCTCTCACTCCCCCACCCGCACGAACCCGCTCCAGACCCTGCAGCCCCCGTCGGCCGAGCACTGGCTCGGCACCGACGAGCTGGGGCGGGACGTCTTCGCCCGCATCGTCCACGGCGGACGCGTGTCGCTCTCGGTGGGCCTGTTCTCCATGCTCGTCGGCCTGTTCATCGGCGTCGCCGTCGGCGGCAGCGCCGGCTACTTCGGCGGACGCACCGAGAACGTCCTGATGCGTGTCGTCGACACGTTCATGGCGATCCCGACGTTCTTCCTGATCCTCGTCATCGTCACGAGCTTCGGGAACCACCCCGTGACGATCGTGTTCACCGTGGGCCTCGGCTTCTGGGCCCAGATGGCCCGCAGCGTCCATGCCGAGTTCAAGCGCTTCAAGACCGCGGAGTTCGTGGAGGCCTCCCGGGCGCTGGGGAGCCACCACCTGAGGCTCATGGTCAGGCACATCCTGCCGCAGGTGATGCCGCAGGCGATCGTGCTCGCGACCCTGGGGGTCGGCTGGTCGATCCTCACCGAGGCCGGGCTCTCGTACCTGGGGCTGGGGATCCAGCCGCCCCTCGCCTCCTGGGGCAACATGCTCCAGAACGCCCAGGCCTACCTCTTCCGCGCGCCCGTCCTGGCCGTATGGCCGGGCCTGTTCATCGCGATCACCGTCCTCGCCTTCAACGTGCTGGGCAACGCCCTGCGCGACGTGCTCGACCCCAGGGGGTAGTTCGGGGCGCGCACTTGCGGCGCCGCGCCGACTCCCCGCCCCCGCGCCCCCAGCGGCCTCGTCCGCGGAACGGAGACACATGCAAGCCAAGAAGTACGACGGCTACCGCTCGTTCCA
This sequence comes from Trueperaceae bacterium, assembly GCA_035306665.1. Taxonomy (GTDB): domain Bacteria; phylum Deinococcota; class Deinococci; order Deinococcales; family Trueperaceae; genus DASRWD01. The sequence continues at coordinate 6,806 of DATGNP010000041.1, forward strand.
GTACCTCGACCCGGAGGACCTGCCCGACATCGAGCTCGTCCCCCAGCTCGGCCGCGTGCCGAGCCGGGCGCCGGATACGACCCCGGAGCAGGAGGAGCGGGTCAAGCGGATCTTCGCGGAGAACCTCGTGATCTCGCTGCACGACCACTGCTTCGTGGCGCCGAAGGACCTCTCGCGCTTCCTCGAGTTCCGCCGCTACGGGCGCGACCACACCGCTTACGAGGGGCTGGCCGTCAGCGGGCTCGACTGCGTCTTCGACGCGATGATGGACGGCACCGCCATGATCACCTCCCGCGCCGGCTGGAAGTGGGAGGACGTCGTCTTCGACATCGGCATGCGCCTGTCGGACATCGCCCACCAGGACATGGTGGAGCTGGCGCTCACGACCGAGGACATCAGGCGCTGCAAGCGCGAGGGCAAGGTCGCGTTCGTGGTGTCGATCGAGGGCGCGGCGATGATCGAGAACGAGCTCGACCGCATCGACGTGCTCTACGGCTTCGGCGTGCGCAGCCTCGGTATCTGCTACAGCGAGGCCAACGCGCTCGGCGCAGGACTCAAGGAGCCGCCGCACTACGGCCTCACCGACTTCGGGCGCCGGGCGGTGGAGCGCATGAACAAGCTGGGCATCGCGATCGACGTGTCGCACGCGAACGACCAGACCTCGCTCGACACGATCGCGCACTCGAAGCACCCGGTCTTCATCACGCACGCCGGAGCCCGCGCCCTGTGGGACACGCCGCGCCTGAAGCCCGACGAGGTGATCAAGGCCTGCGCCGAGAAGGGCGGCGTGATCGGGATCGAGGCGGCTCCGCACACCACGATCACCCGCAACAACATGCGCCACTCGCTCGACTCCTACATGGAGCACTTCGAGTACTGCGTGGACCTCGTCGGCATCGACCACGTCGCGTTCGGCCCCGACACGCTCTTCGGCGACCACGTCGGCCTCCACAGCGCCTTGCGCGAGGCGCTCTCGCTGAAGGCGTCGAAGGGCAAGGAGCCGTACCCGACGGTCGAGTACGTCGACGGCATCGAGAACCCCGCCGAGGCGTTCCCGAACATCGTCAGGTGGCTCGTGAAGAAGGACTACTCCGACGACGAGATCGCCAAGGTCGTCGGCGGCAACGTCATGCGCGTGCTGGACGAGGTGTGGGCGCGCTGAGCGCCGCCGCGGGTGACGGCCGGGGTCGGCGCGCAGCGCCCGGCTCCACCGACACCCGCGGCTCCCTCGACAGGCGCGGCCCCACCCGGCGGCTCGCCGGCCTGCGCGTCGGCGTCTACGGGAGCGGAGGGGCGCCGTGGCACCACCTGGCGCTCCTCGCGCTCCACGGCGCCGCCGTCGCGGTCGTGCGCGCCGAGGACGTGGCCGCCGGTCGCCTCGACGACCTCGACGTCGTCGTGTTCCCGGGCGGCGGCGCCTTCGCGATGGCCGGGCTGATCGCGCCGCTCGGAGAGGATGGCGCCAGGGCGGTGCGCGCCTGGGTGGAGCGCGGCGGCACCTACGTCGGGTCCTGCGCCGGCTCGGTGCTGCCCGTGTCGCTGACCGGCGCCGCCGACGAGGCCGTGCCGGCGGCCCGCTGCCTGCGCCTCGTCGACGTGACGCTCGCGAACACGGGCGACGCGACGCTCGGCGGCCTGGCGTCGCCGGGCGTGGGCCGGATCGTCGTGCGGCTCGACCCGGCTCACCCCTACGCCGCCGGCCTGCCGGAGCACGTCGAGCTCGTGCACTACAACGGCCCGCTCTTCGACGTCGCCCGCGCCGGCGCGGGCGTCACGCCGTTCGCCTGGCCCGTCGCAGCCACCGAGCGCTTCACGCCGGCCGAGCGGTTCCTCGAGGCGCCGGGCGAGCCGCACGCGGGCGACACGACGTTCGAGCGCTGCGTGCGCCGAGGCGCCGCCACCGGCGTGACCCAGCCGCTCGGTGCGGGCCGGACCGTCCTGTTCGGCTCGCACCCGGAGTTCGGGCTCGGCCCCCTCGGCCTGGGCTGGGGCGACGGCGCGGAGCTCCTCGTGCGGACGCTCGAGGCCGTGGCTGCGTCCAGGACCGGCTCGTCCACCGGCCGGCCTGCCTGGTCGGTCGTCCGCGAGGCGCCGGACGCCGCACCGCCCGACCTCGCCGCCACCGCTGTGGCCGACCTGCGCCTCGCCGCCGACCGCTTCCGGACCCTCGCCGAGGCCGATGGGGGCGAGTGGCTGGAGCCAGGCTACGCGGCCTCGTTCCACGGCGTGCCCGCCAGGGCGGCATGGGCGGCCGAGCTCTCGGCCGCCGCCCAGGCGTGCGCGGCGGCGGCCGACGAGCTAGCAGCCTTGGCCCCCGACCTCGGCGCCGCCGACGTCCCGTGGCTCGACGACGCCCAGCGGGATGGACAGGACTTCGGCGCCATGGGCCTACGCCAGCTCCTTGCGCTGCTGCGCCGGCAGCTCGACGACGCCGAGCGCCTGCTCCCGTCGCCGGCGATACGGCCCGCCCACGCCTACGACCTCTTCGACTCCCATCCGTTCCATCTCGCGATGGGCAGCTACCTCAGCGCCGCCGGCATGGCCGCAGCGGCGCTCCTCACCGTCACCGTCCTGCACGCCCTGCGCGGTCGCGAAGGCGTCAACGGTAGAGCGCTCCTCTGGGTCTGAGCGCGGAAGGGGCGACATGTTCGTAGAAGTCAACGGCGCCAGGCTGCGGGTGAACGTCCAGGGCGAGGGCAACGCCGTACCCATCTACACCCACCACGGCGCGCCCGGCCTCGGCTCGCACGCCGAGCCGAAGCGCTCGTTCGGTCCTCTCGCCGACGAGTACCGGGTGATCTCCTTCGACGCGCGCGGGTCCGGCGAGTCCGATGCCGTCCCGCCCTTCACGCACGCTCAGTGGGTTGCCGACCTCGAGGCGCTGCGCCGGCACTTCGGCGACGAGAGGATCGTCGTGGCCGGCGGTTCCTACGGCGGCTACGTCGCCCTCGAGTACACGCTCGCGCACCCCGACCGCGTCACGCACCTGATCCTGCGCGACACGGCGGCGTCGCGCCGCTTCGAGGGGCTGGCCAGGCAGAACGCCTTGGCCCGCGCCGCCGAGTACCCGGAAATCACCGAGGAGATGCTCGACAAGCTCTTCACCGGGCGGATCGAGAGCGACGACGAGCTGCGCCGCTTCTGGGCCGCGATCGCGCCTCTGTACGACGCGAACACGACCCCCGAGAAGATCGCGCAGCGCATCGCGTCGGCGACGTTCCGCTACGAGACGCACAACTGGGCCTTCTCGCGGAACGTTCCGAACTACGACGTCACCGGCCGCCTCCACGAGATCCGGTGCCCCGTGCTCATCGTCGTCGGCAGGCACGACTGGATCACGCCCGTCACCGCGTCCGAGGAGATCAAGGCCGGCATCCCGCACGCCCGGCTCGAGGTCTTCGAGGACTCGGGACACTCGCCGCAGATCGAGGAGAGCGAGAAGTTCGTCGCGCTCGTGAGAGAGTTCCTCGCGGGCTGAGCTCCGAGCGGCGCCGCCGGCTCGTCGCGCCACGGTCCCCGCACCCTTGCCACGCGCCTGCGAACGGCCTACCCTGTCACCAACGCAACCCAGACAGCCCTTGCCGGCCGCACTCGAGCAGCGCGGCGCCCATAGGGCTTGGCGGACTCATCGTCCTGCGCGTCCCGCTCCCGCCGTAAGGAGGTAGCGACCTGCGTCTCGACCTGGCGACGTCTCGCGCTGTGCACCACGCCCAGTCGGTGAACGTTCCGTTCGGAAGGGATGGGAGGACTCATGAGCCCCGTGCTTAGGTTCGATCCGTTCAAGCGCCGCATCAACCGCAGGACCTTCCTCAAGTACGCCGGCGCCACCGCGGCCGCCGCGGCCGTGGGGCCGTCGCTGCTGCGCGCGCAAGGCGGCAGCGGGAGCCTGCGCATCCTGCAGTGGAGCCACTTCGTCCCGGCCTACGACACCTGGTTCGACCAGTACGCCCGCGAGTGGGGCGCCGCCAACGGCATCAACGTCACCGTCGACCACATCAACCTCGCCGACCTCACGGCGGCCGTCGCCGCCGAGATCTCGGCCGGCTCTGGGCACGACCTCATAGAGATCGTGGGCGCCGAGGCCGGCCAGTTCGAGCCCAGCCTGCTCTCCCTGAACGACGTCAACCAGGAGGCGCAGAGCCGCTTCGGCGAGCAGCTGCAGGTCGCGCGCAACTACTCCTACAACCCGGCCACAGACAACTACTACAGCTTCTGCGTGGGCTGGACCATCGACCCGGCGAACTACCGCCGCAGCCTGTGGGAGGCCGCCGGCATGCCCGACGGTCCCACCACGTGGGAGGACCTCGTCACGGTCGGCGGCCGCATCAGGGACGAGCAGGGCGTCCAGCTCGGCATCGGCCTGGCGCAGGAGATCGACTCGAACATGGCGCACAGGGCGATGCTCGCCTCGTTCGACGCCATGGTGCAGAACGAGGCCGGCGAGGTCGTCCTCGACCAGGGCGACAACTTCGAGCGCGTCCTCGAGACCGTCCAGTTCATGCAGCGCCTCTACGAGGCGGCGATGACGCCCGAGGTGTTCGCTTGGAACGCCGCCTCGAACAACCAGGCGCTGATCGCGGGCAGGGCGTCGTACATCATGAACTCGATCTCGGCCTACCGGTCCTCGCAGGAGGACGTGCCCGACATCGCCGAGGACGTGTTCTTCGGGCCGGCGCTGCAGGGCCCGCGCGGCACCGCTTGGGCGAACGCGCACGTGATCTACAACTACATCATCCCGAACCACGCCCAGAACCCCGACGGCGCCAAGCAGTTCATCCTCGACCTGGCCGAGAACTACGACATGGCCATGTACCACTCGAAGCTCTACAACTCGCCGAGCTTCTTCGACTCGCCGATCTCCGGCAACGGGGACTACCCGGCGGTGGCGGGCGCGAGCACCTTCCGCGACCTGCACAACGCCTGGTTCGAGAACGACCCCTTCAAGCTCCCGAACGAGGCCGACGGCAAGCTGCGTCCGCTGCTGAACGCGGTCGAGTGGACGACCAACGTGGGGCACCCTGGCGTGTGCAGCCCCGCCGTGGCGGAGGTCTACAACACGTTCATCATCCCCAACATGTTCGCCCGAGCCGTGCGCGGGGACGAGTCCCCCGAGGACTCGATCAGGACCGCGGCCGCCGAGGCGCGCGCCGTGTACGACGCCTGGCGTCAGCGGGGTCTGATCTGACCCACGGGTCGTGAGCGGGCGACGGGCCTAGCCCGTCGCCCGCTCCCCGATGAGGAGGCACGCCTGGGATGGCGAAGCTGACCGTACGCGACCTGCATACCCACTTCGGATCGGTGAGGGCCGTCGACGGCGTGAGCATCGACGTGCGCGACGGCGAGTTCCTCGTGCTCCTCGGGGCGTCGGGCTCGGGCAAGACGACGCTCATGCGCACGATCGCCGGGCTGGAGAAGGCCACCAGCGGCGAGGTCGTCATCGGCGACCGCGTCGTGAACGGCCTCCCTCCCAACGACCGCAACATCGCGATGGTCTTCCAGAGCTACGCGCTCTACCCGCACAAGAGCGTGTACCGGAACATCGCGTTCCCGCTGGAGGCCGTGAGGACCGACCGCGCCAAGATCAGGGAGCGGGTCGAGTGGGCGGCGAACCTCTTCGGGATCGGCCACCTCTTGGACCGCAAGCCGCGCATGCTCTCCGGCGGCGAGCGCCAGCGCGTGGCCCTGGCCCGCGCCCTCGTGCGCGAGCCGAACCTCTTCCTCCTCGACGAGCCCCTCTCGAACCTGGACGCCAAGCTCAGGCACCAGGCGCGCCACGAGCTCAAGAAGCTGCACGGCCGCATCGGCATCACGACGATCTACGTCACCCACGACCAGGTCGAGGCGATGGGCCTCGGCGAGCGCGTGGCGGTGATGAACTTCGGCCGCATCGAGCAGATCGGCAAGCCGTCGGACATCTACCGCGAGCCGGCGAACACCTTCGTGGCCCGCTTCATGGGCTCGCCGGCCATGAACCTGCTCCTGAAGGACGGCGAGGTGATCGGGTTCCACCCCGAGAACTTCCTGCCGGTTGGCGAGTCGTTCCAGCCCGGCCCCGACGCCATGCGGCTGCGCTTCCTCGTCTCGGGGCTCGAGGACCTCGGCGCCGACCTGCTCCTGTACGGACAGGTGCCGGGCGCGGACACCTCGCCGATGGGCGAGGCCACCGAGGTCATCGCCAAGCTGCCGGCGCGGCTGGCGGGCGAGCTGGAGGTGGGCCGCGAGCACGAGTTCTTCGTGCGCGAGCGCTTCGTCAAGCGCTTCGAC
>DATGNP010000042.1:0-13327 GCA_035306665.1 Trueperaceae bacterium
ACCAACGCCCAACGCCAGGTCCACCGACAACGAACCGGTGCTGATCACCCCCTGCCCCAGCACCTGCGCCGGCTCCGCCCCCAACCGCATGATCGCGCCCTTACCGAACTGCCTCTCGATCTGAGAGACCGCGGTGTCCAGAGCCTTCCTCCTGTCCTGGTTCATGGCGGCACAGCCCTCCGTCCGGCCGGGGCCGCCGTGGTGGCGGTCCGGACGCGCTGACCGTCAGCGCGGCGCCGCGAGCGGCGCCGCCGGGGTCAGCGCAGCACCGACCGCAGGAGGAGGTTCAGACCGGAGAAGGCCGACCGCTCGCGCGCCCACCCGCGCCCCAAGGGCGGCAGGTTCAAGGTCTGTGAGGTCGTTCTATCGCCGTAGGCAAGTGCGATCTCGAGGCGTAGCTGGGGCCTCGGGCCGGAGCCCGCGACCGTGCCCGGTTCGGTCTGGTCCTCGCTGGGTGGTGCCTGGACGCCGGTCGTGCCAGCCACCGCCAGGCGCGAGGCCGATGCCGGCCCGGCGAGGTACGGGTAGCCGACGGCGATGCCGACGTCCGCGGCGAACATCGTCCTCACCGCGACCGCGACGGCGGCCACGACCTCCGCGGTGGCGGCTGCGAGGCCGTCCGGGAGGCGCTGCAGCGCCGCGAGGTGGGGCAGGAGCGTTCGCATGGTTTCCGGTCGCCATGCTACCACGCTGCCGGCGAGCGCCCTCATCTCAGGCGTCGCTCCCCTCGCGTCCCCGGCGGGCACTGCGGCCGCCGGCGCGCCGGCGCCGCCGGCCTCCGCGGCGCGACCGGCGGCCTCGAACGGACCGCCCCGCGCGAGCGCGTCGCTGGCCTCCTCGAGGAGCTCGGTGAGCAGGCCGCCGCTCGCGCCCTCGGCGACGGCCAGGGTGAGGCCGCGCGCCGCCAGGCCGCGCAGCACGAGGGTCGCCAGCTCGTCGCCGTCGACGCCCCACACGGCGTCACCCAGCACGCGCTCGACGGCCGCCATCGCCGGCTGGGCGGCCCGCCGCGCCGCCTCGAGGCTCCTGTCCTTGGCGGCGACCCTGACGTGGACGCCGTCCCGCTTGGCGTAGGTCGCCACGCTCGGGTTCGCGCCGCTGGTGAGGCTGCCGAGGCGCTCGGCCACCAGGGACTCGCCGACGCCGTGCGTCTTGTAGGTGCGGGTGAAGATGCGGGCGTCGGGGAAGGGCAGGCGGGGCGCGGCCTGCTCCTCCCACATGCGCTTCAGCTCGCGGGGCGGGCCCGGCAGCGTGACGACGTAGCGCCGCCTGCCGCCCCTCTCGGTGCGCACGAGCCAGCCCGGCGCCGTGCCGATCGGGTTCGGCAGGACCTCGGCCGAGGGGATCACCCGCGCCTGCTGGAGGTTGCGCTCGGGCATCGCGCGCCCGGAGGACGCGAAGCGCTCCTCGAGCCAGGCGACGAGCGCGTCGTCGAGGGTCTGCTCCTCGCCGAGGGCGGCGGCGACGGCGTCGCGCGTGAGGTCGTCCTCGGTCGGGCCCAGGCCGCCGCCGAGCACGACGAGGTCGGAGCGCTCCAGGCCCTGCTCGATCAGGTGCCTGATGCGCCCCAGGTTGTCGCCGACGCGGGCCGACCACAGCACGTCGACGCCCCGGCGCGCCAGGTCGGTGGCCAGGTAGGCGCTGTTGGTGTCGACGATCTCGCCGAGCAGCAGCTCGGTCCCGACGCTGATCAGCTCGGCGCGCTCGATCCTGCCCTCGTCGGGCGTCCGCGCGTTCCCCATGCGAGACGATGCTAACGCCGGCGGTGGTGTAGCATACGTGCGGTCCCCACCCCCGGGACCGAGATGGGCGCTCACCCCAGCGCCTGAGGAGGGCAACGCCCTCCACCATCTCCTCTTTGACCCTGCGCCCCCCACGCAGGGTCCTTTTCTCGCCCCTCCCTGGACGGGCACGACACCTGCCCAGCACCGCTCGGCCTGCGTCAACCCTCTAACGGGCGTGCCAGGACCCGGTGCTAGCATCGCGGCATGAACGACAGCGCCCGAGCCACCCAGCGGCATCACGGGGCACGTCCCGGCGTGCTGGCGGACCTCCGCGGCACCCGCTGGGAGCGGCTGGCTGGCCGCGGCGTCAAGGACGAGCTGCGGTCCAACCTGATCGCCAAGCTGCGCGCGGGCGAGCCGCTGTTCCCGGGCATCCTCGGCTACGACGACACGGTCACCCCCGCCGTCGTGAACGCCGTGCTCTCGCGCCACAACTTCATCCTGCTCGGGCTCAGGGGTCAGGCCAAGACGCGCATCCTCAGGCAGCTCGTCGAGCTGCTCGACGAGGAGGTCCCCTACATCGCCGGCACCGAGCTGCACGACGACCCCTTCGCTCCCGTCACCGTGCAGGGCCGCGCGATCCTCGAGGAGTGCGGCGACGCCACGCCCATCGCCTGGCTGCCGCGCGAGCAGCGCTACGTCGAGAAGCTCGCCACCCCCGACGCCACCGTCGCCGACATCATCGGCGACATCGACCCGATCAGGGCCGCGAAGCTGGGCACCTCCCTCGCCGACGAGCGGGCGATCCACTACGGCCTGCTGCCCAGGGCGAACCGGGGCATCTTCGCGATGAACGAGCTCCCCGACCTCGCCGGCAAGGTCCAGGTCGCCCTGTTCAACGTCATGCAGGAGGGCGACGTCCAGATCAAGGGCTACCCGGTGCGTCTGCCCCTCGACGTCCTCCTCGTCTTCAGCGCCAACCCCGAGGACTACACCGCGCGCGGCAATATCATCACGCCTCTGAAGGACCGCATCGGCAGCGAGGTGCGCACCCACTACCCGCGCACCCTGGAGGAGGGGATGGCGATCACGCGCCAGGAGGCGTGGCTGGCGCGGGACGGCGGGTCCGCCCCTGTCCACGTGCCGCCCTTCATCGCCGAGGCCGTCGAGGAGGTCGCCTTCCAGGCGCGCGACGACGCGCGCGTCGACAAGCACTCCGGCGTGTCGCAGCGCCTGCCGATCTCGCTCCTCGAGAACGTGGCGTCGAACGCCGAGCGCCGCGCGCTCACCCTGGGCGAGGACCGCCCCATCGCGCGCGTCAGCGACCTGTACGCGGCCCTGCCGGCGGTCACCGGCAAGCTCGAGCTCGAGTACGAGGGCGAGCTCAAGGGCGCCGAGGCCGTGGCGCGCGACATCGTGCGCCGCGCGATCGGGCAGGCTTTCAGCCGCGTCGCGACGGCCCTCGACACCGAGGACGTCGTCGCCCACTTCGAGGCCGACAACCAGCTGCGCGTCCCCGACGGCGTCAGGACCGCCGACCTCGTCAGCGTCTTCGGCGCCGTGCCCGGGCTGCTAGACGCCGCCGCGGGCCTCGCCCCCGGTGGCGCGCCCGACGAGGTGGCGGCCGCGGCCGAGTTCGTGCTCGAGGGGCTGTACGCGCGCAAGCTGATCTCGCGCAGCGAGGAGCGCGGCTACGCCGCGCCGGACCTCGACGCCGCCGCGGCCCCGCGGGCGCGCTGGAACTAGGAGAGGGCCATGCCCACGGTCAGGTACTCGCGCTACGAGCCGACGCTCGAGGACCTCGACACCTCCGAGCTCATGCGCATGCTCTCCGACCGGCTGCTCCGGTCGGGCTTCGACAGGGACCCCTTCGACCCCGACCCCGACTGGCGCCCGACGATGCAGGACCTCTACGAGGCGATCGCCGAGTCGCTGATCCAGGAGGACCTGATCTCGGAGGACATGATCAGGCGCGCCATGGAGGCGGAGGACTGGCTCGACTCCGAGATGGGCCGGCTCGTGAAGCAGCTGGCGCAGCGCCTCGCCGACGAGGGCTTCATCCGCCCCGAGGGCGGCGACCCCTCCGACGCCGAGGCGCCAGGACCGGGCTACGCCGGCGACGTCGGCGGGCGCTCCCAGTTCCAGCTCACCGACAAGGCCATCGACTTCCTCGGGTACCGCACGCTCCGCGACCTGCTGGGCGCCGTCGGGCGCTCCAGCGTCGGCAGCCACGACACGCGCTTCACGGCCGCCGGCGTCGAGGCCGTGGGCGAGCCCAAGCCCTACGAGTTCGGTGACAGCCTCAACCTCGACGTCGCCGAGACCCTCAAGCGCGCCGCGCGCCGCGGGCCCGGCCCGCTGGAGCTCGAGCAGGACGACCTCGTCGTCATGCAGTCCGAGTACCGCTCGTCGGCCGCCACCGTGGTCATGCTCGACTGCAGCCACTCGATGATCCTCTACGGCGAGGACCGCTTCACGCCCGCCAAGCGCGTCGCCCTGGCTCTGGCGCACCTGATCAGGAACCAGTACCGTGGCGACTCGATCCACTACGTGCTGTTCCACAACTCCGCGGAGGAGATCCCGCTCTCCGAGCTCGCGGGCGCGCAGGTCGGCCCGTACCACACGAACACGGCCGAGGGCCTGAGGCTGGCCCAGAAGATCCTCAAGCGCGAGAGCAAGGACATGAAGCAGGTCATCATGATCACCGACGGCAAGCCGTCGGCGATCACGCTGCCCGACGGCCGCGTCTACCGCAACGCCTACGGCCTCGACCCCCTCGTGCTCGGCGAGACCCTGCGCGAGGTGGGCAACTGCCGCCGGCACGGCATCCAGGTCAACACGTTCATGCTCGCCCGCGACCCCGAGCTGATCGCCTTCGTCAGGCGCGTCAGCGCCATGACGCGCGGCAAGGCGTACTTCACGACGCCCCACACGATCGGCCGCTACGTCCTCCAGGACTTCCAGTCGCGGCGCACCAAGATGGTGAACTAGAACGCTCCCGGCCCCTCGGCCGGAGGCCGAGGGGCCCGAGCGGAGCGAGCAGGGACCATCCGACTCGGCCGAGGGGCCCGAGCGGAGCGAGCAAAGACCATCTGACTCGGCCGAGGGGCCCGAGCGGAGCGAGCAGGGACCTTCTGACTCGGCCGAGGGGCCCGAGCGGAGCCTGCAGGCACCCCGGCCCGGGCGCGCCGGTCAGCCCTCCGTGACGCTCGCGGCCAGGTCGAGCCCGTTCGTGCGGTTCATGGCCGCCTCCAGGCCCTCGCGGTAGAGGGTCTCGACGGCGTCGGCCGCCGCCGCCACGACGCGGTCGAGCAGCTCGCGCTCCTCGGGTCGGAAGCGCGAGAGCACCCAGCCCTCGGTCGCCCAGCCCGGCGGCGGACGGGACACCCCTACCTTCAGCCGCAGGAAGCCGGGGCCGAGGCGGGCGATCACGTCCTTCACGCCCTTCTGGCCCCCGGCACCGCCGCCCTGCTTGAAGCGCAGGCGCCCGAGGGGCAGGTCGACGTCGTCGTGCACGACGAGGAGGTCGCCGAGCGGGGTCCGCGTGCGGGTCAGGACCGCCTGGACCGGCGTCCCGGACAGGTTCATGTAGCTCTGGGGCTTGACGAGCAGGAGCTCGACCGGCCCCTCGCCGGTCGTCAGGACGGCGCGCGCCTCCTCGCGAGCCGCGTCGCCGCGTCCCTCGCGCCGGAACCGCGCGCCGTGGCGGCGCGCGAGCTCCTCAACGACGAGGAACCCGGCGTTGTGCCGGGTTCCCTCGAAACGGGGCCCGGGGTTCCCGAGCCCCACCACCACGTTCATGGTTACTCCTCGGCAGGCTCGCCCTCGGCCTCTTCGTCTTCCTTCTCGCCCACGACCTCGGGCTCGGCGGCCTCGGCGGCCTCCTCCTCCTCGACGACGCGCGGCGGCACGACCGCGACGATCGCCAGCTCGAGGTCGTCCATCACCTGCGCCTCGGACGGCAGCTTGGCGACGAGGTCGGAGACGTGCAGGCTGCTCCCGATCTCGAGGTCGGACACGTCGACCTCGACGTGGTTGGGGATGTAGCGCGGCAGCACGGAGATCGTGACCTCGCGGCGCTGGACGTCGAACTGGCCGCCGGCGCGCACGCCCACGGCGCTGCCGACGTACTCGATCGGCACGTGCACCACGACGGGCTCGTTCGCGGAGACGGCGAAGAAGTCGACGTGCAGCGGCTCGCGCCGGCGCTTGTCCATCTGGACCTGCTTGACGAGGACGCTGAGGACCTCGCCGTCGACGTCGAGGTCGATGAGGCTGGAGCTGCCGACGGCGCGGAACGCCTTGTCGAAGGCGCGCACGTCGACGCTGACGGGTACGTTGATCTCGCGGTTGTAGACGACCGCCGGCAGGCGGCCGTTCCGCCTCAGGTCGCTAAGGGCGCCCTTACCGCGCTTCTCGGCTGCAAGCTTCATCTGTCCTCCGAGGCGCGCCGGGCCCGAAGCCGCGCGCCGACCAAGCATTCAGCTTACTCGCAACGCGGGCCGCGTGTCCACCTGGGCCGCGCCGCCTCACCCGGCGCCGCCGTGGACCTCGAGCTCGCGCACGCCCGGGTTGGCGGCCAGGTAGAGGGCGGCCTCCACCAGCCGGGAGACCGGGATCCACCGCGAGGTGTCGGCGTCCGGCATGGCCGCGCGGTTCGCCGGCGTGTCGATCGTGCCCATGGGGTGGACGACGGCGGCATGCACGCCCGTGCCGGCGAGCTCGGCCGCCAGCGAGCGCATGTAGGCGGCCACGGCCGCCTTCGCGGCGGCGTAGGCCGTGCGGCCCGGCGCCGCCGAGCTCGCGGCGCCCGCGCCGAAGGCCAGCACGAAGCCCTGGCCCCGCGCCAGCATGCCCGGCAGCACCGCCCGCGTGGCGTTCACGACGGTAAGGAGGTTCAGCTCGACGAGCCCCGCGACGAAGCCGGCGTCGACGGTCGCGGCCGGGCCCGCGGCGAACCCGCCGACCGCGTTGAGGAGGACAGAGCACGCGCCCACGGCGCCCTCGAACGCCTCGAACTGGCGCCGGGCGGCGGCCTCGTCGCGCAGGTCGATCCCGGAGTAGCCGAGGCGCGCGTCGGGCGCGAGCGCGAGGACGGCGTCCCTGGCCGACTCGCCACTGCCCTCGCTCGGTCCGGCCACGAGCGCGACCGGCCAACCGCGGGCGGCGAGGGCGGCGGCCAGGTGGGGGCCCACGGCCCCGCTGGCGCCGGTGACGGCGGCGTAGGTGCCGGGCGCGGGTGAGGAGACGTCGACGGGCATGGGCCCAGTCTACGGAGCCGTCCCTCGTATACTCCGCGGATGAGCCAGACGCTGACCCTGGACACGCTGCTCGCCGCCGCACGCAAGGCGTCACGGGCGCTCGCCGGGGCCGACCGCGACGCCGGTCTGAGGGCGATGGCGGCGGGCCTGGAGCGCGACGCCGAGAGGGTACTGGCGGCGAACGCCGAGGACGTGCGCGCGGCCCGCGCGGGCGGCATGCCGGCGCCGCAGCTGGACAGGCTGACGCTCGCGCCCGAGCGCCTGCGGGCGATCGCCGCGGCCTGCGAGGAGGTCGCGGCGCTGCCGGACCCGCTCGGCCGGGTCCAGGGCGGCTGGACGCTCGCGGCCGGCCCGCGCGTCACCCGGGTGACGGTCCCGTTCGGGGTCATCGCGATGGTCTACGAGTCGCGGCCGAACGTCACCGTCGACGCCGCGGCGCTGGCGCTGAAGGCCGGCAGCGCCGCGGTGCTGCGCGGCTCCGCGAGCGCCCTGCGCAGCAACCGGGCGCTGGTCGCGAGCCTGCGGCGCTCCCTGGCGGAGGCGGGGCTGCCCCACGACGCCGTGCAGCTCGTCGACTCGCCCGACAGGGAGCTCGTCACCGAGCTCCTGCGCGCGAACGGCAAGGTGGACCTCGTGATCCCGCGCGGCGGCGCCGGGCTGATCAGGCACGTCGTGGCGAACGCGACGGTACCCGTGATCGAGACCGGCGTCGGCAACTGCCACGTCTACGTCGACGCCGGCGCCGACCCGGAGACGGCGAGGCGCATCGTGCTCAACGCCAAGGTGCAGCGGCCCGGCGTGTGCAACGCCGCCGAGACCCTGCTCGTCCACGAGGCCGAGGCCCCGTCGCTGCTGCCCCGCCTCGCCGCCGAGCTGCACGCGGCCGGCGTGGAGCTGCGCGGCTGCGAGCGCACGCGCGCGCTCGTGCCGGAGGCCCTCCCCGCCACCGAGTCCGACTGGGAGACCGAGTTCCTCGACCTCGTGCTGGCCGTCAGGGTCGTGCCCTCGCTCGACGCGGCGCTCGAGCACATCGACCGCTACGGCACGCGCCACAGCGAGGCGATCGTCACGCGCTCCCTGCACAGCGCCGAGCGCTTCAGGCGCGAGGTCGACGCCGCTGCCGTGTTCGTGAACGCCTCCACGCGCTTCAACGACGGCTTCGAGTTCGGGTTCGGCGCCGAGATCGGCATCAGCACCCAGAAGCTCCACGCCCGCGGGCCGATGGGCCTCGAGGCCCTGGTCACCTACAAGTACGTCGTGGACGGCAGCGGCGAGGTCAGGGCCTAGCCGGGGCGCGGCCGCGGCCCCGCTCCTGCCGCCCTGCCAGCCCCAGGGGGCGAGCAGGGCCGCCCGGGCCCATCCACGGCCCGTCCCGCGCCGGGCCTCTCTCGGTCTTTGCGCCGTCCAGGACGGCGAAAACCGTTTGACCTGGGGGTCCGTGAGGGGGTAGAATCAGACGTTTGGGGCGGGCGGTACCCGCTCGCTTCCGGAGGTCAGTTTGAGCGCTTACACGGCACACGACATCAAGGTCCTCAGGGGCCTGGAAGGCGTCCGCAAGCGGCCCGCGATGTACGTCCAGGGCGGCACGGGCGTCGACGGCTACCACCAGCTCCTCACCGAGATCATCGACAACGCGATCGACGAGGCGCTGGCGGGCGAGGCCGACACGGTCGAGGTGTACCTGAACGCCGACGGCTCGGCCAGCGTCGTCGACAACGGCCGCGGCATCCCCGTCGACATCATGGAGGCCGAGAAGAAGCCGGCCATCGAGGTGATCTTCACCGAGCTCCACGCCGGCGGCAAGTTCGACAACGGCGCCTACAAGGTGTCCGGCGGCCTCCACGGCGTCGGCTCCTCGGTCGTGAACGCGCTCTCGAAGCGGTTCGAGGCCGAGGTCAGGCGCGACGGCAAGCAGTACCGCATCGCCTTCGAGCACGGCGAGGTCGTCGAGCCGCTCGACGTCGTGGGCAAGGCGCCCAAGGGCAGCCGCGGCTCGACCGTGACGTTCTACCCCAACCACGACATCTTCAAGGGCATCGACGGCTTCGAGTACGCCCGCGTGCGCCGCAGGCTGCGCGAGCTCTCGTTCCTCACCGGTGGGGTCAAGATCGTCCTCGAGGACCGCCGCGGCGCCGAGGTCAAGCGCGAGGTCTTCCAGGAGAGGGGCGGCGTGGCCGCCTACGCCGCGGCCCTCGCCAAGGACGCCAAGACCCTCTACGACAAGCCGATCGCCCTGTCCGGCACGGTCACGGTCGAGTCCGACCGTGGGCCGCAGACGCTCGAGGTCGAGGTCGGCATGGTCCACACGGCGGGCTACGGCCAGACCGTCCTCACCTACGCCAACATGATCACCAACCGCGACGGCGGCACGCACCTCACCGGGTTCAAGTCGGCCTACACGCGGGCGCTGAACAACTACGCCAAGGCGAAGGGCCTGCTCAAGAAGGGCGACCCGCCGCCCACCGGCGACGACTTCCTCGAGGGCATCGCCGCGGTGATCTCGGTCAAGCTCCCCGACCCGCAGTTCGAGTCGCAGGCGAAGGTCAAGCTCCTGAACCCCGAGGCGCAGTCGGCGGTGAACTCCGTCGTCTACGAGAAGCTCACCGAGTACCTGGAGGAGCACCCGCGCTCGGGCAAGGCGATCGTCGAGAAGGCGGCGCAGGCCGCGCGCGCCCGCGAGGCCGCGCGCAAGGCCCGCGACCTCGTCCGCCGCGCCAACCCGCTGGAGAACGACGACCTGCCGGGCAAGCTCGCCGACTGCCAGTCGCAGGACCCGGCGGTGTCGGAGCTCTACATCGTCGAGGGCGACTCCGCCGGCGGGTCGGCCAAGCAGGGCCGCGAGCGGCGCTTCCAGGCCATCCTGCCGCTGCGCGGCAAGATCCTCAACGTCGAGAAGGCGAACTTGGGCAAGGTCCTCAAGAACGCCGAGATCAGGGCGATGGTCGCAGCGATCGGCGCCGGCATGGAGGGCACCGGGGACGAGGCGCACTTCAACCTCGACGAGGTGCGCTACCACCGGATCATCATCATGACGGACGCCGACCACGACGGCTCCCACATCCGGACGCTGCTCCTGACGTTCTTCTACCGCTACATGCGGCCGCTCATCGACGCGGGCTACCTCTACATCGCGCAGCCGCCCTTGTACGGCGTGCGGTTCGGCCGGCAGAAGGACATGACCTACGTCTTCGACGAGCCGGGCCTGCAGGAGCTGCTGCGCGCGAACAAGGGCAAGAACCACGAGATCCAGCGCTTCAAGGGCCTGGGCGAGATGAACCCCGAGCAGCTCTGGGAGACGACCATGAACCCCGAGACGCGCGTGCTCAAGCGCGTCACGATCGACGACGCCCTCGAGGCCTCGGAGGTCTTCGAGACCCTGATGGGCACCGAGGTGCCGCCGCGCCGCCAGTTCATCGAGGAGCACGCCCACCTGGCGCAGCTCGACGTCTGAGCCGGCCCTGCGTAGGCCCTGGGGGCCGCCCGAGCGACCCCCGGACCCGCCGCCCGACGTGGCGGCGGGTCTCCTCGCGTGGGCGCCTGGCGCGCGCGACGGGCCCGAGCCCGTCAGGCCGGCACGAGGTTCGGCGGGGTGCGCCCCTGCAGGACGTCGACGACCGCCCGCGAGCAGGCGAGCGCCATCGCCGTCCGCGTCTCCACGGTAGCGGAGCCGACGTGCGGCGCCAGCACCACGTTCGCGAGCCCCGGCAGGCCCGGGTGCACCCCGGGCTCGCGCTCGAAGACGTCGAGGCCGGCGGCGAACAGGCGGCCCTCCCGCAGGGCGTCGACCAGCGCCGCCTCGTCGACGACGGGCCCGCGCGCCGTGTTCACGAGGACCGCCGTCGGCTTCATCAGCGCGAGCTCGCGAGCGCCGATCAGGTGCCGCGTCGCCGGCGTCAAGGGCACGTGCAGGCTCACGAAGTCGCTCGTGGCCAGCAGCTCGTCGAGGGGCAGGTACACCGCGCCCAGCTCCGCCTCGGCCGCCTCGTCGCGCCGGCGGTTGTGGTACGCGAGGCGCATGCCGAACCCGCGGGCCCGCCTGGCGACGGCGCCGCCGATGCGGCCCAGGCCCACGAGGCCCAGCGCCCTGCCGCTGACCTGCCTGCCGAGGAGCTGGCCCGGCTGCCAGCCGGTCCAGGTTCCGCTCCTCACGAGGGCGTCGCCCTCGACCAGGCGCCGGGCCGCGGCCAGCAGCAGGGCGAACGCGAGGTCGGCGGTCGCGTCGGTGAGCACGTCGGGCGTGTTCGTGACGGCCACGCCGCGGGCGGCGCAGGCGGCCACGTCGACGTTGTCGTAGCCGACGGCGTAGTTCGCCACCACCCGCAGCCGCGGCCCGGCCGCGTCGAGGAGCTCGTCGTCGACGCGCTCGGACATCAGCGTCACGAGCGCGGCGGCGCCTGCCGCGCGCCGCAGCAGCTCGTCGCGGGGGATCGCGGTGTCCGCGTCGTGGACGTCGACGTCGAGGCCGGCCTCGCGCAGCGGTGCGAGGCCGGCCTCCGGGAGCCTGCGTGTGACGAGGACGCGGGGCGCGCTCACTCCAGGCCGAGCTGCTGCCTCTCGGCGTAGACGTCGGTGAACATGAGCATCTGCCCGCGCCTGGCGGCGATGTCGGCCGGGGCGTACGGCTCGAACGCCTCGATCCGGTCCTCGTTGCCGAACGAGGTGAGGACGTGGTTGAGGATCGCGGCCAGCTCGGCGTCGGAGAGGTGCTCGTGGCTGGGCATCACGCCGTTGTACGGCATGCCGTCGACCAGGATCTGGCCCATGAGGCCGTAGAGGACGACGTCGACGATGTAGTCGCGGCTGGCCTCGTAGAGGTCGGCGGCGTGGCCCGCCAGCGGCGGGAACGCCCCGGGCAGGCCCTGGCCGGTCGGCTGGTGGCACGCCGCGCACACGGCGTAGGCCGTGGCGCCGTCGACCGCCGCCGCGTCGCCGGCGGCGGCCTGGTCGGCGGCCGCCGCGTCGCCGGCGGCGGGAGCGCCGGCCGCGGGCGCCTGGCCGGGGGCGAGGATGCCGGGGTCGACGACGCCGCGCTCGGCGACGAGCGCGATGGCCCTGTCGATGTCGAGCCGCGCCCGGCCGTCGGGGAAGACCTCGTACCCCTGGAGCCTGGCGGCAGCCGCCGCGAGGCCGGCGCGGAACTCGGCGCCGTCGAGCGCCTGGAAGCGCCCCTGCGGCCGGGCCGTGGCGAGGACGAGCAGGAGGAGCAGCAGCCCGACCATCCCGACGAACGAGAGGACGAAGGCGGCGCGGACCTGCCCCTCGGAGACGAGGTACTGGCGGGTCGGCTGGAAGCCGTGGGCGGTGTCGTCAGCCATGGTGCTCCATAGCGGCGGCCACGAGGCGCGGGTCGTTGGCGGGCAGGACCTGGCGGCTGGCGAGCTGGCGCGCGAACGCGGCGAGCCAGATGCCGCCGATGCCGACGAAGACGAGCACGTCGGTGAGCGTGAGGGCGAAGCCCTCGCGCCCGAACGTGGGGGCGATGAACCAGAAGTAGTTCACGGCCTGCGTGAACAGCGCCCACACCGCCACGATCGACAGCGCACGGCGCTTGCGCTTCACCCAGCGTGAGAACAGGACGAAGAACGGTGCGAAGAAGCCGAAGAACAGCAGGAACGCCGACACGCCGACCCAGCCGGGGCCGAGGCGGACGACGTACCAGCTGGCGGTCTCCACCACGTTGTTCGACCACTGGATGATCAGCTGCGACACCTGCGTGTAGGCCCAGAACATCGTGAACGCCAGCAGGAAGTTGCCGAGGTCCTGCAGGCGCCGCGGTGTCAGCAGGGCGTCGATCGACGGGTTGCGCGCCGCCAGCCACGTGATCGCGAGGATCGCGAACGCGATCGCGGTGATCGCCTGGCTCGCCATGATGATCACCGGGTAGATGCCGGAGAACCACACGGGCGTCAGCGACATCGCCCAGTCGATGCCCGCGAAGGTCATCGTGAGCACGTAGAACACGAACCAAAGGCCGGAGGCGCTGCGCAGCCGGTAGCCGATGGTACCGGCGTTGGGGGCGTCCTCGTCCTGCCGCAGCGAGGTGCGGCGGTAGAGGAGGGCGGCGCCGGTCCAGACGGCGAAGTAGACGACCGCCCTGATCACGAACCAGGGGACGTTCAGGTACTCGGTCTTGGCCGCCACCGTGGGGTGCTCGGCCACGTACGCCGCGTCCGTCCACGGGTAGAGCTGGTTCATGCCCAGCAGCACGGGCACGAAGAGCAGCGCCATCAGCGGGATAAGCGTCATCGCCGACTCCAGCGGCCTGGCGACGAGCGAGCCCCAGGGGCCGCCAGCGAGGTGCTGCGCGAACGAGAGCACCAGCGCGCCCAGCGAGAGGCCCAG
>DATGNP010000043.1:0-4494 GCA_035306665.1 Trueperaceae bacterium
GTCCTGGACCACCTCGACGATGCGGGCCGGCGTGCCGCGCACGATGGCGACGCGTCCCTCGGGCGAGCCCGCCAGCACGAGCTCGGTCTTGGGGGCGAGGAGGAACAGGGCGCCCACGACGAGGCCCACGCCCCCGAGCGCGAAGAAGGTGGGCAGCGTGCGCTTGCCGGGCTTGAGCAGCAGGAGCAGGGCCAGCGCCAGGCCGAGCACGGCGGCCAGCGCGTAGCCCAGCAGCGTCACCGAGATCGTGTAGCGCAGGCCGGGGAGCAGGAAGCGCAGGGCGGACTGGTAGTCGACGTCGCTGGCGAACAGGTAGACCACGAGGGGCAGCAGCGCCAGCAGGACGATGTTGCTCGGGCGCACGCGCCTGAGCGGTCCGCCCGCCTGCCGCGCGGAGGGCTGGGTGCGGCTCACAGTCCGCTCAGGCTAACGCGCTAGCGGCCGCTCGCGTGCGTGGTCGGGGGCGCGCCGTGGCCCGAGTTGGCGCGCCGGCCGGGGGCGGAGGCCCCAAGCGACGGGGCCGGCCCTGCGGCCGGCCCCGGACGGTTCAACGGTGCGGCTGTGGGGTCACTCCTCGGCGCCGAACCACTTCTCGATGAGCGCGTCGAGCGTGCCGTCGGCCTGGATCGCCGCCAGGCCGGCGTTGAAGTCGTCGACCAGCGGGTCGCCCTCGGGGAAGACGAGGCCGAGCGGGTCGGAGGAGAGGCCGCGGATCTCGACGACGAGGTCGCCGGCGTACTGCTGCGCGAACGCGTCGGCGGTGACGCCGTCGATGATCACGCCGTCGACGTCGCCGTTGAGGAGCGCCTGGATCGCCGAGTTGAAGGTGTCGTAGAGGCGCAGGCGGTCGCCCACCATCTCCTCGCCGAGCGAGGCGTTGGTCGTGCCGAGCTGGGCGCCGAGCACGAGGGTGCTGCCCTCGGCCGTGAAGTCCTCCGCCGTGAGCGCAGCGTCCTCGACGCGGACCGTGATCGCCTGGTTCACGACCAGGTAGGGCTCGGTGAAGTCGACGATCTGGTCACGCTCGGGCGTGATCGAGACGCCGGAGGCGACCATGTCGAACTCGCCCTGGGCGAGGGCGGGGAAGATGCCGTCCCAGGCGGTCGTCTGGAACCGCGCGACGCAGTTGATGCGCTCGCAGATGGCGTTCACGACGTCGACGTCGAAGCCGACGATCTCGCCCTGCTCGTTGACCATCTCGAAGGGCGGGTAGGTGGTGTCGGAGCCCACGACGAGCTCGCGGCCACCGAGGTCCTGCGCCGCGGCGAAGGCCGCGACCGTTAGGACGGCGAGTACGCTGACTAGTCTTCTCATGACTACCTCTCCACGCTCCGCCGGCGGGGTCTGGCGCCCGCGTGGCCCGCGCCTTTACCGACGGTCATCGCAGTGGAGCATAGCCAAGCCCCTCGGAGACAGGCAACGGAGGCGGCCTTAGTAGACTCTTCACGTGAGGAGCGGCGCCGCCACCGGGAGGGACGCGCCCCGCGACGGCGGGGCGTTCACCGCCGACCGCCTCGACGAGCCGCTGGACTCGCGCCTCGTCGACCTCGGCGCCCAGGCGCCCAGGAAGCTCGGGGCGATGGGCATCAGGACCTACCGCGACCTCCTCACCTACCTGCCCAGGCGCTACGAGGACCGCCGCGTGCTGCCGAGCCTGAGCGCCCTCGAGGACGGCCAGACCGCCACGGTGACCGGGCGCGTGCTGAGCCGCAGCTCCACGCGGAGCCGCCGCGGGCTGCACGTCATGCGCGCCTACGTCGAGGGGGCCTCGGGGCAGCGCTTCACGGCCGTGTGGTTCAACCAGCCGTGGCTCGAGAAGCAGGTCTACCCGGGCCTCGACCTCGTGGTCAGCGGCAAGGTCAAGCTGCACGGCGGCCGCGTCGAGCTGAGCGTCACGGGCTTCGAGGTCGACGACGACGAGGCGTCGCTGTCGTTCGGCCGCATCGTCGGCGTCTACAAGACCGACCAGGGCACGAGCCAGGCCTACGTGCGTCGCGCCGTCATGCGGCTGCTCGAGGCGCTGCCCGTCCTGCCCGACCACCTGCCGCGCACCTGGCTCGAGCGCCACGAACTCGTGCCGCTCGACATGGCCTGGCGCGCCGCCCACTTCCCCGACGACGAGGGGGAGCTCCGCGACGCGATGCGCCGCCTGAAGTTCGACGACTTCCTCTTCTTCGAGCTCGCGGTGCTCAGGAGCCGCGACCCCACGCGCCTGGGCAAGAGCCAGCCTGCCGCGCCCGAGGACCTGGAGCGGTTCGCGTCGGTGCTGCCGTTCGAGCTGACGCGGGCGCAGCGCCGGGCCCTCGACGAGGTCTTCGCCGACATGGCCGCCCCGCGCCAGATGGCGCGCCTGCTGCAGGGCGACGTCGGCTCGGGCAAGACGGCCGTGGCTGCGGCCGCGATGTACGTGGCCGTGCGGGGCGGGCGGCAGGCGGCGCTGATGGCGCCGACGGAGATCCTCGCCCGCCAGCACCTCGCGAACCTCCAGCGCTACCTCTTCCCCCTGGGCGTGCGCACCGAGCTGCTCACGGGCGCGATGACCGCCGGCGAGCGCGCCGGGGTCAGGGAGCGCCTGCGCTCGGGAGACACCGACGTCGCCGTCGGGACCCACGCCCTGATCCAGGAGGGCGTCGAGTTCCGCGACCTGGGCCTGGCCGTGATCGACGAGGAGCACCGCTTCGGCGTCACGCAGCGCCGCGCGCTGCTGCAGGGCGTGCCCGACGTGCTGGTGATGTCCGCGACGCCGATCCCCCGCTCCCTGGCCCTGACCCTCTACGGCGACCTCGACCTGACCGTGATCGACGAGCTGCCGCCCGGCCGCACGCCGGTGAGGACGCGGCTCGTGGGCGCCAACAGGCGCCACGAGGTCTACCGCTTCGTCGCCGCGCAGGTCGCGGCCGGCCGCCAGGCGTACGTCGTCACGCCGCTGATCGAGGAGAGCGAGGCCCTCGACGAGGTCCTCGCCACGACGCAGCTCTTCGACGACCTCAGGCAGGTGCTGCCGGGGAGCGTCAGGGTCGAGATGCTCCACGGGCGCATGCCGCAGCCGGAGAAGGACGCGGTGATGGACCGCTTCCGCGCCGGTGACGCCGACGTGCTGGTGTCGACGACGGTGATCGAGGTCGGCGTCGACGTGCCGAACGCCACGGTGATGGTCGTCGAGAACGCCGAGCGCTTCGGCCTGTCGCAGCTCCACCAGCTCCGCGGCCGCGTCGGTCGCGGCACGCAGGAGAGCTACTGCCTGCTCGTCGCCGGCGACGCGAGCCGCAAGACCCGCAAGCGCCTCGAGGCGCTCGTCAAGCACGCGGACGGGTTCGCGATCGCCGAGCTCGACCTCCAGCTCCGGGGCCCCGGCGACCTGCGCGGCACGCGGCAGTCGGGGCTGCCCGAGCTCACGGTCGGCGACCTCGTCACCGACGGCCAGGTCATCGAGCAGGCGCGCGAGCTGGCGCAGGCGATACTCGCCGCCGACCCCGACCTCGGGGCCGCGTGGGCCGCGCGGCTGCGCGAGGAGCTGACGCGGCGCAGCCGGGCCGTGATGGTCAGGGAGGTGATGTGATGCTGGTGCGTTTCGGCGCGCTGGCCGTCGTCGTCGGGCTGGGCGCCGGCCTGCTGCTGCGCATCGTGCTGGGTCGCGGCCGCTTCGCAACGCTCGTCGTGGCCGCGCAGGCACCCCTGCTCGTGCACGTGCTCGTGGCGGCCAGGGGCGGCTGGGTCGAGGGCGTAGGCACGCCGTCGCTGCTGGCGTTCCTCGCCGCCGGCCTCGTGCTGGCGGCGGCCGGGGCCGTCCTCGGCGCGCGCTGGACGGGCACGCGGCCGTGGCTCGCCGCGCTGACGCCCGCGATCACGACGGCCGTCTACACCCTCCTGCCCTTCCTCCTCTTCGAGCGGGCGCTGTCGCTGACGGCGGCCGCCGGCCGGCTGCCGCTGACGAGCTACGGGGTGTTCTTCCTGCTGATCGCGGCGGTGCTGCTCACGTGCGTGCTGCTGCCCTTCGCCCCCAGCCAGCGGGAGCCGCGTCGCTGGTAGACTCTCCCCGTGGACCGCAGGGCGCTCACGTCGTTGGCAGCGGCCATCTCCCTGGCGCTCCTAGCGGCCTGCGCGCCGCGCACCGACATCCGGCGCACGGAGCAGATCCAGGACATCCTGCCGCCGGTCTTCGAGCTCGTCCCCGGCCAGACGTCGATCGAGCGTTTCGACCCGCCCGGCGCCGGCGGCGTGCTCGAGATGACCGTCGGCGCGCTCGTGCGCAACCCCAACCAGTTCCCGGTGCGCCTCGAGACCGTCGCGTACACGGTGCTCCTGGAGGGCAGGCAGGCCGTGCGGGGGGCGCTGGCGCCCGACGTCTTCCTCGAGCCCGACGCCACGGCGCCGGTCTCGTTCCAGGTCACCACCGACCTGGCGGGGCGCAACGAGCTCTTCGTCGCGGCCGCGCGCGCGTTCGTCGACAGGCCGCTGGAGTTCGCCGTCGAGGGGACGCTGCGCTTCAGCTCG
>DATGNP010000044.1:0-8689 GCA_035306665.1 Trueperaceae bacterium
GTGCTGGCGCCTGGCCAGCTCCAGCCCGGCCTCGGCGGCCTGCAGCGCCGCGCGGGCCTGCTCGACGCCCTCCTGTGAGGCGCGCTCGGCGGCCGCGAGGTTGACGCGGGCGGTCTCGACGGCGATGCGGGCGTTCTCGACCTGGAGCCTGAGGTTGGCGTCGTCGATCACGAGGACGGCCTGGCCCTCCTCGACCCTGCCGCCCTCGCGCACGAGCACGCGCGCGACCTGGCCGCTGACACCGGCGGCGACCTGGGCGTCGCGGGCCGGCTCGATCGTGACGGCGGCGGTGCGCGTGGCCGTGACGGCGCCCGTCGCGGCCACGACGGTGCTCACCTGGCGCGGCAGCGCCTCCTGGGCTAGCGCGGCGCCGGTCAGCAGGGCGAGGGCGGCCGCGACGACGGCGCGCGCCGCCGAGGCGGCCGCGAGCGAGGACCGGCCGGCCGCGGGAGCCGCGCGCCCCGTGGTCCCGGGCGCGCCCCTCACCGCGCCGCCTCGCCTTCGAGGGGTGCCAGGCCGAGGTCGTGCATCGTCGCCGACTGGAGGCGCAGGAGGGCGAGCAGGTGCTCGTGGCGGGCGGCCTGCAGCTCGAGCCGGCGCTGCCGGGTCTCGAGCTCCGCCTGGTCGAGCTGGAGGCGCGAGATCAGGCCGCCGGCCAGGCGCCTCTCCTCGAGCGCCAGGCGCTCCTCCGCGGCGGCGGCGCGCTCCGCGGCGACCGCGTGCCTGTCGGCCGCGCTGCGCGCCTGCAGGTAGGCGTTGCGCGCCTGGAGCTCGAACCCGCGGCGGGCCTCGGCGACGAGCTCCTCGGCGGTCGCGAGCTGGGTCCGCGCGCTCTCGATCTGCGCCAGCGGGGCGTAGGCGGGGTCGAGCAGCTCGACGCCGGCGCGGGCGAGCGCCACGCCGTGGCTGGCCTGCAGGAGCGTCGGGTGCTCGCCCAAGCGCGCCACGACCTCCTCCAGCGCCGGCAGGGCGACCAAGAGGTCGTCCGGCACGGGCTCGAGCTCGGCGGGGTCGACCTCGGCGCCGATCATGCCCTCGAGGTTCGCGCGCGCCACGTCGAGCCCGCTGCGGGCGGCCTCGACGCCCTGGCGGGCCTCGTCGACGCCGATCTCGGCGTCGCGTACCTCGAGGCTCGTCGCGCCGCCGTTCGCGAAGCGGATCCGCGCCACCTCGAGGCCGGCCTCCGCCAGCTCGAGGCCGGCCTGGGCCAGCGCGACCTGCTCCCTGGCCTGGAGCACCGACGTGTACGCCTCGGCGATCTGCTGCAGCGCCGTGAGGAGAGCGTGGCGGTGCTGGGCCCTGAGGAGCTCGACCTCCTGCGTCGCCCGCAGGCGGTCGAGGCGCAGGGCCAGCGGGTCGGACTCGACGCGCAATAGCGCGCTCTCGGCCGTGATCAGCTCCAGGCGCGTGGTGATCGCGTCCGGCCTGGCCGGCACGCTGCGCCACGCCTCCGCGAGGTCGAGGGCGTTGGCGTTGGCGACGATGGCGAGGACGATGGCGAGGATGGGTCGTCTCATGGTGCGGGTGCCTCCGGTGCGGTGCCGAGCGGCAGCGCGTAGAGCTCGTAGAGGTCGAGGGTGGTGCCGAGGACGTTCAGGCTGGCCGAGCGCAGCTCGAGCTGGGCCCTGGTGACGGCGAGGGCGTCGCTCTGCAGCTCGAGGGGCGTGGCGAGGCCGGCGTCGACGCGCGTCCTGGTCTCGGCGAGGCGGGCCTGGGCGTCAGCGAAGCGCGCCTGGGCGAGCGCGAGCGCGCGCTCGGCCTGCTCGACCGCGGCGAGGAGCGCCTCCTGCCGCAGCGCGGCGCCCTGCCTGGCGGCCTCCAGCCCCAGGCGCGCGGCCTCGAGCTGCGACTCGGCGGCCGCGAGGGCGTCGAACGCCTCGGGGGAGATCGACCACGCGACGCCGACGGTGAGAGCGCCGCGGATCTCCGTCTGGGGGAACGCGCGGCCCTGCGCCTCGTGGCTGAAGGTGACGCTCGGCTGCAGCGTCCGGGACTCGAGCGCGAGCGAGAGCGTGTCGTGCTCGCCGAGGTTGAAGCTGTAGCTGGCCTGCGCCACGGGCAGCAGCGCGCGCTGGGCGCCGCGCGGCCCGAGCTCGGCCAGGCGCACGCCGAGCCCGGCGCGCAGCACGTCGACGGGCTCGCCCGCCGGGCGAGGCAGCGCGAACGCCCCCGGGTCGACCTCGGGGAGGTCGTCGGTGCCGAGCAGCGACCGCAGCGTGAGCTCGGCCAGGGCCTGGTTCTGCCTGGCGTCGAGGAGCAGGTTCTCGGCCTCGGCCAGCCCCGCCGTAGCCTCCCGGAGGTCGCGGTCGGTGGCGGCCCCGCGCTGCGCGCGCAGCTCGGTCGCGGCGAGCGCCTCCCGCGCCAGCGCGGCGCCCTGCTCGGCCACCGCGACGCCGGAGCGCGCCAGCTCGAGCTGGAAGGCGGCCTCTAGGGTCCGCGCCTGGACCGAGACGAGCGCCTCACGCACGTCGAGCTCGGCCTGGGCCACGGCGACCTCGCGCTGGTCGACGAGGTCGGCGATGTCGCCGAACGCGAACGGACGGAACGAGAGACCGGCGCTGACGTTGATCAGCGTCCGGTCGAGCGGCTGCACGCCGGGGGTGATGGGGTCGAGGTCGATGTCGTCGACGTCGAGCCGGGTGAGGGCGGAGCTGACCTCGAAGCGCACGGGGCTGCGGGCGGCGCGCAGCTGGGACCGGGCCGCCTCGAGCGAGGCGAGGGCCGCGCGGACCGCGGGGTGCTCGGGCGCCCGCGCCAGCAGCGCCGCGACCTCGGTCCGGGACGCGGCGGCGGCGGCCTCCTGGTCCGGTTGCGCGGGCTGGGGCGCGTCCTGGGCCGCGGCCGTCGGCAGCCACGCGAGGAGGAGCGCCGCCGCGGCCAGCAGGCGGTGGTGGCCGTTGCGTGCGGTCATGCGGCCTCCGTGACCTTCCTCAGGAGGTCGCGCAGGGTCACGGCCTCCTCCTCGGTGAGCGCCGTGAGCTGGCCGACGTTGAGGTCGTTCCACGCCTCCGCGGCCCGCGCCAGCAGCCGGCGGCCGTCGTCGGTGACCTCGAGCCTCACGCGGCGGCGGTCCTGCGGGTCGAGGCTGCGGGTGAGGAGCCCGCGCTCCTCGAGCTCGGTGAGGAGGTGGGAGACGGCGGGCGGCGCGAGCTCGAGCGCCTCGGCCAGCGCGCTGGGGTGCTGCACGCCGTCGCGGTCGATGAGCCGCAGCACCATCGCGCGCAGCACGTTCAGGCCCAGCGGCGCGAAGCGCTGCGCCGCCTGCTGGCGGTAGCGCCAGACGAGGTGGAAGAGCGCCTCGTTGATCTCCTGGACCAGGCGTGCGCGCTCGGGTGTGAGGGTGGTTCCGGGCATGGCGGCGCTTATGACATCACAATGATGTCGCAATTGCAACTATTCTCCGATGTCCATCACCGGCCACGTATCGCGTGTCCCATGGGTATCTTGGCCTCAGCTATGCCGACCCGACCGGCCGGCCCGAGCGCCGCCTGCCTCCTCGTCCTGCCGCTCGCTTGCCTCCTCGCGGCCGCGGCCGAGGCCGCCGAGCTCAGCGCCGTGCTCTTCGACACCGAGGTCACCCAGGTCGTCCGCGAGGGGCCGGGCGACCTGAGCCCCACCGAGCTGAGGATCGTGCCCCCGGCGCTGGGGGTGGCCGCTTCGCGCGACGCCTGCGAGCCCACCGACGTCCACTGGCTGACGCCCCGCACCCCGTCGCGGGCGCGGGGGAGCTTCACGCGCCGCGGCGCCGACCAGGTGATCGTCAGCGTCAGGCTCCGGCGCTGCGACGACGTGGAGGAGAGCCCGCTCCCCGGCGCCCTGGTGCTCTACGACGCCGACGCGGTCGTCGCGACGTTGGCGCGACGCGCCAACGTGCTCGTCGTGAGCGACGTCGACGGCGACGGGCTCGAGGAGGTCGTGATCGTCACCGACGAGGTCGGGCTCGGCGCCTTCCAGAGGTACGCCAGCCTGTGGGGCTTCGCCCAGGGTGAGCCGCGCCTGCTCGTGGACTTCGGCGAGGTCAGCGCCGACTACTGCGGGTCGTACATCCTCTACGACGAGCCGGTCACGCACTCGCGCGTCACCTACGTGCCGGACGACGGCGCCCCGACCTTCGACGTCGTGCGCCGCGCCGCGCCCTGTAGGTACTGACCGTCGCCGCCCCTCGGGCGCCATGGACGACCCTCACGCGACCCTAGATGAGAGCAGGGCGTAACATCTGTCGCAGGAGGCGCTCTCTTGCTTTCCCTCTCCCTCGGGCGCGTGCTTCGCGCCCTCTCCGTGACCGTCGCCCTGGTCCTCGTGGTGCACGTCTTCCTCCAGCTCCTGCGGTTCGACTTCGTCGGCAAGGACGTCCTCAGGCTCGTCTTCGACGTCGACGACGAGTCGAGCCTCCCGACGTTCCTGGCCGCTGCGCTCCTGACCGCGTGCGGCGCCCTGGCGTGGTGGCTCTCGCGCCTCGAGCGCCTGCCCCGGCCCGGCTGGCTGGTGCTCGCGCTCGTGTTCGTCCTCGCCGGCGTCGACGAGGTGGCCGCGATCCACGAGGAGCTGAACGAGCCGTTGAGGGACGCTCTCGACCTCGAGGGCAGGCTGCGCTTCGCCTGGGTCCTCGTGGGCGGTGTCGTCGCGGCGGTCGTGGCGGGCCTGTTCCTGCGCCCGTTCCTCGCCCTCCCCGGCGCGCTGCGGGCCCGGCTGGCCCTGGGGGCCGCTCTCTTCCTCCTCGGCGCCTTGGGGATGGAGACGGTCGGCAGTCGGCTCTACGTCCCCGGCGGTCCCCAGACGTCCCCGTACCTGCTCGTCGCCGCTGCCGAGGAGGCCCTCGAGTTCGCGGGTGCCCTGGTGTGGCTCGGGGCGCTGGGCGGGAGGCTGCGCGACCTCGCCTCGCCGCCGACCCTGACCCTCGAGGGGTAGCCCGGCGCTCCGCCGGCCGCGTGCTCGGGGCGATGGACACGGCGCGCGCGGCGTGGCACCATCGCGCGCATGGCAGGCGACACCGTAGACCCCCAGCGGCTGCGCGACCTCGCGCGGCTGCGGCGCGTGCGCGACCGCATCGACAGGGAGTTCGCCCTGCCCCTGAACGTCGAGGCGCTGGCCCGAGAGGTCGGCATGTCGGCCGGGCACCTGAGCCGCCAGTTCAAGGCGGCGTACGGCGAGTCGCCCTACGCCTACCTGATGACGCGCCGCATCGAGCGGGCGATGGCCCTGCTGCGCCGCGGCGACATGAGCGTCACCGACGTCTGCTTCGAGGTGGGCTGCTCCTCGCTGGGGACCTTCAGCACGCGCTTCGCCGAGCTGGTCGGCGTGCCGCCCAGCGTCTACAAGGAGCGCTGCGTCGGGGAGATGCGGGGCGTGCCCCCCTGCGTCGCGAAGCAGGTGACGCGGCCGATCAGGCAGCGCGGCCGGGCGGAGGACGGCGACCTGGCGCGGGACCGAGGGTCGGGCGAGGACGGCGACCCGGTCCGGGACCGAGGGTCGGGCGACGACGGCGACCCGATCAGGAATCGAGAAGCGCAGGCGGCGTAGGCGCCCCTATAGTCGCGGCCATGGACATCACCATCCACTCCGCGATGCTGCCGCAGACCGACCCCGAGGCCGCCCTGAGGTTCTACCGCGACGGGCTGGGGTTCGAGGTCCGCAACGACGTCGAGTACCAGGGGATGCACTGGATCACGGTGGGCCCCGCGGGCCAGCCCGAGACCTCGATCGTCCTCTACCCGCCCGAGGCGACGCCCGGCCTCACCGACGAGGAGCGGCGCGTCGTCACGGAGATGATCGCGAAGGGCACGTACGCCAGCATCAACCTCGCCGCGCGGGACCTCGACGCGGTGTTCGCGCGACTCGAGGCCAGCGGCGCCGAGGTCGTCCAGGAGCCCACCGACCAGCCCTACGGCGTGCGCGACTGCGCCTTCCGCGACCCCGCGGGCAACATGGTGCGCATCCAGCAGCGCGGCTGAGCCGCCGCGCGGCGAGCGGGCCGTGGGCGCCGGCGCGACGGGGACCCGGCGCGACGAAGCCTCACGGCAGGAGTGACCCGAGGACCTAGGAGGACGACATGGCCGAGAGGGAAGCAGCCAAGGCCGCCACGAAGCGGACCACGGCGAAGAAGACGGGCAAGGAGGCCGGAGCGGGCTTCACCGCGGAGGAGAAGGCCGCCATGCGGGAGCGCGCCGCCGAGCTGAAGGCGGAGGCGCGCCGCGCCAACAAGAGGGAAGCGGGCGAGCAGGACCTGCTCGCGAAGGTGGCCGAGCTGCCGCAGCCGGACCGCGCGATGGCCGAGAGGCTCCACAGGGTCGTCATGCAGGCGGCGCCCCAGCTCGAGCCGAAGACCTGGTACGGCATGCCGGCGTGGGCCAAGGAGGGCAAGGTCCTCTGCTTCCTGCAGCCGGCGGCGAAGTTCGGCACGCGCTACGCGACGTTCGGCTTCAACGACAACGCGGCCCTCGACGACGGGCCGATGTGGCCCGCCTCCTTCGCCCTGAAGGAGCTCACGCCCGAGGTGGAGGCGAGGGTCGCGGCCCTGGTCGAGCGGGCGGTCGGCTGAGCCCGACGCGCCGTTGGACCGGTTCGGCCGGGCAGGACCCGTCCCGCCCGGCCGGGTTATCCTGGCTGGCTCGCCGACCCGGGGCGGCCCACGCCGGGCCCGCCCCAGCCGCCCACCGAGACGGAGGCCCGATGACCATCGCCACGAGGACCGACCCGGAGCGCGCTGCCGCACCCCGCCACCCCGCCGACAGCCACGACACGATCCGCGTGCAGGGCGCGCGGGAGAACAACCTCAAGGACGTCAGCGTCAGCCTCCCGAAGCGCCGGCTGACCGTGTTCACGGGCGTGTCGGGCTCGGGGAAGAGCTCGCTGGTGTTCGACACCATCGCGGCCGAGTCGCAGCGGATGATCAACGAGACGTACAGCGCCTTCGTGCAGGGCTTCATGCCTGCGCTGGCCAGGCCGGACGTCGACGTCCTCGAGGGCCTGACTACCGCGATCATCGTCGACCAGGAGCGGATGGGAGCGAACGCCCGCTCCACGGTCGGCACCGCCACCGACGCGAACGCGCTCCTGCGGATCCTCTTCAGCCGCCTCGGCGAGCCGCGCATCGGCTCCTCGCAGGCGTTCTCGTTCAACATCGCCTCGGCGACCGGGGGCGGGTCGATGACGGTCGCTCGCGGCGACGGGGTGACCGAGTCGCGCACGTTCACGGTCACCGGCGGCATGTGTCCGCGCTGCGAGGGCCTGGGACGCGTCAACGACGTCGACCTCACCCAGCTCTTCGACGCGGGCAAGTCGCTGAACGAGGGCGCCATCACGGTGCCGGGCTACTCCGCCGACGGCTGGTACTCGCGCATCTACCGCGCCGCCGGCTTCCTCGACCCGGACAAGCCGATCCGCGACTACACCGAGCGGGAGCTCCACGACCTCCTCTACAAGGAGCCGACCAAGGTCAAGGTCGACGGCATCAACGTGACCTACGAGGGGCTCGTCTCCCGCCTGCACAAGTCCCTGTTCTCGAAGGACGTCGACTCCCTGCAGCCGCACCTGAGGGCGTTCGTGGAGCGGGCCGTGACGTTCGTGACGTGCCCCGACTGCGGCGGCACGCGGCTCAACGAGGCCGCGCGCTCCTCGAAGATCCGGGGGATCAACATCGCCGACGCCTGCGCGATGCAGATCACCGACCTGGCCGAGTGGGTCCGCGGCCTGGAGGAGCCGTCGGTAGCGCCGCTGCTGGCGAAGCTCGGCCAGGTGCTCGACTCCTTCGTCGAGATCGGCCTCGGATACCTCTCGCTGGACAGGCCGGCCGGCACGCTGTCGGGCGGCGAGGCGCAGCGCACGAAGATGATCCGGCACCTCGGGTCGGCGCTGACCGACGTCACCTACGTCTTCGACGAGCCGACCGTCGGCCTGCACCCCCACGACGTCCAGCGCATGAACGACCTGCTCCTGCGCCTGCGCGACAAGGGCAACACGGTCCTGGTCGTGGAGCACAAGCCCGAGGTCATAAGGGTCGCCGACCACGTCGTCGACCTCGGTCCCGGCGCGGGCTCGGCGGGCGGCCAGGTCGTCTACGAGGGCAGCGTCGAGGGCCTGCGCGCCAGCGGCACGCTCACGGGCAGGCACCTCGAGTACCGCGCGCGGCTCAAGCCGTCGGTGAGGGAGCCGCGCGGAGCGCTGGAGGTACGCGGGGCGAGCACGAACAACCTCAAGGACGTCGACGTCGACGTCCCGCTCGGCCTCCTCGTCGTCGTGACCGGCGTGGCGGGCTCGGGGAAGAGCTCGCTGATCCACGGCTCGGTGGCGGGCAGGGAGGGCGCCGTGACGATCGACCAGGGCGCGATCAAGGGCTCGCGGCGCAGCAACCCCGCCACGTACACCGGCCTCCTCGACCCCATCCGCAAGGCGTTCGCGAAGGCGAACGGCGTCAAGCCCGCGCTCTTCAGCCCGAACTCTGAGGGCGCCTGCCCGAACTGCAACGGCGCCGGGGTCGTCTACACCGACCTCGCGATGATGGCCGGCGTCGCGGTCACGTGCGAGGTGTGCGAGGGCAAGCGCTTCCAGGCCGAGGTGCTCGAGTACAGGCTCGGCGGCAAGGACATCAGCGAGGTGCTGGCGATGCCTGTCGCCGAGGCCGAGGCGTTCTTCGGCGCGGGCGCGGCGCGCACCCCGGCCGCGCACGCGGTCCTGAGGCGCCTCCTCGACG
>DATGNP010000045.1:0-2375 GCA_035306665.1 Trueperaceae bacterium
CGCCCTGCTCTCGCGCGCGGTGCCGCAGGTGGCCGCGCGCCTGGGCTTCGAGCCCGACGTGGTCCACGCGAACGACTGGCACACGGGCCACCTGCCCCTGGTGCTGTCGCGGGGCTGGCACCTGCCCGCGGGGTTCGCGCACCTGCCCAGCGTCTTCACGGTGCACAACGCGCAGTACCAGGGCGAGTCCGACATGGCGCAGACGCTGCACTGGCTGCGACTGCCCGGCGACCTGGCCGGCTCGTTCGCGAGCCACTTCGGGCGGTTCAACGCCCTCAAGGCCGGCGCCGGCTTCGCGACGCGCGTCACGACGGTGAGCCCCACCTACGCGCAGGAGCTGACGCAGCCCGAGTACGGCTACGGCCTAGACGGCGCGTTCAGGAGCCTGGCGGGCCGGCTCACGGGGATCCTCAACGGCCTCGACGTATCGCTGTGGGACCCGGCGAACGACCCGCACCTGCCGGCGCCCTACGACGCCCGCCACCCGAACGCCAAGGCCGCGTCGCAGGTCGCGCTGCGCGAGCGCTACGGGCTGGAGCCCGGCCTGCCCGTCATCGGCGTCGTGTCGCGCCTGGTGGCGCAGAAGGGCATCGACCTGCTCCTCGCCGCCGCGCCGCGGCTCCTCGAGATGGGCTGGGGCATCGTGGTCCTCGGCACCGGCGAGCGCGACGTCGAGGCGGCGGCCCTGGCGCTCGCCGCCGACGCGCCCGGCCGGGTCGGCGTGACGATCGGCTTCGACGAACCCCTCTCGCGGCTCGTCTACGCCGGCTCCGACGCCCTGGCGATGCCGAGCCGCTTCGAGCCGTGCGGCCTCAGCCAGATGATCGCGATGCGGTACGGGACGCTGCCGATCGTGCGCGCCACCGGCGGCCTCCGCGACACCGTCGAGCACCTCCGCACCGGCTTCGTCTTCGAGCACGCCACCGCCGACGGCGTGGCGTGGGCCGCGGCCGAGGCCTGGGCCGTGGGACCCGGCACCGACCGCTGGCGGGCGATGCAGCAGGCGGCGATGAGGCAGGACCACTCGTGGGAGGCGTCGGCTCGCCGCTACGCCGCGCTGTATGAGGCGGCGTCCATGAGCGTGATACCGTCACGCTCATGACCGACGATGGCGCCCGTCTGGGAACGCCCCGGGCCGCCGACGCCGGGTCCGCGGGGCAGCAGCCGGTGCCCGATTGGCGCGAGCTGCTGGGGCTGAGACGGTTCGGAGCGGCCAAGAGCGCCTACCTCGCCGCGACGCTCGCGGCGGGAGGGCGCGTCGACGACGCCGTCGACGACGAGGTCAGGTCGGCCCTGACGGCGCTCGCCGACGTCGAGGACCTGCTTCGCGACCGTCGCTACGCGCGCGCGATCGCACGTCTCGCCCGCCTCGAGCACAAGCCGCCGCTGGCCCCGTGGCACGACCTGCAGTCGGACCTCGAGGCGCTAGCGGCCGCGGGCAAGGCGCTCGACAGGCGCGAGCCGGAGGAGGTCCTCACCGGCCTGTCCGGCCTCGGCGGGAGCTGGTTCGGCGCCGAGGTGAGCATGCTCCTCGGTACCGCGCACGTCTACCTGGGCGACGAGGAGGCCGCCAGGCCGCACTTCGAGGGCGCCCTGGCCGTCGACCCCAAGCACTACCGCGCGCTGACGAACCTCGGCAACCTCGCGCTCGAGCGCGGCGAGGTCGACGCGGCCATCGAGCTCTACGAGCAGGCCCTGGCCGTGAACGAGGAGTTCCCCAACGCCCACCACAACCTCGGCGTCGCGTACCGGCGCAAGGGCCAGGTGGGCAAGAGCGTGAAGCACCTCCGCCGCGCTCAGCGCCTCGCGCAGAGACAGGACGCCGCCGAGGCGCGGGAGAGCCTCTCGCGGGTGAGCGGCAAGCGCTTCGGCGGCGCGGTGAAGTGGTTGCTGTGGGCGGCCATCGGCGCGGCCGTCTGGTGGGTCCTGCGCTCGCAGGGCGCTTTCTAGCTCACTCCTCGAGGAGCTGTCTCAGCACGGCTTCGATCTCGGCGTCGTCGAGGCGCCGCAGCGCGCTCGGGCCCTCGACGGAGTCGAGCACGCGCACGAGCTCGTCGAGCACGACGAGGTCCTCGACGTCGACGAGACGCCTGATCAGCTCGGACTGCTTCCGTTCGACCTCCGACTGTATGGGCACCGCTTCCGGACCTCCCGTGCGAAGACTACGGCCGCCCTGCCGCGGGTGGCGGTGAGGCGTGCACCGTGCGGCCGCTGGCGCCGCGAACCGGGTGCCGGGCGAGCGTGGGGCGCCCCGCCGCCGTGGCGGGGCGCCATCCAGCCTGCCTGCTCGCGGCCGGCTCACTCCACGGTCACGCTCTTGGCCAGGTTGCGCGGCTGGTCGACGTCGCGGCCCAGACGGTGCGCGACCTCGTAGG
>DATGNP010000046.1:0-11280 GCA_035306665.1 Trueperaceae bacterium
TGTCGAAGCGCAGCCAGACGACGAAGAACGGGATGAACGCCGCGACCGGCGGCATGAAGCGCAGCGACAGCACGAAGAAGCGCAGGTCGTTCTTGGCGCGGAAGTCGAACCTGGCGAAGATGTACGCCGCCGGCACGGCCAGCAGGAACCCGATGAGCAGGGCCGCGGGCACGACGACGAGGCTGTTCTTGACGCCGGTGACTATCGTGCCGATGCTCAGCACACGCTCGAAGTTCGCCAGCGTGGGCGTGAACAGGAGTTTGGGCGGGTAGGCGATGATGTCGACCCGCGACTTGAAGGCCGACAGCAGGATCCACACGACGGGCGCGATCGCCACGACGAGCACCGCCGCCAGCAGGACGTTGGCGACGACCTTCTTGAGGGTCACTCGTGCCATCTGCGCAAGGCCTTCCACAGGAACGTGACGAGGACGATCGACATGACGACCATGAACAGCGACATCGCCGACGCGTACGAGATGCGGCCGGACGACCCCATGCCCTGCCAGTAGGCGTACATGTCGAGGGTCTCGGTCGCGATCCCGGGCCCGCCGGCCGTGAGCACGAAGATGAAGTCGAAGCTGCGCAGCGACTCCATCATCTTTATGAACACGAGCGGCAGCGACAGGGGCAGCACCAGCGGGTACATGATGCGCGTGTAGAGGCTCAGGGCGCTGGCGCCGTCGAGGCGGGCGGCCTCGATCACCTCCTTGGGGACCTCGTCGAGGAGGATCACGACCAGCGCGGTGAGCAGGAAGCCCCACTGCCAGATGTCGATGACGGCGATGGAGGGCAGCGCGTTGCGTGGGTTCTGCAGGAAGATATAGGGCCCCAGCCCGACGAGGCTGAGCAGGTAGTTGATGATCCCCAGCGAGGGGTCGTACATCAGGCGCCACATGTAGGCGGCGCCGATGCGGGGCAGCACGGCCGGCAGGATGAAGACGAAGATCGCGAGGTGACGCCGCCAGCCCTTCGCGGTCTCGTGGACGAGGGGCGCGACGAGGAACGCCAGCGCCAGCGACCCCAGCACGGTGAGGGCGAGGAACTGTCCCGAGACCTTCAGGGCGTTGAGGAAGCGCGGGTCCTGGAACATCTCGACGAAGTTCCCGAGACCCACGAACGACATGGGCGCCGAGCTGCGCATGTCCCAGTCGTGCAGCGAGTAGTAGATCGCCGTGCCCAACGGGTAGAAGGCGAACAGGAACAGGCACCCGAAGGTCGGGACCATGAACAGCAGGAAGAACTGGCGCTTCGTCATCGCGTCACGGGTCGTGCTGGCAGGCGCCGCGTGGCGGGGGTACCCCCGCCACGCGGCGCGGTCAGGCTAACGGTCTTCGTCCCGGCCCTGGGTCAACGGCCCAGCGCCCTGTTGGCGAACGCCACGGCGTCGTCGAGCGCGGCCTGGATGTCGTAGGGCTGGTTGGCGTATGCGGCGGTGAACAGCTCCTCGAGCTTGATGCCGAGGTAGTCGCCGATCTCGTTCCACTGCGGGATCTGAGCGATCGTCAGCTCCTGGATCTGGAGCATGCCGCGCATAGCCTCACCGTACTCGGCGGGGTAGGCGTCGGCGAACGCCTGGCTCTCGAAGGTCGCGGTCCGGGCGTTGGTGAGGCCCTGGCCGCCCTCGACCTTGCGGAGCTCGCTCGTCTGGCTCGTGAACCAGCCGATGAAGTTCGCGGCGGCCTCGCGCTCCTCCGGGGTCATGTCGGCGACGGCCGAGAGCCCGAGGCCGTGCGCGCTCAGCGTGGAGATCTGCCCCGCGGGGCCGGCCGGCGGCAGGGCGTAGCCCATCCTGTCGACGACGACCGAGCTGTCGGGGTTGAAGAGCGTGTCCATCTTGAGGTTCGCGAACGTCACGATGCCCACGCGGCCGGCGGCGAAGGCGTCCATGGCGTCCGACCACGACATCGTCGGGCTGGGGCTGTGCTTGATGAGCTCGATGTAGTACTCGACGGCCCTCACGGCTTCCGGCGAGTTGAACACGGGCGCGCCGTCCTCGTCGAAGAAGCTGCCGCCGAACATCTTGAGGTAGGGGCTGAAGCGCCAGACGTTCATGCCCGAGCCCCGTAGGCCGCGGGTGGCCGTGCCGTACTGGCGGGGCGGGTCGTGCAGCGCCTTCACGACCTCGAGGTACTCGTCGAGGGTGGTCGGCACGTCGAGGCCGCGCTCCTCGAGGAGGTCCTTGCGGTAGAACATCAGGTCGCCCTCGGTCATGAAGGGCGCGCCGTAGGCCACGCCCTCGTACGAGAGCAGGCCGACGAGGGCCGGGGAGAAGCCCTCGACGTCGAACTCCTCGGGGTAGAACTCGTGCAGCGGCACGAGCCAGCCGTTGGCTCCGAACTCGGCGACGTTGGCGTCGTCGATGTAGTAGACGTCGAACTGGCCGGCGCCGCTGGAGGCGTCGAGACGGGAGCGCGAGCGGCGCTCGTTCTCGGCGAGGTAGGTGAGGTTCACCTTCACGCCGTACGCCTCTTCGAACTCGGGGATGTAGCGCTCCATGAGCGTCCACTCCTCGCGGGGCTGGGCGAGGACGTCGATCGTGACCGTCTGTGCCAGCGCCGAGCCCGTCAGGGCGACGATCGCTGCCAATAGGACCTTGCGCATCTCTCCTCCTGTGCGCGGCGCCAACTCGCGCCGCTGGGTGCGGTCGAAGTGCGGACCGTCAGTGCTCGCGGCTACCCGCCCGCCGGGGCGTGGCGCCGGCCGTCTCGACGGCCGGGCGCGCCGAAGGCGCGGGTGCCAGGGGCGTCGATTCGCGTTCGTTGCCGTACCACCTCCATGCCGATCGCCGTGGGGGTGAACCCTCTGGCGGCTCGACCCGGGGACCGGGCGGGCCGTATGCGTCGAGGTCGCTTGGCCGGAAGACTATCAACGGTGAAACTCTGCTGTCAAACCTAGGCACGCCTCATGAAACTTTGTTATCAACTGGAGGCCCGCTCACCAGGGCGTCGCGCTCGGAGCTGGCCCGAACGTACCGCTAGCACCGAGACTATCAGGCGGAGCGGAGAAGCTTGACGCGCCCAGAGCAGCCTGTGATACTAACCGCGACGCTCGAAGCATCCTTCACGCTTGGGGGCCCTCGATGACGAGAATCCTTGACACGTTCCGACGCAGCCGTGGCGCCGACGCCCACGCTCGGCCGCGGCCGTGGCCCGGGAGGCGCCGGTGACCGTGCAGCCCAACAGCCACGTGCAGTCGGTCGTCCTCAAGAAGCTCGAGATGGTCAGCGCCGAGATGGGCCCCGCGCAGCGCCGCGTCGCCGAGTACGTGCTGAGGAACCCCGAGGACGTGATCCACATGTCGATCACCCAGCTCTCCGGGGCCAGCGAGGCCAGCGAGGCCACGATCGTGCGCCTGGTGCAGGACATCGGGTTCAAGGGCTACAACGACTTCAAGATCAGCCTCTCGCGGTCGATGAGCGCCAACGACGGGGCCCTCGAGCGCGACCTCGACGCCGACGCCACGACGAGCGACATCATCCAGAACGTCTTCGGCATGACGCGGACCAGCCTCGTCGAGACCTGGGAGGCGCTCGAGCCCGCCCAGGTCGACGCCGCCATCCAGCTCCTCTCCACGGCGAAGCGCATCGAGTTCGTGGGGGTGGGCGGCTCGGCGGCCGTGGCCCACGACGCCTACCACAAGTTCCTGCGCCTCGGCGTGCCCGTGAACGCCCTCGTGGACCCGCACGACGCCGTGCAGGTCTGCGCCACGCTCGGGCCGGGTGACGTCGTGCTCGCGATCAGCCACTCGGGCCGCACCAAGGACGTGCTCGACGCCGTGAAGCTGGCGAAGGAGTCGGGGGCGGCGGTCGTCGCGATCTCGCGCTTCGGCCGCTCGCCCCTACAGCGCCTGGCCGACGTCACGCTCCACACGCTCTCGTCCGAGACCGCCTACCGGAGCGAGGCGATCGCCTCGCGCATCGCGCAGCTCGCGATCATCGACGTGCTGTTCGTCGGGGCGTTCCTCCGCAACCACCCCGTGACCAGCCGCAACCTGAGCCGTTCGCGCAGCGCGATCATGTCGAAGCAGGTCTGATGCCGGAGCTGCTGCTCGGTATCGACGTCGGCTCCTACTCCACGAAGGCCGTCCTGACCGACCTCGCCGGCATAGAGCTCGAGACGCTGACGGTCGAGCACGCCATGGAGTTCCCCCGCCCGGGCTGGGCCGAGCACGACGCCGACGCCGTGTGGTGGGGCGACGTCGTCGCGGTCTGCCGGCGCCTGTTCGACGGCGGGCGCTACTCGGGGGCCGACGTCGCGGCCGTCGGCGTCAGCGCCGTCGGCCCCTGCCTCCTCCCTCTCGACGACGCGGGCCGACCTCTGCGCAAGGCGATCCTCTACGGCGTCGACACGCGCGCGAAGGCGGAGATCGACGACCTCACCGAGGCGATCGGCCCCGAGGCCGTGATCGAGCACGCGGGCATGGCGTTCACCAGCCAGGCCGTGGGGCCGAAGATCCTGTGGCTGAGGCGCCACGAGCCCGAAGTGTGGCGCCGGGCCCGCCGGTTCACGACCGCCAGCAGCTACATGACGTACAGGCTCACCGGCGAGCACGTCATCGACAGGCACACGGCCAGCCACTTCATGCCGCTGTTCGACATCCACTCGCTTCAGTGGTCGGAGCGCTACGCCCACCTCGTCGCGCCGGTGGAGACGCTGCCGCGGCTCGCCTGGAGCGACGAGCCGAGCGGGGTCGTGACGCCGGAGGCGGCGCGCGCGACGGGGCTGGCGGCCGGCACGCCCGTCAGCGCCGGCACGATCGACGTCATGGCCGACGCCGTCGGCACCGGCGTCACCGAGCCCGGGGCGCTGATGCTCGCCTACGGCAGCTCGACGTCGTTCATCCTGATCCTCGAGCGCCCGCTCCCCGACAGACGCGTGTGGATGACGGCTGGCGCTTTCGAGGGGAGCTACGCGCTGTCGGCGGGCATGGCGACCAGCGGCTCGATCACGCGCTGGCTGCGCGACGAGTTCGCCCGCGACCTGCCGCCCGAGACCGCCTACGCCGACCTGTTCGCCGCGGCCGACGCCGTGCCGGCGGGCAGCGACGGGCTGCTGTTCCTCCCCTACATGAGCGGCGAGCGCACCCCCTTGAACGACCCCGACGCGCGCGGCGTCGTGGCGGGGCTCTCGCTGACGCACACCCGGGCTCACCTGTTCAGGGCGGCGCTCGAGGGCGTGGCCTTCGGCGTGAGGCACAACCTCGAGACCTTCGAGACGATCGGCGCGTCGATCGAGCGCATCGTCGCCGTCGGCGGCGGCACCTCCGGCGACACCTGGCTGCAGATCGTCTCCGACGTCACCGGCAGGGAGCAGAGCGTGCCGGAGGCGGGGCTGGGGGCGTGCGCGGGCAGCGCCTTCCTCGCGGGCATGGCGGCCGGCGAGCTCACCTCGGCCGACCTGGGCTCGTGGCAGCGCCCGTCACGCAGGATCGTCCCCGACCCGGCCAAGCGGGCCACGTACGACCGCGCCTACGGCAACTTCCGGGCGCTATACGACGCCACGGCCGACGTCGTGCACGACCTCGTCGCGGGGGCCGCCTGATGGTCACGGAGCTGACCCGCACCACCGACCTGGCCGCCAGCGCGACGAGCCTGTTCGTGGGTGAGATGGCGAAGGCGATAGCGGCGCGGGGCAAGTTCGTCGTCGCGCTCTCGGGGGGCACGACCCCGCTCGGGCTCTTCGCGAACCTCGCCCGCCTGCCTAACCTGAGCTGGGACAGGGTCAAGGTCTTCTGGGGCGACGAGCGCTTCGTCGCCCACGACGACGAGGCGAGCAACTTCCGCTCGGCGCGCGAGGCGTTCCTCGAGCGGCTGCCCGTCGACCCGGCCAACGTCTACCCTTGGCCGCAACCGGCGGGGTCGGGCGACCTGCGGAGCGAACTAGCCGGCGCGGCGGCGCGCTACGCCGAGGTCCTCACGAGCGTCTTGGGCGACGAGCCCGTGTTCGACCTGCAGCTCCTCGGCCTCGGCAGCGATGCCCACACGGCCAGCCTCTACCCCTCGGACCCGGCGCTCGGCTGCACCGGCCTCACGGCCGGCGCCACGCCTCGAGGCGTCGCGCACCCGCGCCTGACGCTCACACCGCGCGCCCTGAGCAGCAGCCGATGCGTCGCGTTCCTCGTCTCGGGGGAGGGCAAGCGGGAGGCCCTCGTGGGGACGCTGGCCTCGCCGGAGCCGGACCCCCGCTACCCGGCCCGGAGCGTCTCGGCGCTCGAGCGCCTCGTCTGGCTCACGGACATCGACGTCGGCTAGTCCTCGCGAGCACATGGCGGCGGGGGCTCCGCGACGGCGACCGAGGCCCTGAGCCCGCCTAGAATCCGGCCGGAGGTGCCCGCCGCACATGGTCGACATCCTCGGCAGCCTCGCGATCGTCGTGCTCACCGCCTGGCTCGGGCGGATGCTCCTCGATGCACGCCAACTCGGCTGGGGGCGGCTGCTGCTGGCGGCCCTCGGCGGGATCGCGTTCGGGGACGCCACGGCCGTCCTGCTGCTCGTCTCCGACGTCAGCGAGGTGCAGCGCATCGACTACCGGCAGCTCCAGCTCGTCGCCCTGCCGTTCCGCGTCGTCGGCACGATGGGCGCGATCGTCCTGCTGGAGCTGTTCTTCCGGCGGACCCGTCGGCGGGCGCGCCGGCCGGGGCGCGCCGCCCGGGTCGGCCTCATGGGCCGACCCGCGATGCTCCTGCGCGCCGCCGCGGTCTCGCGGATCCTGGCGCGGCACGGCCTGGCCCCGCTCCTCGGCTGGGGCAGCGGACGCGGTCGGGCACTTGACGCCCGCGACCTCGCACGCCGCGCCCGCCTCGCGCTCGAGGAGGCGGGCGGCGTGTTCATCAAGCTCGGGCAGCTCCTCGCCACCCGGCCCGACCTCCTGCCGCCGGCGGCGATCGCGGAGCTCGCGAAGCTGCAGTCGTCGGTGGCCCCCGTCCCGCCCGAGGCCATCGCGGCCGAGGTCGAGGCGCAGCTGGGGCGGCCGCTCGCGGCG
Source organism: Trueperaceae bacterium (assembly GCA_035306665.1). Lineage (GTDB taxonomy): Bacteria > Deinococcota > Deinococci > Deinococcales > Trueperaceae > DASRWD01. The sequence continues at coordinate 6,983 of DATGNP010000046.1, forward strand.
ATCTTCGCGTCCGTGACGTGGGAGCCGCTCGGATCGGCCTCGATCGCCCAGGCGCACGCCGCCGAGCTCCACGACGGCACGCCCGTCGTGCTCAAGGTCAGGCGGCCCGGGCTCGAGGGCGTGATCGCCCGCGACCTCGGCATCGTCAGGTGGCTGGCGCGGACGGCCGAGGACCGCTTCGATCGGGCGCGCCGCCTGGGCGTCGTCGCCCTCGCGGACGAGTTCGCCGACGCGCTGCTCGCGGAGCTCGACCTCGAGGTCGAGGCTCGGCACGTCGAGGAGGTCGCCCAGGCCGTCGCCGACGAGCCCCTCCTGAGGGTGCCGCGCGTGTTCCGCGACCTGACGCGTCCGGGCCTGCTGGTCATGGAGCGCCTCCCCGGCACGCCGCTCGCGAACCTCGCCGGGGCCCGGGTCCCCCGCTCCGAGGAGCTCGCCGACGCGCTCTGCGCCTCGCAGGTCAGGTCCATGCTCGACGGCGAGCGCTTCCACGGCGACCCCCATCCCGGCAACGTCCTCGTCCTCGACGACGGTCGGCTCGGCCTCATCGACCTCGGCATCAGCAGCAAGCTCGACGCCTTCGAGCGCGCGGCCGTGTTCCAGATGCTCCTGGCCCTGCGCCAGGAGCAGCCGGCGCTACTGCTCGAGTCGTTGGTGACGATCGGCGCCGTCGACCACGACGTCCACGACCTCGACGAGGTCGAGCGAGCGCTGGCCCGGTACATGGCCGCGTACCTGGGGCCCGGGCTGCCGCCGGCGCGGGCGCTGACCGACCTGCTGCGCCTCACCGTCGAGCTGGGGCTGCGCCTCCCGGCGTCGACGAGCGCCATGTTCCGGGCCCTCGCGACGCTCATGGGCACGCTCGAGCAGCTCCACCCCGGCTACCCGGTGATCGACAAGGTCGCCGAGCTGGGCGGCGAGGAGTTCCGGCGACGGCTGCTGCCCGGCTCCGTGGCCGAGTTCGTAAGGGAGGAGTGGAGCGAGCTGGGCCCGCTGCTCGCGCGGCTGCCGCGCCACGTCGACCGCCTGGCCACGATGGCCGAGCACGGCCGGATCACGACGCGCACGCGGGTCCTCGCCGACCCAGATGACCGCCGGTTCATCGAGCGCCTGCTCGATCGCTTCGTGCTGACCCTGCTCAGCGTCGGCACCGGCGTCGTGTCGGTGCTGCTGCTGGGTACGCCGGGCGGCTTCGACGTCCCGCTGATCGCCGTGGGCCTCTACCAGGCCCTGGGGCTGATCGGCCTCTTCATCGCTATGACGCTGATGTTCCGCGTCCTGCTCGCCGTGCTCAGCAGCGAGGGGCGAGGCGGGAGGTCACCGTGACGCCGTACCCTCCGCCGGCTGGTACGATCCGACCTCCGACCTGAAGGCGATCGCCAGCCGGTTCCAAGTGTTGATCGTCGTGACCGCCAGGGTCAGGTCGACCAGCTCCTTCTCGTCGAAGTGGGCGCGGACCCGCTCGTAGAGCTCGTCGGAGACGTGGCTGTGGTCGATGAGCGTGATAGCCTCCGTCCACTCGAGAGCGGCGCGCTCGCGCTCGGTGTAGAAGGGCGCCTCACGCCAAGCGGGCAGGACGTAGAGCCGCTGCTCCGTCTCGCCTCCCGCCCGCGCGTCCTTGCTGTGCATGTCCAGGCAGTAGCCGCAGCCGTTGAGCTGCGACGCCCGCATCTTCACGAGCTCGAGCAGCGAGCGTTCCAGCCCACTGCGCCTCACGTAGGCCTCGACCCGACCCAGCGCCGCCACGCCCTCGTTGCCGATCCGTCCGTAGTCGATGCGCACGGTCACGACCTCCCTCTCCCTCTCCGCTCCGCACGCATACCGCCGCGCCCGCCGCGACCGCGCGGGGAGCGCGCCGAGGCGTGACAACGGACCGACCGAGGCAGGCGACGAGCGCGCTCGCGGGCAGGGTGGGGACCCCCCGCGAGCGCGCCGGGTCAGGCGCTCCCTCGGCTCACTCGCAGGAACCGAACGGCTCGCTCACGACCTCGACCCCGTTGTCGGCGATAGCCGCCAGGACGGCCAGCGTGACGGGCTCGGCGGTGATGCAGTTGCGGTGCACGCTCAGCGAGGCTAGGGAGCCGAGCTCGACGAGGGGCGCGGCGTCCGCGATCCGGTTGCGCGAGACGTCGAGGCTCGCGAGCCGCGTGAGGCCGGCGAGCGCGCCGACGTCGGTGACCTCGTTGCGCGACGCGTTGAGCGTCTCGAGACGGCTCAGCGAGGCCACGGGTCCCAGGTCGGTGAGCGCGTTCCTCGAGACGTCGAGCGACGTCAGGTTGGTCAGCCCCGCGAGGGGCGTCAGGTCCGTGACGCCGTTGGAGGCGACGTCCAGCAGCTCGAGCGCCCTCAGGCCGGCGAGGGGGCCGAGGTCGCTCGCCAGGTTGCCGCCCAGGCGCAGGGTCCGCAGCTCGGTGAGACCGGCGAGCGGGGTCAGGTCGGTGACCTGGTTGGACCGCAGGTCGAGGGTCTGCAGCGACTTCAGCCCGGCGATCGGGCCGAGGTCCGCGAGCTGGTTCGTGCGCAGGGTCAGCGTCGTGAGGCCCGTGAGGCCGGCCACCACGCTGGCGTCGGTGAGCTGGTTGTAGTCGGCGGCGAGGCTGGTCAGGGCGGCCATGCCGGCGACCGGGCTCAGGTCGGCGATCTCGTTGCGGGCCACCGAGAGGCTCTCCAGCTTCGTCAGGCCCGCCAGCGGCGTGATGTCGGCGATCTGGTTGGAGGCGAGGGACAGGGCGACGAGCTCCGTGAGCCCCGCGAGGGGCTCGACGTTCCTGACCTGGTTCTCGGTGAGGTTCAGCTCGGTGAGGTTCGTCAGCGCCCTGAGCGCCTGCACGTGGGCGATCTCGTTCGTGCGCGCGTTGAGGACCTGCAGCTCGCGCATGGCGGCGACCGGCGTGAGGTCCGCTATGGCGTTGTAGCTGACGTCGAGCCTACGCAGCGCCGTGAGCCCGGTCAGGGGCGAGATGTCGGACACGGCGTTGCGGGCCAGGAGCAGGTCCTCGAGGGCCGTCAGCCCGCGCAGGGGCTCGACGTCGGCGACCTGGTTGCGCGTGAGGTTGAGGTAGCGCAGCGCGGTCATGTCGCGCAGCGGGGAGACGTCGGTGACCTGGTTGCGGTTGAGGTTCAGGTGCTCGAGCTCGGTGAGCCCGGCGATGGGCGCCAGCGAAGTGACCGCGTTGCGGTCGAGGTCGAGCAGGCGGAGCTCGGTCAGGTTGCTCAGGCCCGAGAGGTCGGTGACCTCGTTGCCGCCCAGCCGCAGCGTCCGCAGCGTCGTGAGACCGCTGAGCGGGGAGAGGTCGCTCACGCCCGTACCCCTGAGGTCCAGCTCCTCGATGTTCAGCAGGAAGAGCACGAAGTTCAGGTCGCCGATGGGGTTGTCGCGCAGCGAGAGGTACTCGAGCCGCTCGAGGAGACCCAGGCCGCGACCCGAGGTGAGCCGGTTGCGGGCCAGGTCGAGGTACGTGAGGCTCGTGACCTCCGCCAGCGGCGAGGCGTCGGCGATCAGGTTCCCCGACAGGTAGAGGACGCTGAGCGCCGGGCTCGGCGCCAGCGGCGCGACGTCGGCGATCAGGTTCTCCCTGAGGTCGAGGCGCGCCAACCGGGGGATCGTCGCGAGGGGCGCGAGGTCGGAGACGCGGTTGCGCCTGGCGTCGAGGCGGTTGAGGCTCGGGTGCCCCGCCAGGGGCGAGAGGTCGGAGACCTGGTTCTCGAGCAGGTCGAGGCGCGTCAGGCGCTCCAACCTGGCGACCGGCGCGATGTCGGTGAGCTGGTTCCGTCTCAGGTCGAGCCGCGTCAGGCGCGTGGCGTGCTCCAGACCGGTCAGGTCCGTGATGCCGGCCTCGTTGGCGATCAGGGTCCGCAGGCCCGCCAGGGCGCCGCAGGGGATGGGGGCGTCGGGCTGCAGCTCGAGGGCGCTGCGCACGGCGGCGGCGAGCCCCGCGTCGGGGAACGCGACCGTGTCGGTCGGGGCGGCGCAGGCGCCCGCAGTCTGCGCCAGGGCGACGGGGGCGAGCACGAGGAGCAGGGCGGCCGAGCCGGCCCTGAGGAGATGACGGATCGCCGTGTCCATGTGGCCATGGTAGGCAAGCCGGCAGCCGCTGTCCGTGCCCGGGGTCGGTTCAGGCCCCCACGTACTCGGCCAGGTGCCGGCCCGTCAGCGTGGAGCGGGACGCGACCAGGTCCGCCGGGGTCCCCTCGAACACGACGCGCCCGCCGTCGTGGCCGGCGCCGGGACCCAGGTCGATGATCCAGTCGGCGTGAGCCATCACGGCCTGGTGGTGCTCGATGACGATCACCGACTTGCC
>DATGNP010000047.1:0-2927 GCA_035306665.1 Trueperaceae bacterium
TCTGGAACACACGTTGAGCGCCTTCGCCCAGATCCACCCGACCTGGCACGGCGCGCTGTTCGACGAGCCCTTCCTGCGCCGCTTCGCTCCCCGCGCCCTCCTCGCGCTGAGCCCGCGCGAGCTAGCCGTCGAGTGGTCGCGGCAGTTCAGCTACGGCGACCAGCGCCGGCGCGAGCGCGACATCCGCCGTGTCACCGCGGTGGCCGAGCACTTCCAGTCGCTGCTGTCCGAGGAGCTACGCCGTCTCGAGGCGGCCGCGCGGCGCCGCATGACCCGCCGTCGGCCGCGTGCGGAGCACGCGAGGCTCGGCGCTAGACTCAGGGCATGAGGCTCCAGGGCCTGCGCGCGCTGCTCGCCATCGTCGAGCACGGCAGCTTCTCCGAGGCGGCGCTGGAGCTCGGCATGTCGCAGTCCAGCGTCTCGTACGCGATCGCGGAGCTGGAGCAGGAGCTGGGCGTGAGGCTCCTCGACCGCGGCCGGTTCGGCGCGGTGGCCACCCCGGTCGGCGAGCGGATCGCCGTCCACGCGCGCAGCGTGGAGAGGAGCCTGGCCGCGATCGGACAGGAGGCGACGCTCGACCGCGGGGAGCTGCGCGGTGAGGTGCGGGTCAGCACCTTCCGTTCCCTCGCCGCGCACGTGCTGGCGCCGGCGATGAGCGAGCTGGCGCTCACCCATCCGGGACTGCGCGTGGAGTTCACGGAGGTCTCCAGCCGCGCCCTCGACCCCTTGTCCGGACTGCACAGCGGCCGCTTCGACGTCGCCCTCACCATGTCGGCGCTGGCGGACTCGGCCGTCTTCTGGCGGCTGTTCCTCGACCCCTACGTCGCCGTGGTCGCCGAGGGCGGCCCGTTCCCTGAGGGGTCGGCCTCGCTCGCCGACCTCGTGGCGCACCCCGTGCTGCTCAGCAACGGACCATGTTCCTGGCCTCTGCGGGAGGCGCTGCTGCGGCTCGACCCGGCGTTCCGGCCGGCCGTCGAGGTCGCGGAGGATTCGACGATGTTGGCGCTGGCGGCGCGAGGCCTCGGCGTCGCCCTCATGCCGCGGCTGACGGTCGACTCGCTGCCCGCGGGGGCTCGACTCCTGAGGCTGGAGGAGCCGCTGGAGAGGAGCCTCGGTGTCGCCCTGCTGCCGGGCGCCCTGAAGGTGCCCGCCGTGAGGGTCTTCCTCTCCGCCCTGCGCGCGATGTTCCCGGACAGCGAGGTGCCGGAGCTGGACGCCGGCGCGGCTCGGAGCGCCGCGCCGGCGAGCGAGGAGCGCGACCCGGTACTGGGGCCGGCCGGCTAGACCCGGGTCCGGTCCCCGGGCCGGCCGCCCATGTCCCGACCCGCGTCGGTCAGGCCCGCCTCCTCCGGTCGGCGTACGCGTCGACCCCCGCCCCGATCACGAGGCCCGCGACGGCCCCGACGAGGCCGTACCACCACGCGCCCAAGAGGACCGCGAGGAGGATGCCGACCGCCGTACCCGCCACCAGACCGATGGCCGTGTAACCGAAGCGCCCGTTCGTCATGTCCCCCTGCCTCTCCGGCCTCCCCATGGAGGCCCGCTGCGCGAGCCTCGGAGCTCCGCACGCGGCCCGGCCGACCCTGGTGAGCGCGAGGCTCGGCACACCTCCAGCATCGGCTCCGACACCGCGGTCGTCAGCGGAGACATGTCCCGGTAGGGGTGGCTACCGACCCGGCGCGGCACCCGCGGGGCACAGCAGCCGAAGCCGCGGGGGCGCAGCTCCCGGGAGCGCGGGGCCTCGGCGCTCCGGGTCCGGACGAGGTCGAGGACCCGAGGCCGGGGCAGCTGGCCCTACACTCCCCCGAGGCGAGCCTGTCGGCTCGCCTCCCAAGGAGGGAGGGGGCATGGGCAAGCTCATCTACTCGATGACGACCTCTCGATCGACGGCCCCAACCTGGCGGCGCAGGCGATCGCCGCCGGCCTGGTCGACGAGTACGGGCTCTTCATGACGACGAGCGTGGTCGGCGGCGGCAAGCGGTTCTTCCCCGACGGCGTGCGCCTCGACCTCGAGCTGGTCGAGCACAAGGTCTTCCCCAGCGGGCTGATCTACGCGCACTACCGGGCGCGGTGAGGGGAGGCGCCCTCGAGGGACGCTCCTCCCTGGCGCGGGACGCGCGTCGGCCCTAGCGTCCGGTCGGAGGCCGGCAGGCCTCCGGCCTGACGGGCGCGCCGCGGGAAGGATGGGGTGTCCATGAACGTCCCTGACGTCGATCGGACGATGCCTGGCCGCGTACTGGTGGCCTACGCCACTCGCGGCGGGTCGACGCGGGCGGCCGCCGAGGCCGTGGCCGCCGAGCTGCGTGCCCGGGGCCTCGAGGTGAGCCTGACGCCGGCCGCGGAGGTGCGCGGCCTCGGAGACCACGGGCTGGTCGTCCTGGGCACCGCCCTGTACATGGGCCGGTGGCACCGGGACGTCCGCGGGTTCCTGGCACGTCACCGCGGCGAGCTGGCCGGCCGCGAGGTCGCGCTGTTCGTGTTGGGTCCCGTGCGCAGCCCCCGCGACGAGGGGGAGTGGCTCAACGCCCAGGACCAGACGGACAAGGAGCTCGCGCGCTTCCCGTGGCTGCGCCCCGTGGCCGCTCGGCTGTTCGGCGGCCGCTTCGACCCCGCGACCCTGCCGTTCCCGTTCAACCGCTTGGCCGCCAAGGAGCCGGCGTCTGACGCCCTCGACCTGGCCGCCGTCCGCGCCTGGGCGGGCGAGCTGGTCGGCAGGGTCGGCGCGGAGACGGTCGCGGAGCCGGTCCCGAGCTAGCGGTCCGCCCCGGCCATGCGTCCGGCCACGGCCCTCCGGTCGCTCGGCGTGGGCCCCCGGAAGGCTCCAGGGCGGGCCTCAACTCGTCGCGGTCAAGCGGCCGGTGCCGTGCCGGGTCCGAGAGCGGGCGTCCGCCTGCTCGACGGAGCCAGCTACCAGCGGCAACCCCACG
>DATGNP010000048.1:0-4655 GCA_035306665.1 Trueperaceae bacterium
ATCCTGCTGTGGATCATCTTCGGGGCTCTCGCGGGTTGGATCGCCAGCGTGATCATGGGGACGCGGGGCCAGGGCGTGCTCGTAGACATCGTCCTCGGCATCATCGGCGCCTTCGTGGGCGGCTGGCTCTTCCAGCAGTTCGGCGCCCAGGGCGTGACGGGGTTCAACCTCGGCAGCCTGCTGGTGGCCGTGGTGGGCGCGATCATCATCATCGCCATCGCCAGGCTGTTCCGCCGGGCCTAGCCGGGCTCGCGGCGACCGCCCCGACGCGGCCGGGCCGTCATGGCCCGGCCGTTCCGCTGCCGGCAGGCACATCCCCCTGCCACGTCCCTCATGCGGCCCGCCCCTAGGGTCGGGTCATGACCGCCGGAGGAGCCGCGAACGACCGCGGCGGCGCTCGAGACCGCGTGCGCTCCGGCCGGACATGACCTCGAGAGGGAGGACGACATGAACAGGGACATCCTGCAGGGCAACTGGAAGCAGCTCAAGGGCAACATCAAGGAGCAGTGGGGCAAGCTCACCGACGACGACCTGACGATGGCCGAGGGCAACTACGACCAGCTCGTCGGGCGCATCCAGGAGCGCTACGGTTACAGCCGCGACGAGGCGCAGCGCCGCCTCGACGAGTGGCTCGACAGCCGCGGTGGCGAGACGGGCTTCGGGCGGGCCTGAGGGCGCGCCGGCACCGTTACGGGTGACGCGGCCCCGTGAGCCCCAGGCTCACGGGGCCTTCTCGTGGGGCCTCGCAGCCTCGTAGGGCCTCGCAGCCGCGTTGCTACCATCGGGCATGGACCCTGAGCGCGCCGCCCAGGTCGACGTCGCCGCCGACGCCGGCGAGTCGTTCGGCCGCTACGCCGTCGTGGACGAGGCGGCGCTCTTCCCGCACCTCTCGTCGGTGCACCTCGCCTGCGGCTTCCATGCTGGCGACCCCGCCGGCCTGCGGCGCTCGATAGCGCGCGCCGTCGAGGCCGGCCTCGCGCTCGGCGCCCACCCCGGCTACCGCGACCTCGTCGGCTTCGGTCGTCGGCACATGAGCCTCTCGACCGACGAGCTCTTCGCCGACGTCCTCTACCAGCTCGGCGCCCTGGGAGCCCTCGTGGCCGTCGCCGGCGGGCGCCTCCACCACGTCAAGGCCCACGGCGCCCTCTACAACGACATGCACGCGAACGAGCGCCTGGCCGACACCGTGGCGCGCGCCGTCGCGGCCTACCGGCCCGACCTCCCGCTGGTTCTCTTGGCCGGGCCCGGCGGCGCCATGGCGCGCGCCGCGGCGGGCAGGGTGGGCGTGCGCGTCGTGACCGAGGCGTTCCCCGACCGCGCCTACCTCGCCAGCGGCGAGCTGGCCCCGCGGTCGATGGACGGAGCGGTGATATCGGACCCCGAGCACGTCGCGCGCCGGGCCGTGGCGTTCGCCACCGGCGCCTCGGTGCCGGCGCTCGGGGGCGGCGAGGTGACCGTCACGGCCGAGACGCTGTGCGTGCACGGCGACGGGCCGGGCGCCCCCGCCGTCGCGGCCGCCGTACGGGAGGCGCTGACGGCGGCCGGCGTGGCGGTGCGCCCGTTCTGAGGACGGCGGCCGTGACGGGACCCGGCGTGAGCGCCTGGACCTACCTGCGCGGCGAGGACTACGTCGCGCCCGCCGTCGTCGAGGCGCTGCTGGCCGTAGCGGGCGTCCGCGACGTCCTGCCCGCCTACGACTCGACCCTCGTCGAGCACGACCCGACCACGCTCACGGCCGAGGCGGTAGCGCGCGCGGCCGACGCCGCCGGCGAGGCCGCGCCTGCCGGCTCGGGGCGGCTCGTCACCGTGCCCGTTCACTACGGCGGCGAGCACGGGCCGGACCTCGACGAGGTCGCGCGCCGCGCCGGCCTCACCGCGGCCGCCGCCGCGCGGCTGCACGCCGGCTCCGAGTACGTCGTGCGCGCCGTGGGCTTCTCGCCGGGCTTCCCGTTCCTCGCCGGCCTGCCGCCGGCGCTCGCGACGCCGCGGCGCCCCGAGCCGCGCCGGCGCGTACCCGCCCACTCGGTGGGCGTCGCCGCCGGGCAGACGGGCGTCTACCCGGTGGCGAGCGCGGGCGGCTGGAACCTGATCGGCCGCTCCACGGTCGCCGTCTACGACCCGCGGCGCGACGACCCTTTCCTGCTCGCGGTGGGGGACCGCGTGCGCTTCGCCGCCGCGGGCGAGGGGCCGGGGAGCCTCGCGGGCCCCGCGCCGGCGCGGTCCACGTCCCCCGCGCCCGTACCTCCCGACCCCGAGCCCCTCGAGCTCCTCCCCTCCGACCCCCACCTGCCGGCGCTTGCCGTCGTCGCGCCCGGGCTCCTCGACCTCGTCGTCGACGCGGGCAGGCTCGGGCAGGGCCGCTTCGGCCTGGCGCGCGGCGGCCCGCTCGACGCGCCCGCCGCCCGGCTGGCGAACCGGCTCGTGGGCAACGAGCCCGACGCGCCGCTCCTGGAGCTGACGCTGACGGGCCCCGTCCTCAGGGCGCTCGCTCCCTGCGTCGTGGCGGTGACGGGACCCGCGCTGGCGCCCGTCGTCGGCGGCGAGGCCGCGCCGCCCTACACGAGCCTCGCGCTCGCGGCGGGGGACGAGCTCAGGTTCGCCCCCACCGGCGTCGGCGCACGGTCGTACCTGGCGCTCGCCGGCGGCGTCGCGTCGCGGCGCTTCCTCGGCAGCGCGAGCGTCGACCTGCGCGGCCTGGTCGGGAGGCCGCTGCGCGCCGGCGACGTGCTCGGCCGCGCGGCCGCGCGGCGAGCCGTGGCGGGCCGCGGCTTCGTGCCCCACGGGGGCGCGCGGCGCGGCGCTGGGCCGTTCGGCAGCGTGACGACCCTGCGCCTCCTGCCCGGGCCGCAGCACGAGCCGGAGGCCTGGGCGGCGCTGACGGGCGCCCCGTTCGAGGTGTCGGCCGCCGACCGGGTCGGCGTCAGGCTGGCGGGGGCGCCGGTGCCCGGCGGCGAGGTCACCTCTGAAGGCGTGCCCGTGGGCGCGGTGCAGGTGCCGCCCGGCGGCAGCCCGATCGTGCTCCTCGCCGACCGCGGCACCCTGGGCGGCTACGCCAAGCCCGCGCTCGTGCACCCCGCGGACCTGCCCCGCCTGGCGCAGCTGCGCCCGGGCGACAGGGTCAGGTTCGTGGCCGCCGCCCGCGGCTAGCCGCCGGGGGCGCCGAAGCCGAGGCGTCGCGGCCTCCCCGGCCCGCCGCCCCGGCTAGGCGCCGGGCCCGCTCCAGCGCGGCACCGAGCCGACCTCAACGGTCCGCCCCCTAGCGCGGCGCCCCGAACACCTGCGTCCAGTAGGCGCCGGCGCGGCCGACGCCCAGCTCGACGTGGTCCGCGCTCATGATGTTGCGGCAGTGGCCGGGGCTCCCCAGCCAGCCCGCGACGACGCCGGGGACGTCCTCGTAGCCCCAGGCGACGTTCTCCGCGAGCCGCGACCAGGCGTAGCCCTGCCGCTCGGCGCGCCTGACGACGTCGCTGCCGTCGGAACCGGTGTGGGTGAGGGCGCCCATCGCGCGCATGTCCTCGCTGTGGGCCTGCGCGGCGACCGAGAGCCTGGCGTTGAGCCGCAGGGGCGGAGCGGCGGGGAAGGCCTCGGCCCCGCACGCGCGCGGCTCGGCGCGCGCGGCGTTGACGGCCGTCAGCATCGCCGTCGCCATGGGGTCGGCAGGCTGCGGCGAGCCGCGTCCCACAGGGGCGCAGGCCACGGCGAGGATCAGGGCCGCGAGGACGGCGAGGTAGGCTCTCGTCACCGCGAGCCGCCGGGCCCTTCGGCCGGGCGCGCCGCGGCGCGAGAGGCGAGAGGGGAGCATGGCGGAGGCTACGCGCGCGGCGGACGCGCTGCCACGAACCACTTCACGCGGGGAGCCGAGGCTCACCGGGCTCTACGTCTACCCCGTGAAGTCGGCCCGCGGCGTCGCGCTGACGGAGGCCGAGGTCGTCGCGACCGGACTGAGGCACGACCGCCGCTGGATGGTCGTCGACGACGCGGGCCGGTTCGTCACCCAGCGGGAGGAGCCGCGCCTGGCGCTCCTGCACACGGCGCTGACGCCCGACGCGCTGGTCCTCGCCGCCGCCGGCCACGGCGAGGCCAGGGTGCCCCTCGCGGACGACCCCGGTGCCCCGGACGCGCGCGTCACCGTCTGGGGCGACACCGTGGCGGCGGCCGTGGCCGGACGCGAGGCCAGCGAGCTCGTGAGCGACCTGCTCGGGGCGCGGCGCCGCCTGGTGCGCTTCCGCGACGCGGCCCGGAGGGACGTCCCGCGCGAGCCCGCGCGCGTGCCGCCGACGCCGCCGCCGTTCGGCGCGCGGGTGCTGTTCGCCGACGCCTACCCGTTCCTGCTGCTGTCGCAGGCCGCCGTCGACCTCCTCAACGCCAAGCTCGCCGAGCGGGGCGAGCCGCCCGTGGGGGTGGAGCGCTTCCGTCCGAACCTCGTCGTCTCCGGCTGCGAGCCCCACGCCGAGGACGGCTGGGAGTCGCTCACCGTCGGCGACGTCGCCTTCACCGTGGCCAAGCCCTGCACGCGCTGCGCGGTCCCCACCGTCGACCCCGCGACGGCCGCCGTCGGCCGCGAGCCGCTGCGCACCCTCGCCCGCTACCGCCGCGACGCCCGCGGGCGCGTGACGTTCGGCCAGAACCTGCTCCACCACGACGTGGGGAGGCTG
>DATGNP010000049.1:0-15268 GCA_035306665.1 Trueperaceae bacterium
CACTGGCGGATCATCGCGCAGCCGAGCGCCACCAGCGCGACCGTGCCGAAGCCGTACTCCTCCGCGCCGAGGGCGGCCGCGACGACGACGTCGCGGGCCGTCTTGAGGCCGCCGTCGACGCGCAGCCGCACCCGCCCGCGCAGGTCGTTGGCGACGAGCGTGCGCTGCGTCTCGGCCAGGCCGAGCTCCCACGGCAGGCCGGAGTGCTTGACCGACGCCAGCGGGCTCGCCCCCGTGCCGCCGTCGTGCCCGGACACCTGGACGTAGTCGGCGTAGCCCTTCGCGACGCCGGCCGCGATCGTGCCGACGCCGGTGCTCGCGACGAGCTTCACGCCCACGCGCGCGTCGGGGTTGACGCGCTTGAGGTCGTGGATCAGCTGCGCGAGGTCCTCGATCGAGTAGATGTCGTGGTGCGGCGGCGGGCTGATCAGCGTCACGCCCGGCACGGAGCGCCTTATCGCGGCGATCTCCTCCGAGACCTTGAAGCCGGGGATCTGGCCGCCCTCGCCCGGCTTCGAGCCCTGTGCCATCTTGATCTCGATCTCCCTGGCGCTGACCAGGTAGTGGGGAGTGACGCCGAAGCGGCCAGAGGCCACCTGCTTGATGGCGCTGTTCGCCAGGTCGCCGGCCCGCGGGTGCCAGCCAGGGGCGAGGCTGCGCTCGGGCATGTCGCGCCCGAACGGCGCGAAGCGCGCCGGGTCCTCGCCGCCCTCCCCCGAGTTGCTGCGTCCGCCGAGCCGGTTCATCGCGACCGCGAGCGCCTCGTGCGCCTCGCGCGAGACCGAGCCGTGGCTCATCGCCTGCGTCGTGAAGCGCGCGAGCACGTCGGCGATCGGCTCGACCTCGTCGAGGTCGAGCGGCGGCCCGGCCGGCTCGACGGCCAGGAGGTCGCGCACGCTCGTCGCGGGACGCTCGTCGACGGCGCGCGCGTACTCGGCGAAGGCCTCGGCCGAGCCGGTGCGGACGGCCTTGTGCAGCGGCTTGAACACGTCGGGGTTCAGCGCGTGGTACTCGCCGGCCTTCCGGAAGCGGTAGACGCCCCGGTCGGGCAGCTTCTCGGCGGCCTCGGGGAACGCCTCGGCGTGGAGCGCGCACGCGTCGCGGGCCAGCACGCCGAGGTCGGCGCCGCCGGTCACGCCCGGCGTGCCGTGGAAGTAGCGCTCGACGACGTCCGCCGCCAGCCCCACCTGCTCGAACACCTGCGCGCCGCGGTAGGCGGCGAGCGTGCTGATGCCCATCTTCGACATCGTCTTCAGGAGGCCCTTCTCGACCGCCGCCACGTACCGCGCCTCGGCCTCGTCCGCGTCGCTCGGCCCCCGGTGCTTGCCGCCCTTGGCGACGTCCCGCGCCGTGGCGAGCGCGAGGTAGGGGTGGACGAGCGCCGCGCCGAAGCCGATGAGGCAGGCGAAGTGGTGGTCCTCGCGCGGCTCGCCGGTGTCGCACACGATCGCGGCGCGCCTGCGCCGGCCCACCAGGAGGAGCCGGTGGTGCACGGCGCCGACCGCCAGGAGCATGGGGACGGGGGCGCGCTCGGGGCCGAAGGCCCTGTCGGAGAGGACCAGCACAGAGACGCCGGAGGCGACCTCGTCCTGCGCCCTGTCGGCGATCTCCTCGAACGCCCTGGCCAGCCCCTTCGCGCCGGAGCCGACGACGAACGTGCAGTCGAGGACGGCCGTGGCGAGGACGGGCTGGTCGATCAGCGCCCGCAGCTGGGCGGCCGAGATCACGGGCCCGGGGAAGCGCAGGACGCGCGCGGCCTCGGGCTCCTCGTCGAGGACGCTGGCGCGCGGTCCGACGACGGTGCCCAGCGACATCACCAGCCTCTCGCGCAGCGGGTCCATGGGCGGGTTCGTGACCTGCGCGAAGCGCTGCTTGAAGTAGCGGTAGGTGAGCTGCGGCTGCGCCGAGAGCACTGCCAGCGGCGTGTCGTCGCCCATCGACCCGACGGGCGCCTCGCCGCGCAGGGCCATGGGCTCGAAGATGCGGTCGTACTCCTCGGCGTGGTAGCCGAACGCCTGCTGCGCCTGCCGCAGGGCAGAGCCCTCCAGGGGCTCCTCGGGGGCTCCTTCCGCCGGCTCGAGGGTCACGCCGTAGCGCTCGACCCACGTGCCGTACGGCCGCCTGGCGGCGTAGCGCGCCTTGACCTCGGCGTCCCGCAGGAGCCGGCCCTCGAGGAGGTCGACGACGAGCATGCGGCCGGGCCCCAGGCGGCCGCGCTCGACGACGCGGTCCGCCTCGGTCGGGAGCACGCCGGCCTCGGAGGCGACGACGAGCAGGTCGTCGGCGGTGAGCCAGTAGCGCTGCGGGCGCAGGCCGTTGCGGTCCAGCGCCGCCACGGCGAAGCGGCCGTCGCTGACGGCGAGGGCGGCGGGGCCGTCCCAGGGCTCCATCAGGGTCGCGTGGTAGTCGTAGAAGCCGCGCAGGTCGGGGTCGACCTCGGGGTCGTTCTCGTACGCTTGCGGCAGCAGCATCATCAGCGCGTGCGGCAGGTCGCGGCCCGAGAGCGTCAAGAGCTCCAGGGCGTTGTCGAGCGCGCCCGAGTCGGAGGCGCCCTCCTCGATGACCGGCACGAGGTCCCTGACCTCGTCGCCCCACACGCGGCCCGTGAGCCTGGCCTCGCGCGCGCGCATGAAGTTCACGTTGCCCTGCAGCGTGTTGATCTCGCCGTTGTGCGCCAGGAGGCGGAACGGCTGCGCCAGCGACCACCGCGGGAACGTGTTCGTGCTGTAGCGCTGGTGGAAGACGCAGACGGCGGTCTCGTAGTCGGGGTCGGCGAGGTCGAGGTAGAAGCGCGGGAGCTGCGCGGCCCCTAGCAGGCCCTTGTACGCGATCGTGCGGCTGGAGAGCGAGCAGACGTAGGCCCGGCCGAGGCCGGCGTCGCGCAGGCGCCTCTCGACGCGCTTGCGGGTGAGGTAGAGCGTGCGCTCGAAGGCGGCCTCGCCCTGCCACCGCGGCCGCCTGAGGAGGACCTGGCGGATGTGCGGCATGCGCGCCAGCGCCTGCGCGCCCAGCGCCTCGGGGTCGACGGGCGGCGTGCGCCAGGCCAGCACCTCGAGGGGGCTCCTGGCGACCTCGTCCTTGACGAGCGCGAACACCCGCTCGGCGGGGGCGTCGTTGGCGACGAAGAACATGCCGACGGCGAGGTCGCGGTCGCGGTCGAGGCGGACGCCGCGGGCCTCGAGCTCGCGCCGGAACAGGCGGTGGGGCACCTGCGTGAGGACGCCGGCGCCGTCGCCGGTGAGCCCGTCGGCGCTGACGGCGCCGCGGTGGGCCAGGTTCGCCAGCGCCGTGAGGCCGTGGGCGAGGACGTCGTGGGAGGCCCTGCCGCCGACGTGGGCGACGAAGCCGACGCCGCAGGCGTCACGCTCCTCGGGCCAGCTCAGCTTCGTGAAATCGGTCCACACGGGGACGCCACCTCCCGGCTGTCGCGGAGGCCTCGGCGCCCGATGGTCGCTGCTCCTCTATCCCTGGCAGGCCGACCCTGACGGCGCTACGTCGACGCGGATGCGGTCGTCAGCGAGGCGCACGCTCGTCGCGGCGCGCTGGGTCGTGCGCGCGGTGCCCGGCCGAACGTTGGCCGTAACGGTAAGGGCGCTCGCCGGGCTGTGTCAAGCGCGGCGAGCGCCCGCGTGCGCGGCTGGCCTGCTCGTGGTATACGGCGCGGGCGCGCCCGGCAGGCCCGCCCGCGCGGGTCAGTCGGTGGCCACCGCGGGCGCGGCGGCCGCCTGGTCCCTCACCTGCCCGACGGCGAGCTTGTTCAGCACGTCGACGTAAGCCTTCGCGGCGGCCTCGACGACGTCGGTCGAGAGGCCGCGGCCCTGTACCAGCCGCGAGCCCTGGCGCACGCGGATCGTGACCTCGCCCAGCGCGTCCTTGCCGGAGCCGACGCTCCGGATGTCGAACGAGTCGAGCTCCAGCGGCAGGCCGGTGATCGCCTCGATCGCGTGGTAGACGGCGTCGACCGGGCCGTCGCCGGTGGCCGCCAGCGTCACGGGCCCGGTGTCGGTCTCGAGCGTCACGGTCGCGACCGGCACCATGTTCGTGCCCGACTGGAACTGGACGCTCTTCAGGACGTACGCCTCGGGCACGCGCCCGGCCTCGTCGTCCATCAGGGCCCTGATGTCCTCGTTCGTCACGCGGCTCTTGCGGTCGCAGAGGTCCTTGAAGCGCGCGAACACGGCGGCGAGGCGGTCGTCGGGCACGTTGGCGTAGCCGAGCTCCTCGAGCGTCTTGCGGAACGCGCGCCGGCCCGAGTGCTTGCCCATCACGAGCACGCCGGCGTCGCGGCCGACGAGCTCGGCGTTCATGATCTCGTACGTCTCGCGGTTCTTGATCACGCCGTCCTGGTGGATGCCGGACTCGTGCGCGAAGGCGTTCTCCCCCACCACGGCCTTGTTCGCCGGCACCATCATCCCGGTGTGGCGCTCGACGAGCTTGCTGACGCGGTAGATCTCGCGCGTGTTGATCCCGATCCTCACCCCGTAGTGGTCGGCGCGCGTGTAGAGCGCCATCGCGACCTCCTCGAGCGAGGTGTTGCCGGCGCGCTCGCCGATGCCGTTGATCGTGGCCTCGACCTGGGTGGCGCCGGCCTCGACGGCCGCGAGCGAGTTCGCGACGGCCATGCCGAGGTCGTCGTGGCAGTGGGTGCTGATGCGCACGCCCCTGGCCTCCGGCACGTTCTCGAAGATGGCGCGGATCAGGCCGCCGTACTCCTGCGGGGTGCCGTAGCCGGTCGTGTCGGGGATGTTGATCGTCGTCGCGCCGGCGGCGATCGCGGTGCGCACGAGGGCGTAGACGAACTCGGGGTCGGCGCGCATGCAATCCTGGGCGCTGAACTCGACCTCCTCGGCGTAGCGCCTGGCGTAGCGGACCATCTCGTCGGAGAGCGCGAGGACCTCGTCCCGGGTCTTCCTGAGCATGTGCTCCAGGTGCACGTCGCTGGCCGAGGTGAAGATGTGGATCATCGGCCGCCGCGCCGGCTCGAGGGCCTGCGCCGCCCTGTCGATGTCGGCGACGTGGGTGCGCGCCAGCGCGCACACGATCGGGCCCTCGACCTCGCGGGCGATCGCGCGCACGCACTCGAAGTCGCCCTGGCTGGTGATCGGGAAGCCCGCTTCTATGACGTCGACGCCGAGCCTGGCGAGGGCGTGCGCGATCTCGAGCTTCTGGGCGGCGTTGAGAGCCACGCCCGGGCTCTGCTCGCCGTCGCGCAGCGTCGTGTCGAAGAAGCGGACGTAGCTCATGCGCCTACCTCCTGCGGTCCCTCCTCGACCTCCTCCTGGCGGCCGATGAACGGCATCATCGCCCTGAGGGACGCGCCCACCTGCGCGAGCTGGGTCTCGGCGGCGTTGCGCCTGCCGGTCTTCAAGGTCGGCTGGCCGACGTCGTTGTCGAGCAGGAACTCGCGCGCGAAGGCGCCGGAGCGGATGTTCTTCAGCACCTCCTGCATCGCCTTCCTCACGTCGTCTGTGACGATCTTCGGGGCCGTGACGTAGTCGCCGTACTCGGCCGTGTTCGAGATCGAGTGGCGCATCTTCTCGAAGCCGCCCTCGTAGATGAGGTCGACGATGAGCTTCATCTCGTGAACGCACTCGAAGTAGGCGAGCTCGGGCTGGTAGCCGGCGTTCACGAGGGTCTCGAAGCCCGCCTGCATCAGCGCGGTGACGCCGCCGCAGAGCACGGCCTGCTCGCCGAAGAGGTCGGTCTCGGTCTCCTCCTTGAACGTCGTCGCCAGGACGCCGCCGCGCGTGCCCCCGATCGCCTTGGCGTAGGCGAGTGCGCGCTTCTGCGCGCCGCCCGTAGCGTCCTGGTGGACGGCGAGCAGGCACGGCACGCCGCCGCCGGCGCGGTAGGTGCGGCGCACGAGGTGGCCGGGGCCCTTCGGCGCGACCATGAAGCAGTCGACGGCCTTGGGCGGGGTGATCTGGTGGAAGTGGACGTTGAAGCCGTGGGCGAACGCCAGGGCGTTGCCGGGCTCGAGGTGCGGCTCGACCTGCTCGCGGTAGACGCGGCCCTGTACCTCGTCGGGCAGGAGGATCATCACGATGTCGCCGGCCGCGGCGGCGTCGGCGACCTCCATCACCCGCAGCCCGGCCGCCTCGGCCGCCGCCCACGAGTTAGAGCCGCGCCTGAGGCCGACGACGACGTCGCAGCCGGAGTCGCGGGCGTTGAGGGCGTGGGCGTGGCCCTGGGAGCCGTAGCCGATGATCGCGATCGTCTGGCCCTTGAGGTCGGTGAGGTCCGCGTCGGAGTCGTAGAAGATCTTCGCCATGCGCTGTGCCTTCTCTCTGCCTCCTCTCGGGAGGCGCTGGTGATGCTCTCGCGCCCGAACGGGACGCCCGGTGACGGCGTGGGATGTCGCGCGCGCCGCGAGAGGGCGCGCCGCGGCCTAGCGGGGCCCGGCTAGTCGTCTCATGCGGCCTTCGCCCGCCCCCTCTCCTGCTCGGTGCGCTCGAGGGCGACCATGCCGGTGCGGACCAGCTCGACGATCCCGAACGGGCGCATCTGGTTGATGAAGGCGCCGAGCTTGCCCTCGTCGCCGGTGACCTCGAACGTGAGGGCCTCCCTGGCGACGTCGACGATGCGGGCCCTGAAGTCCTGCGCGATCTGCCTGATCTCGACCCTGTCGTCCGGCGTCCTGACGGCGACCTTGATGAGCATCAGCTCGCGGCCGACGTACGCCGAGTTCGAGTGGTCGACGACGGTGAGGACGTCGATGAGCTTCTGGAGCTGCTTCGTGACCTGCTCGACGGTCGTGTCCTCGCCGGTCACGACGAACGTCGTGCGCGAGAGGCCGGGGCGCTCGGTCTGCGCGACCGAGAGCGACTCGATGTTGTAGCCGCGACGGGCGAAGAGCCCGGCGATCCGCAGCAGCACGCCCGGCTGGTCGCGCACGGTCACCGACAGCACGTGACGGGAAACGTTCACGCCGGCACCTCCTCGCGCTCGGCGTGGGTCTCGAAGGCGTCGGGCTCCTGGTCCCCGATGATCATCTCGTCGACGCCGGCGCCGGCCGGGACCATGGGCCACACCTTCTCGGCCTCGTAGACGAGGAAGTTGAGGAGGACCGGCTCGCCCTTCGCGAGGGCCTCGGGTATCACGCGCGCGGCGTGCTCCCGGTCGAAGACGTTGTGGCCCTCGATGCCGTAGGCGGCGGCGAGCTTGGCGAAGTCGGGGTTCGAGTCGGCGAGGTAGACCTCGGAGTAGCGCTGGGCGTGGAAGAGCTCCTGCCACTGCCTGACCATCCCCAGCATCCCGTTGTTCAGGATCGCGATGACGACGGGCAGGCGGTGCTTGGCGAGGGTCGCGAGCTCCTGCACGTTCATCTGCACGCTGCCGTCCCCGGCCACGCACACGACGGGCTCGCCCGGGCGCGCGAAGGCGGCCCCGATCGCCGCCGGCAGCCCGAAGCCCATCGTCCCCAGGCCGCCCGAGGTGATGAAGCTGCGCGGCTTGGTGGTCGGGAAGAGCCGCGCGGCGAACATCTGGTGCTGGCCGACCTCGGTCGTGACGATGCACTCGCCGGCGGCCCGCCGCAGCATCTCGAGGACCTCCTGCGAGACCAGCGGCTTGTCGGTCTTGTAGCGCTCCGGGTACTTGGCCTTCCAGCCGGCGAGCTGCTCGCGCCACGGCGCGACGTCGAGGCGCGGCAGCAGGGCGCGCAGGCGGGGCAGCACGTCGCGGAGGTCGCCCACGACGGGCACGTGGGCCTTGACGAGCTTCGTGATCTCGGCGGGATCGATGTCGATGTGCACCACGGTCGCGTTGGGCGCGAAGCGGCTGATCTTGCCCGTCACGCGGTCGTCGAAGCGCAGGCCGGCGCCGAGGATCAGGTCGCAGTGCGTGATCGCGCGGTTCGCGGTCACCGTGCCGTGCATGCCGGGCATGCCCAGGGCGTTGTCGCGGCCGGGTGGGTAGGCGCCGATGCCCATCAGCGTCGTGATCACGGGGATACCGGTGTGCTCGGCGAAGGCCACGACCTCGTCGGGGGCCGCCTGGCCGCCGCCGCCGACGATCATCACGGGCCGCTTGGCGCCGAGGATCGCCTCGGCCGCCCTCTCGATCTGGCGGGCGTTGCCGACGTAGGTGGGCCGATAGCCGGGCAGGTCGACCTCGGCCTCGAGGGGGCCGTCGTAGTCGGCGAGCTGCACGTCCTTGGGCACGTCGACGAGCACGGGTCCGGGGCGGCCCGTGGCGGCGATGTGGAACGCCTCGGTGATCACGCGCGGGAGGTCGGCGACGTCCTTGACCAGGTAGTTGTGCTTGGTGACCGCGCTGGTGATGCCGTAGACGTCGGCCTCCTGGAAGGCGTCGGTGCCGATCAGGCCGGTCGCGACGTTGCCCGTGATCGCCACGACCGCCGACGAGTCCATGTGGGCCGTCGCCAGGCCCGTGACCAGGTTCGTCGCGCCCGGTCCCGAGGTCGCGAAGCAGACGCCCACCTTGCCGCTCGCCCGGTAGTAGGCGTCGGCCATGTGCGCGCCGGCCTGCTCGTGACGCACCAGCACGTGCTTCACGCTCGAGTCGTAGAGGGCGTCGTACACCGGCATGATCGCGCCGCCCGGATGCCCGAACACGACCTCGACGCCGTGCCGCTCGAGCATCTTCATGACCACCTCTGAACCCTTCACCCGCACCTCCCGGTTGCTCCCAAAGAGCGAGCCCCGCCGCTGCGAGAACGTAGCGGCGGGGCACTGACTGCCGTTCGACCGACCTAGACGGTCAACAGGCGCGACCCCCTGGGCCTAGTAGCAGGCCGGAGACGAGGACCACACCAGTCGGCTGCCCGGTCATTGCGGGGGAGTATATGTGCGCTCCCGGGAGGTGTCAACACGCGCCGGCGCGCGGTGACGGCGGCAGTTGCGCGCTGAGCGGCGATGATGCACACTGTGGCACACCGTTTCAGGCGGGGAGGTTGGCCATCGAAATCCTTCGTGTCTCCGGTTCTTCACGGCCGAACTCGGTCGCGGGAGCCATCGCCGCCTTGCTGCGAAACGAGGGTGAGGTGGAGGTCCAGGCCATCGGTCCCCATGCCGTCAACCAGGCGGTCAAGGCCATCGCCATCGCCCGGTCGTACATACAGGCGGACGGGCTCGGCCTCGTCACGGTCCCTTCGTTCGTCAAGCTGGAGCTCCACGACGAGGAGCGGACGGCGGTGAGGTTCGCCGTGGAGTCGTACAAGGAACAGCGCGAGTGACCGCGGCGCCTGACGGCGCCGGGCCAGAGTCACCAACGGCGAGCGCGCGCTCCACCGCGCTCGCCGTCGTCGTGCGTGCCCTCGGGGGCGCCTACCTCTCGCGGGCGCTCGACGAGGCCCTGGGGTCGGCCGAGCTGAGCGGCCAGGACCGCTCGCTGGCGGCCGACCTCGCTTACGGCACCCTGCGGCGCTACCTGAGCTTGGGGGCCGTGCTCGGCGGCTACCTCGAGGACCCCGACCGCCTCCCTCCGCGCGTGAGGGCCGCCCTGTGCCTCGGTGCGTACGAGCTCCTCCACCGCGGCACGCCCCCCTACGCCGCCGTGAGCGCCTGGGTCGACGTCGTGAAGGCCGGCAGCCCGCGCCACGCCGGCCTGGTGAACGCCGTGCTCAGGCGCCTGGCGCGCGAGGCGGGGGACGAAGGGCGGGAAGGCGCGTCCGACGCCGACCCCGACCCGGTGAGGGACCTCTCCCTGCCGCCGTGGCTGTTCGAGCGCTTCGTCCGCGCGCTGGGGCGGGCCGAGGCGGCGGTCGCGGCGCGCGCGATGCTCGCGCCCGAACCCCTGTGGCTCACGGCCCTCCGGCCCGAGGCCGAGGAGGCCCTGACCGCCCAGGGCTGCGAGGTGCGGCCGGGCCCCGACCTCCCCCTCCCGCCCGACGTGACGGGGGCGGCGTGGCCGCGCTCGCTGTCGGTCCGCTCCCCGGTCCCGCTGGCCGACCTCGGCGCGTTCCGCGCGGGGCTCGTGCAGCCGCAGAACCCGTCGTCGCTGTACGCCGCGAAGCTGCTGGGGGCGGGGCCGGGCGAGCTGGTCTACGACCTCGCCGCCGGGCACGGCGTCAAGACCGCCACGCTCGCCGCCGCCGGGGCGCGCGTCGTGGCGTTCGAGGTCTCCGAGAAGCGCGCGCGCGTCGCGCGGCGCAACCTGGCACGGCTGGGCCTGGAGGCCGAGCACGTCGTCGCCGACCTCACCGCCGGTTGGCCGGGCCCCGAGGTCGCGCCCGGCGACCGGGTCCTGCTGGACGCCCCCTGCAGCGGCACCGGTACGCTGCGTGGCAACCCCGAGATCAAGCTGCGCCTCGAGCCGGACGACCTGCCGCGCCTCGCCGCCCGGCAGGCCGCGATGCTGCGTGCCGCGGCCCGGTCGGTGGCGACGGGCGGCACGCTCCTCTACGCCGTCTGCTCGCTCACGCCCGACGAGGGCGTCGCGGTCGCCGCCGCGTTCCTGCGGTCCGAAGCCGGCTTCGAGCCCCTGCCCGCTCCCGAGGCGCCGGGGACGTTCGTGCCGGCGACGGTGGGCGCCTACCTGCTACCCGTGGGCGGGCTCGACGGCTTCTACCTGGCGCGCTTCCGGCGTACCGGCTGAGGGCCCGCGGCGTACCGGCTGAGGGCCCGCGGCGCCCCGGCTGAGGACCCGCGGCGCCCCGGCCCTCGCGACCCGCGGCGGTCGCCGGGGCCGTCGCCGCCGGGCGCCCCGTGGCCGACGGCCCGCCGACCGCGAGCGCCGCGCCCGACGCGAGGCGCGTCCTTGTTAGCGTTGGGCATGGCCAAGCACGAGCCGCCCACCCAGCTCTCGGACCGCGTCTACGCGCTGACGGGCGCCGTCAACTCCGCGATCGTCGCCGGCGACGACGGCCGGGCGGTCATCGTCGACACCGGCCAGGACTCCGACCACGGGCGCCGCCTGCGGCGGGCGCTCGAGGAGCTGGGCCTCACGCTCGCCGCCATCGTCAACACCCACAGCCACGCCGACCACTTCGGCGGCAACGACTACCTCGTCAGGCAGTACCCGGAGGCCGTCGTCCACGCGCCGCCCTTCGAGGCGGCCGTGATCCGCGCGCCGTACCTCGAGCCCGTCTACCTCTTCCACGGCGCCAAGCCGCCGCCCGAGATGACGACTAAGTGGCTGCAGGCCAAGCCCTCCCCCGTCCACGTCGAGGTCGAGGCCGGGCCCCTCGAGGTCGCCGGCCTGCGGCTCGAGCTCCTCGACGTGCGCGGGCACGCGCACCGCATGGTCGCCGTCAAGGTCGACGACGTGCTCCTGGCCTCCGACGCCGTGTTCGGCCCCGCCACGCTGGCGCGCTACCCGCTGCCGTTCGGGCAGGACGTGGGGGCACAGAAGGCGGCCCACGCGGTCGTCGCCGGGGGCGGCGCGCGCGTCCTGCTCCCCGGCCACGGTGAGGCGACGACCGACGTCGAGGGCATCGTCGCGGCCAACGCGGCCGCCGTCGCCCGCGCCGAGGACGCCGTGCTGGCAGCGTGCCGCGGGTCGTCGACCGAGGACGTGCTGGCGGCGGTCGGCGACGCGCTGGACCTCGCCATGGACGACCTGCCGCGCTTCCACCTCAACCTCTGCACCGTCTCCGCCTACCTCTCCCACCTGCGCGAGACCGGCCGTGTCGTGGCGCGCCTCGCAGGCGGCCGCCTCACCTGGGTCGCGGCGTGAGGCTGACGAGCGCGGGGGCGGCGCGGACGGTGACGGGCAGTTGTCACCTCCTCGAGGCCGCGGGCCAGCGCCTCCTCGTCGACTGCGGCCTGTTCCAGGGCCCGCGCGAGCTCGAGGCCCTGAACCGCGAGCCGTTCCCGTTCGACGCGCGCGAGCTCGACGCCGTGCTCGTCACGCACGGTCACCTCGACCACGTCGGGCGCCTGCCCTTGCTCGTCGAGCGGGGCTACGCCGGCCCCTTCCTCGCGACGGCGTCGACGCGCGAGATCGCGGCCGTGATCCTCAGGGACGCGGCCTCGCTGCAGGCCGAGGACCACGCGCGCGACCTGAGGAAGGCGGCGCGGGCGGGCAGGGCGCACACGGTGCCGGGGCCGCTGTTCACGGCCGCCGACGCCGAGGAGGCGATCGCGCGCTTCCGGCCGGTGGCGTTCGGCACGCCGTTCGAGGCCGCCCCCGGCGTGCGGGTCGCCTACCGGCAGGCCGGGCACATCCTCGGCAGCGCCTACCTCGAGGTCGAGGCCGAGGGCCGCAAGGTCGTGTTCTCGGGCGACCTCGGCAACCGGCAGAACGCGCTCCACCCCACGGCCGAGCCGCCCCAGGGCGCCGACGCCGTCGTGGTCGAGACGACGTACGCCGACCGCACGCACCGCTCGCTCGAGGCGACCCGGCAGGAGTTCGAGGAGGTGCTGATGCGCGCCGTACAGGCCGGCGGGAACGTGATCATCCCGACGTTCGCCGTGGAGCGCGCGCAGCAGGTGCTCTACGAGCTCTACCGCCTGAAGGCTGCGGGCCGGATTCCGGACCTACCGGTCTATCTAGACTCACCGATGGCGACGAAGGTCACGCACCTCTACCGCCACGGCAACTCCGAGCTCGAGCCCGAGGTGAAGGCGGTGTTCGCGCGCGGCGAGGACCCCTTCGACCCGCCGTCCCTGACGTTCACGGTCACGACCGAGGAGTCGATGCGCATCAACGACGTCCACGCCGGCGCCGTGATCATCGCCGGCTCGGGGATGATGACCGGCGGCCGCGTGCTCCACCACCTCAAGCACAACCTGTGGCGCGAGGCCGCCAGCGTCGTCGTCGTCGGCTACCAGGCCCGCGGGACGCTGGGCCGCGCGCTGGTCGACGGCGCCAAGATGGTCAAGATCTTCGGCGAGGACATCGCGGTGAAGGCCAGCATCCACACGATCGGCGGCTTCTCCGCGCACGCCGACCGCGACGACCTGCTGGCGTTCCTGTCGCGCTCGCCCGACGCCGAGCTGCTCCTCGTGCACGGCGAGCCCGACGTGATGGACGCCTTCGCGGCCGACCGCCGCGCGGCGGGGCGGCGCGTGCGCTGCCCTGAGCTGGGCGCGCCGCTCGAGCTGTGAGGGGGCGCCCCGGGAGGTCGGGAAGCGCGTTCGTAAGCTGGCTCACGGGCCGCGGGCGGTAGTCAGCCACCTTACGGAGCGCCCGCCGGCGGCGGGGTTCTACTGGGCGCATGGATTGGGAGCTACCCGTCATCGCGCTGCGCACGCAGGTCGTGCTGCCGCGCACGCTCGAGAACGTCGACGTGGGTCGGCCCAAGTCGAAGCGCGCGCTGGAGGAGGCGCAGGCCGGCGACAACCGCGTCGTGCTCGTCGTCCAGCGGGACGCTCGCGTCGACGACCCCGCCGGCGACGACCTCTACTCCGTCGGCACGCTGGCCGTCGTCAAGCAGGTCATCAGGCTGCCCAACGACACGCTCCAGGTCCTCGTCGAGGGCCGCGAGCGCGCCCGCATCGACGAGTACCTCGCCGGCCCCTCGCTCAGGGCCCGCGTGACCACGCTCTCCGAGTCGACCGCCGAGGCCGCCTCGGCGCGCACGCAGGCGCTGGTCGAGCAGGTCAAGTCCGCCTTCGGCGAGTACGCCCAGCAGAACAAGAACCTGAGGCTGGACTCGTTCCACCTCGAGAACCTGCGGGGCATGAAGGAGCCGGGGCCGCTGGCCGACCTCATCGCCAAGTACTCCACCTGGGACGTCGCCGACAAGCAGGCCGCCCTCGAGGAGACCGACGTCGCGAAGCGCCTGGAGCTCGTCTACGGCTTCCTGACCCGCGACCTCGAGCGCTTCGAGACCGAGAAGCAGATCAGCGCTCGCGTCAAGCAGCAGATGGACTCGAACCAGCGCGAGTACTTCCTGCGCGAGCAGATGAAGGCGATCCAGAAGGAGCTCGGGAACGACGAGGCCTCCGAGACCGAGGAGCTGCGCAAGAAGGTCGAGGAGAAGGAGATGCCCGAGCACGCGCGCGAGCGCGCGCTCAAGGAGATCGACCGCCTCGAGAAGATGGCGGCCGGCTCGCCCGAGGCTACCGTCGTGCGCACCTACCTCGACACCATCCTCGACCTCCCCTGGTCGGAGATGGACGAGGAGCACCTCGACGTCAAGCACAGCCAGGAGGTCCTCGACGAGGACCACTACGCCCTCGAGGAGCCCAAGGAGCGCATCGTCGAGTTCCTCGCCGTCAGACAGCTCACCAAGGACCGCCAGGACTCCGACTACAAGGCGCCGATCCTCTGCCTCGTGGGCCCGCCCGGCGTCGGCAAGACGAGCCTGGGCAAGTCGATCGCCCGCAGCCTGAACCGCAAGTTCGTGCGCATGAGCCTGGGCGGCGTCCGCGACGAGGCCGAGATCCGCGGGCACAGGCGCACGTACATCGGCAGCCTGCCCGGCCGCATCATCCAGGGCATGAAGACCGCCGGCACGATCAACCCGGTCTTCCTCCTCGACGAGGTCGACAAGATGACCGCCGACTTCCGGGGCGACCCCTCCTCGGCGCTGCTCGAGGTCCTCGACCCCGAGCAGAACAACACCTTCGTCGACCACTACCTCGAGATCCCCTACGACCTCTCGAAGGTCATGTTCGTCACGACGGCGAACACGCTGTCAACGATCCCGCGGCCGCTCCTCGACCGCATGGAGGTCATCCAGATCCCGGGCTACACGCTGCCCGAGAAGGTCGAGATCGCCAAGCGCTACCGCGTCCCGCGGCAGCTCAAGGACCACGGCCTCGAGGAGCGCCTCGAGGTCACCGACGGCGCCATCCAGCGCATCGTCACCGAGTACACGCGCGAGGCCGGGGTGCGCAACCTCGACAGGCTGATCGCCAAGGCCGCGCGCAAGATGGCCAAGGCCTACCTCAGCGAGCCCTGGGAGGAGACCAAGGTCATCGACGAGGTGAAGGTGCGCGAGCTCCTCGGCGTCCCGCCCTTCCGCGACGAGAAGGCCGAGAAGGAGCCGCAGGTCGGCCTCTCGCACGGCCTGGCGTGGACCTCGGTGGGCGGGGTGACCCTCGACATCGAGGCCGTGGTGATGCCGGGCAAGGGCAACGTCACGCTCACCGGTCAGCTGGGAGACGTGATGAAGGAGAGCGCCCAGGCGGGCATCGCCTACCTGCGCCGCAACGCCGACGAGTTCGGCATCCCGGCGGACTTCCACGAGAAGCACGACCTGCACGTGCACGTGCTGGAGGGCGCCACGCCGAAGGACGGCCCGTCGGCCGGCATCGCCATGGCCACGGCCGTGGTGAGCGCCCTCACGGGCCGGAAGGTCCGCGGCGACGTCGCCATGACCGGCGAGATCACGCTGCGCGGGCGCGTGCTGCCCATC
>DATGNP010000050.1:0-5853 GCA_035306665.1 Trueperaceae bacterium
GCCGCCAGCGGCTCCTCGCGCTCGCGCGTGCGGTTGTGGACCGTGACGTCGTGCCCCGCCGCCAGCAGGCGCCTGGCCATGGGCGCCCCCATCGTGCCGAGACCTACGAAACCTACGCGCATGCTGCCTCCCTCAGGCGACGGGCGCCTCCTGCCAGATCTCCTCGAGCTGGGCCATGAGCCGCTCGGCGACCGAGCGGTTCCGGCTCGCCACCTGGTCGCGCCGCGGCGACGGCTCGGGCGGCTCGTCGTCGAACCGTGCCGGCAGCTCCACGCCCAGGCGCGGCCCCCACTCCTCGCGCCAGGCAGGCGGCACCGCCGCCGGGAGCTCCCGTCCGGCCAGGGCGGCCCAGGCCCAGGCCCAGGCGCGCGGCACCGTGCGGTAGGCGTCGTAGCCGCCCCCGCCCGTGAGGACCAGGCGCCCGCCCGTCAGCTCGTCGGCCAGCTCCACGAGCCGCGCGTAGGCGTGGCGCATGCCGCGCAGCGTGAGCGCGAGGTCGGCCAGGGGGTCGCGGTGGTGCATGTCGGCGCCGGCCTGCGCCACGATCAGGTCGGGGGCGAAGCGCCTCAGCGCCCGCGGCACGACGGCGTCGAAGGACTCCGCGAAGCTGTCGTCGTCGGTGAACGGCTCGAGCGGCATGTTCACCGCGGTGCCCCGTCCGGCGCCGTTGCCGGTCTCGTAGGTGAAGCCGGTGCCGGGGAAGAGGTAGCGGCCCGACTCGTGCAGGCTGACCGTGAGCACGCGTGGCTCGTCGTAGAACAGCCACTGGACGCCGTCGCCGTGGTGGGCGTCGACGTCGACGTAGGCCACGCGCAGGCCGTGCCTGTCGACGGCGCGCCTGATCGCCACGGCCAGGTCGTTGTAGACGCAGAAGCCCGAGGCGCGGTCCCTCAGGGCGTGGTGGAGCCCGCCGGCGAGGCTGGCGGCCCGCAGCGCGCGGCCGGTGGCCACGAGGTCGACGGCCGTGACGGTAGCGGCGACGACGCCCCTGACCAGCTCGTGCATGCGGTCGAACACCGGGTTGTCGGCCGTCGCCAGGCCGTGGCGCTGCAGCTCCGGGTCGGACGGCCGCGTGGCCGGCGCGGACGCGGCCCTGACGACGGCGACGTAGCGCTCGTCGTGGACGGTCCTGAGGTCGTCGTCGCCGATCGCTGCCGGCGCCACGACCTCGGCGGGGTCGAGGGCGCCGGCGGCCAGCAGGAGCGTGCGGGCCAGCTCGTAGCGGACGGGCTTGAACGGGTGGTCGGGCGCGAGCTGGAACCGGGCGAGCTCGGGGTCGAAGACGAACGCGTACGGCCCGGCGCTCACGGCCCCGCCCGCTTGTCGGGCGGCCAGGAGACGTTCACGCCGGCCTCGCGCAGGTAGCGGGCCAGGCCGTGGCCGTCGGCGGTGGCCACCCTCAGGACGAACGTGACGGTCTCGTCGTCGCCGCGCGTGGTCAGGACGCTGACGACGTTCACGCGCCGGTCGGCGACGAGCCCGAGGAGCTCGGCCAGCGCCCCGGGCCGGTTCGGCACCTCGACCTCGAGCCGCGACGCCGCCTGCCTGACGCCGGACATCGTGACGAGGGCGTCGAGGAGGTCCGTGGCCGTGACGATGCCGACCAGCCGGCCCTCGTCCATGACGGGCATCGCGCCGATCTTGCGCGTGCGCATCGTCTTGGCGGTCTCCTCGATCGGGTCGCCGGGGTGGGCGGTGACGACCTGCCGCACCATCAGCTTGCTGACGGCGTCGGCGGCGCGCACGCCCTTCGGCGCCCGCGGGTGGTCGGCGCCGACGAGCCTCACGTCGCGGTCCGACACGATGCCCACCAGCGCGTCGGGCTGGCCGGGCGCGGCGCGTGACTCGAGGATCGGGAAGTGCCTGATGTTGCGCTGTTCCATGAGCGCCTGCACGTCGCGGATCGGCGTGTCGGGGCCGATCGCGACGACCTGGCGTGTCATGACGTCGGAAACGAGCATGGGTCCTCCTCGAGAGGCTACCAGCGCCGGGTCCTGAGCCGGTCGAACTCGCGAACCACGGCCTCGGGGGCGCGGGGGCCGACCCTGGCGACGAGGCGGTTCGCGGGGTCGTGGGCGATCTCGGGGTCGGTGGTCGCGACGGGCACGAGGCCCACCGTGCCGTAGAGGCGCTCGAGCATGCGCCGGTAACCGAGCTCGCCCAGGCCGGTGCGCGGCAGGTCGTAGTGCCAGCGGTAGAGCGTGGCGAAGACGACGGTGTCGTCGAAGCGGCCGCCCTCGAACGACGCGGCCAGCAGGCGCTCGGCGAGCCTCTGGCCGCGGTAGGCGTCGGCGACCTCGACGGCACCGAGCTCGACCAGCGCGCCGGTCCTGTCGTCGCCCCACGTCTCGACCTCGGAGGGGGCGTGGAACGCGACGTAGCCGACGAGCTCGTTCGTGGCGGGGTCGTAGGCGGCGGTGACGCAGCCGCGCTCCTCGCCGGCGATGTCGACGAGGGCCGCGTGCTGCGCCTCGGGGCGCCTGAAGGCGTCGAGGCCCGGGTGCGGCTTCAACCCCGCCAGGAACCCGGGCTCGGCGCACGGTGCGATGAGCGCGGCCGGCGCGCCGACCTCGGGCGCGCCGGCCTGCTTCACCGACCGGTGGAGACGGGCGCGGCGGTGCGGGTGCGCCAGGCCGCGACGAGCGCGTCGGGGAGGCGTGCGGGCGTCGAGGGCCCGGTGCCCCCGATGCCGAGCACGGCACGCAGCTTGCGGTGGCGCTTCCACGACTGGTCGGCCTCGCGCTCGGCGGCCTCGCCGAACACGCGCAGCACGCCCTCGTGGAACGGCGCCAGGCGCTCGTCGGCGAGGGAGCGCGTGAGGACCTCGGCGGCCTGCGCCTGGTCGCCGGCGCGCAGGTGGGCGACGGCCCTGATCACGACGTGCTGCGAGTGGAGGCCCAGGTCGCCCGACTCGGGCGGCGCGCCGGGCACGGCGCTGGAGAGCGCCGTCGTCGAGCGGGCCAGCGCCTCCTCCGCCGCCGTCACGGCGGCCAGGGCGTCCTGAGGCCGGCCGGCGCGCAGCAGCGCCTGCCCCCTGGCCGTGTGCGCCGCGGAGCGCTGGTAGTCGAAGCGCGCGGCGGCCACGGCCTCCTCGGCGAGGGCCAGCGCGGCGTCGGGGTCGGGCGTGATGTAGGCGGCCATCAGGCGCGCCTCGCGCACGAGCCCGCGCAGTGCCGACGCGCCGGCCGGCTGGCGCCGGCGCGGGTCGGTCACCGACCTGATCACGGCCCCGAGGCTGGCGAGGGCGTGGTCGAGGTCGGCGCGGTTCGGCTCGGGCGTCGGCAGCGGCAGCGGGCGCCGCAGCGGCACGTTCAGGCCGCGCAGGGCGTAGGCGGTGGCGAGGTGCACCTCGGCGCGCGCGATGCGGAAGCTGGCGTCGACGTCGCGGCGCTGCTGGTACTCCTTGAACGTCGCGATCGCGGTCGTGAGCGCCACGACGGCGGCCTCGTGGTCGCCGGCGGCGAGCGCGGCGAGCGCGGCCTCGTCCTCGACCCGGGCCAGTCCGAACGCGACCTCGAGCCGGTCGCCCGGGCCCTCCTCCGTGAGGGCGCGGGCGAGGTCGAACCACTCGGCCGCGGCCTGGAGGTCGCCCATCAGGCGGGCGAGGGTCCCGCGCCTGGCCGCGAAGCGCGCGCGCTCCCTGGGCAGGGCGCCGTAGGTCGCGGCGGCGGCGAGGGCGTGGTCGAGCTCGGCGCGCGCGGTCTCGTGGAGCCCCAGCCTGAGGGCGACGTCGCCGCGCTGGAACGCGAGGCGGGCGCCCATCAGGTCCCCCTCGGTGTCGCCGGCCCACAGCCTCTCGAGCGAGCCGATAAGGTCGCCGCCGTCCTTCGCGATCAGGCCGGCCCACACGGCCGCGCCGGCGCGCAGCGTGCGCTCGGCCAGCGAGCCCGCCGGCGCGGCGGTCACGGCGTCGCTGCCGGCGACGTGCGCGACCAGCTCGGCGGCGCGGTCGAGCTCGCCGCGCCACCTCATGACGCTGGCGGTCGTGAGGTCGCGCTCGGCGGCCAGCACCGGGTCGCCGCCGCCCTCGCCCTCGGTGGCGACGAGCAGCACCTCGGCGCGCTCGAACCTCCCGGCCGACACCTCGGCCTGGGCGCGCATGACGGCGGTCCAGGCGCGGCGCACGGGGTCGGCGGAGCGCGCGAGCAGCTCGCACGCCCTCACCGTCTCGACGTGCTCGAAGGCGCCGAGGCGAAGCATCTGCCGCGCGAACGCCAGGGCGACGGCCTCCAGCGGCTCGCCCTCGAGCTCCTGCCTGGCGGCCTCCCAGAGGCTCGTGAGCAGCGTGTACGGCGCGGGGCGCGTCTCGCACCAGGCGACGAGGTCGTCCCAGCGCCTGGCCGCCAGCAGGTGGTGGAGGTGGCGCTGGGCGACGCGCGACGCCGGCTCGGCCGCCGCGGCCGCGGCGGTTAGCTCGGCGGCGGCGGCGTGGGCGCCGCTCAGGAGCTCGGGGTCGGTGCCCGCGAGGCGCTCGGCGACGAGGCGCAGGAGCCGCCGCGAGAAGGCGCGGTACCGGCCCTGCCGGTTGGGAAGGCCGTCGAGGAACGCGAGCTCGAACTGGGTCAGCCCCTTGCGCGCGCTCGCCGGCGCCAGCGCGTGCGCGACCTCGGCGAGCTCGTCCCCGTCCACCTCCTGCTCCTCGCCCGACGACAGCGCCGTCAGCGCCGCGAGGAACGCGCGGGTGCGGGCGTCCGCTCCGGGGCCGACGAGGTCGCTGAGGCGCTCGAGGGCCTCGTCGGCGCCGCCGGCGACGTCGGGGTCGTGCCGGCGCGCGCGTGTCAGCAGCGTCAGGGTGCGCAGCTCCTCGTAGGACCTGCCTGCCCGGGCGAGGATCGCGTCCTTCGCGGCCTCGGAGAGGTCGGGCCCGTGGGCGCCGACGAAGCGCCTGGCCTCGGCGGCGGTGGGCGCCGCCAGGCGCAGCGGGCCCTCGAACGGCGCCGCGGCGGCCTGCGCGACCGCCGGCACCTCGGCGGCGCTGACGTAGATGCTCGTGCGCGGCAGGGACGCCACCGGCCTGAGGAGCGTCTTCCACAGCCACTCGGCGGCGCTGACGCGCGGCACGTCGGGCGTGTTCAGGCGCAGCGGCTGCGTGCCGAGCTTCCCCTCGGCGCCCAGGCCCTGCGAGAGGTGGATCAACAGGACCTTGGGGCTCGGGTCGGCGCGAAGGCGCTCCATCACCAGGCGGACGGTCTCGGCCTGGGCGTCGGCCTGCACGGCGAAAGGCCCCGCGGCGCCGATGCGCACCAGCCGCGACTCCATCAGCCCGCTCGGCATGCCGAGCGAGGCGGCCAGCCGCACGAACGCCGCGTCGAGCTCGGGGGAGGAGAAGTGCACGCGGTGGACGCTGAGGTCCTCGCCCTCGTGCAGCTCCAGCGCCTGCTGGATGTAGTCGGCGAGCATCGTCTTGCCCGAGCCGGAGCGGCCGGTGACGATCACCTTCGGGTGCTCGCCCGACCGTATACCGCCCACCATCACTCGGTACACACGTCGCTGCTCACGCCCCAGCACCTGGTCGACCTCGAGCTCCGCGGCCGCGAACGGCGTCCCGAGCTGGGTCAGCTCCGGGTCGGCGATCGGCGGGAGGCCGAGGTCGCGCCTGAGGTCCTCGATGATCAGGAACAGGGCGCGCTTGTCGTGGAGGCGGCCCTTGTCGCGGTAGATGATGTTGCGCACGACGTTGGGGTTCGCGCCGCGCTGCTCCATCGCGTGACGCAGCCAGTTGATGCTGCCGATCGTCGCGACCTCGTCGCGGCGACCGTGGGCCGCCTTGGCGGTCTCCTCGAAGACGGACCGCCAAGGGCTCCCGTTCTGTCTGCTCATACCCGCAGTCTACTTCGTCGCCGCACTTGGTAT
>DATGNP010000051.1:0-3042 GCA_035306665.1 Trueperaceae bacterium
GGGCGCTGCGGCCCCATGTCAGTACGCCGCGGCGTACTCGCGGTAGGCGGCCAGGCCGGAGCTTATCTCTCGCAGGCTGTCGGCACCAAACTTGCTGAGCACCGCGTCTGCCAGCACAAAGGAGCACATGGCCAGCACCACAACCGACGCGGCGGGCACCGCGGTAACGTCGGAGCGCTCGCGCGAGGCGGCTACGGCCCGGTGCGTAACCACGTCTACCGTCTGCAAGGGCTGCATGAGGGTGGCTATCGGCTTCATGGCGGCCCGTACCACCAGCTCCTCGCCGTTGGTCATGCCGCCCTCCAAGCCGCCAGCGCGGTTGCTACCGCGCTGGTAGCGCCCCGAGTCTCGCCCGACGATCGGGTCGTGCACGTCGCTGCCCGCGACCGTGGCGTTGCGCCAACCGTCGCCGATCTCGAAGCCCTTCATGGCCGGCACGCTCATCACAGCCTGCGCCAGGCGGCCGTCGAGCTTCCTGTCCCACTGGACGTATGAGCCGAGGCCCACGGGCACGCCCCTGAAGCGGGCTTCCACAACGCCGCCGAGCGTGTCGCCCCGCTCCTTCGCCGCGTCGATGCTGGCCATGATCGCGTCCTCGGCGTCCCGGTCGAACGTGCGCAGCGGGCTCGCGTCGAGCTCGCTGACGCGGTCCCAGTCCATGCCGCCGTCGCAGGGGACGCCCCCGAGACTCACGACGCGGGCGCAGCCGACGATGCCGGCGACGTCCAGCAGGCGCAGCGCGACGGCGCCCGCGGCGACGCGGCTGGCCGTCTCGCGGGCCGAGGCGCGCTCGAGGACGTCGCGCAGGTCCTTGTGCCCGTACTTCACCCCGCCTGCCAGGTCGGCGTGGCCGGGGCGGGGCTCGGTGAGCGCGCGCTTGCGCGGCTCGTTGCCCGGCGCGGGGTCCATGACCTCGCGCCAGTTGGCGTTGTCGCGGTTCGCGATCGAGATGGCCACGGGCGCGCCCGTGGTGCGCCCGGCCCGCACGCCGCCTAGGATCGCGGCGGAGTCGGTCTCGATGACCATGCGTTGACCGCGCCCGTAGCCGCCCTGTCGCCGCCGCAGCCACGGGTCGATGTGCTCGCTGGCGACGAGCTCGAGGCCGGCGGGGACGCCGTCCAGGATCACGGTGAGGGAGGGGCCGTGTGACTCTCCGGCGGAGAGGTACCGCAGCATCATGGCAGCGTAGCATGGCCCTCGCTTGCGTCGTGGACGGTGCCTCCGGGCCGCGGTGCGCTTCCAGCGCTTACGGACGACCCGAGAGCTCCGACACGGAAGACCCCGCCCGGCGGGTGCCGGGCGGGGCGCTGGTCTCAGGCTGTGGGCCGCGGGGCGGCCGGGGCTCAGCGGCTCACCTGATGACGTCGGCGGTCACGATCAGCAGCAGCTCGCCCGAGGTCTCCTCGCTGTCGGTCGTGCCGAAGAGCTCCCCGATGACGGGGATCGCGCCGAGCACGGGCAGGCGCTTCTTCTCGATGATGATCTGGTCCTGCATCAGGCCGCCGAGGAGGACGGTCTGACCGGGCTCGAGCGTCACGGTCGTCGACACGCGCCGCGTGGAGGTGTGCAGCACGGCATCGGCCGTCGGCGGCGGCAGGAGGTCGGAGACCTCGGCGGCCACCGTGATCGTGATGCGGCCGTCGGCGCCGATGAGCGGCGTCAAGGTGAGCTGCACGCCGTACTCGACCTCCTCGAGCACCGCCTCGCCGGCGGCGTTCGGGAGCAGGATGCGCACGTTGCCGCCCGAGATCAGGGTGCCCGTCTGCTTGTCGAGCAGCGTGAGGTTGGCGTCGTCGACGCGGCGGGAGAGACCCTGCGTCTCGAGGGCGTCGAGCACCGCCATGACGTTGAAGCTCGAGACGGCCGACGCCATGTCGAAGATGAACGACAGGCCCGTGTCGAGGAGGCTCGCCTGCATCTGACCGAAGGCGCCGCTGAAGTCGAGGCCGAAGTCGTGCGCGAAGGAGCGGGTGACCTCCTGGATGCGCACCTGGATGTTGACCTGGCGCTGCGGCTGGTCGAGCTGCGGGATGAGCTGCCCGAGGCGCGCCTGCACGTTCGCCGGGCCGGTGACGATCAGGCTGTTCGTGCGCGGCTCGGCGACGACCGAGAAGTCCTCGAGTCGGCCGGCCTGGCCCTCCTCGCCGCCGGCCACGAGGAGGCCGGTCTGCTGCAGCACGTCGGCGAGCTGGGAGGCGTCGGCGTTCGAGAGGACGTACGTGCGCTGCTCGAGGACGACCTGCTCGGGGGCCCTGTCGAACTGGTCGAGGAGCGCCGCGACGCGGTCGTGCTGCCCGGCGGTGCCGATCACCACGATCGTGTCGGCGGTGAGCGGCTCGGCGATCGCGCCGGGGACCGCGCGTCCGATGATCTGCACGACCTGCGCGGGGTCGTTGTTCACGCGGTAGAAGCGCTGGTCTGTGGGCTCGGCCTGCGCAGCGGCCTCGGGCTCGACGGGCGCCGAGCGCAGCCGCGCCACGGTGGCCGGCGGCCCCACGACGACCAGGTCGTTGTCGAGCAGCACGTAGTCGAGGTCGTTGAGGGTCAGGACGAGGTCCCACACTTGCCGGAACGGCTTGGGGTCACCGATGTCGTAGATGATGACCTCGTTCGGCACGTCGTCCGTGACGGCCGTGAGGCCGATGGAGCGCGCGAGACCCTGGATCATGGCGCGCAGCGACTCGCCCGACGACCCGGTGACGAACTCGACCGGCTGGTCGAACCTCGGGTCGGGTGGCAGGGGCGCGATGGCGCTCTGCGCCAGTGCGGCCCCGAGGAGGGCGAGGGACGTGATGAGGGCAAGGGTTCGCTTCATGATCACCGCCTGAGGTCCAGCGAGAGGGTCTGGGTTCGGTCGCCCTGCGTGAACCGGGCCTCGTAGCCGCGCAGGTCGGAGAGGACGATGTCGGTGTCGGGCAGCGTCTGGCCCAGGGTGATGACGACGGGCACCGAGTAGAGGTTCGAGCGGAAGACGCCCACGCTGAGCGGCCCGAGGACCGTGCCCGTGAACCGGACGTCGTTGTCGCGCAGGTAGCGGCTCAG
>DATGNP010000052.1:0-10019 GCA_035306665.1 Trueperaceae bacterium
CCTTGAAGCGGGACCCGAGCGCGACGACGGCCGTCGACGTGGGGTAGGCGCAGGCGCGCTCGGCGGCCTCGGGCTCGTCGACGAGCGCCGTGAACTCCTCCCAGCAGCCGGGGTCGTACGGCGGCTCGTCGAGCATGTAGAGGTCGAGCTCGCCCAGCACCCAGGTAGGGCCCCAGTAGTACCCGACCCACGGCTCGCCGCGGCGGTACGCCCCCTCGAGCTCGGCGGCCAGCGCCACGCCCGTGCCCGACCTGAAGTTCGTGAAGTGGTCGTCGAGGCCGTAGGCGTGGAGCTTCACGGTGTTGACGAGCTCGCACTGCCAGCCGATAACGCAGTTGTAGAACCGCCCCTTGTCGGGCCGCTCCGGGTCGCGGAAGAGCGCGGCGTGCTCGGGCAGGTCGAAGACGCTCCTGAGGCCCGGCGCCGCGGCCGCGATGCCGCGCCCCGCGTCGCCTTCGACGAGGTAGCGCGGCACGAACCAGCCCTGCGCGGCGTCGTCGAAGGCCACGCCGGCGTGGACGACGACGCCGCGCTCGACGGCGCGCGTCCAGAGCTCGGGCACGTTGTCGGTCCATACCTCCATGATCACGTCGACGTCGCCGCGCACCGCGCCCTGGTAGATCGGGACGACGGTGCCGGGGATCGCGTCGGTGCGGCAGCCGAAGCCGGTCTCGAGGATCAGCCGGGCGACCCAGTTCGCGACCTGCGCGCTCTCCCAGTCCAGGTCGCCGAACACGATGGGGCGCGCGAGCCCGCCGCAGTCCGCGGGCTGGGCCTGCGCGTGCGTCGGCGCGGGGGAAGCGGCCAGCAGGCAGGCGGCGAGGAGCGCGAGGAACGTTCGCTGGACGCTCGACATGGGCCTCCCTAGGCGCCCTCCGTGCCGTCGGCCGCCGGGCCCCGGCGGCGCGTCACGGGCAGCGTGATCCTGAAGCAGGTGGCGCCCGGCGCCGACCTCACCGTGATGCGTCCGCCGTGCCGCTGCTCGACGGTCTTCCTGGCCAGCGGCAGCCCCAGCCCCGTGCCCTCGCCCACGCCCTTGGTGGTGAAGTAGGGCTGGAACAGCCGGGGCATCACGTCGGGCGGGATGCCGGGGCCGGTGTCGCAGACCTCGACGGTGACCTGGTCCTCGCCGGCGCGCGTGCGCAGGGTGAGGACGCCGGAGCCGTCCATCGCGTCGAGGGCGTTGTCGATCAGGTTCGTCCACACCTGGTTCAGCTCGCCGGGGTAGGCCTCGATGCGGGGGAGGCCGCGGTCGTAGTCGCGCTCGACGGTGACGCCGGGGCCGAGCTTGCGCTTGACCATCACGAGGGCGCTCTCGAGGCCCTCGTGGACGTCGACCTCGTCGAACGCCGCCCTGTCCATGTGGCTCGAGACCTTCACGGCCCGCACCTGCTCGACGATCGCGTTCGACGCCAGCCTGATCTCGGCCAGGAGCCCGCGCGCGACGGCGTCGGCGGCGAGCCACCTGGCGGCCGCGACGCGGTTGGCGGGCTCGAACCCCGCCAGCACCTCGTCCACGGCGGGGAGCGTCCAGCCCGCCTGCAGCAGGGCCGGCGCCGCCTCCCACGGCTGCTCGAGGCCGAGGTCCTCGAGGTAGTCGGCGAGCTCGTCCTCGTCGGCGGGGTCGGGCAGGTGCCCGGGCCCCTGCGGGGCCGCGTCGGCGCGCTCCTTCGCCAGGGCGCCGAGCCGCACGACGGCGTCGCGCTCCGGCGGCGTGAGCTCGCTGGCGAACAGCTGCACCGCCGCGGCGTCCCTGGCCTCGTGGGCCGCCCCCAGCGACGCGCTCGCGCGCACCAACGCCGAGGCCGGGTTGTTCAGCTCGTGAGCCAGGCCCGCCGCCATCGTGCCGAGGGCCATGAGCCGCTCCTCGCGGGCGCGGTTCGCCTGGTCCTCCTCGATGCGGGTGGCCATGCAGCCGACGATCGCCGCGGCCGCCTCCGGCGAGCTGCCCAGCAGGCTGCGGAACGCCTCCTGACCGACGCGCAGCAGGCGCGAGTCGCGGAAGGCCCTGACGGTGGCCGTGCGCGGCTTGCCGTTGACGAGCGCCATCTCCCCCACGACCTCGCCCGGCCCGCGCGTCGCGATGAGGTCGTCGACCTCCCTGACCCGCTTCGAGACCTCGAGCTCTCCCGTCAGCACGACGTAGAGGTTGTCGCCGGCGTCGCCCTCGCGGAAGATCACGTGTCCGGCGGGGACCTCGACCTCGTCGGACATCTCGAGCAGCTCGGCGAGGTGGTCGTCCTCGAGCGCGGCGAAGAGCGGCACGCGCCTGAGGTACTCGCGTCGCGTCGCGGTGTCGCGGCCCATCGCGCTCTCGCCCTCCGCGGGGCGCATGTCGCCGGGGGCGCAGGGGTCGGGCGCCGCGGCGGCCGCGCCCTGGTCGCTCCCCGGGCCGCGGAGGTCGTCGCCGGCGGCTCCCGCGGCGCGCCCGCCCATCACGACCCCGCCAGGTAGCGGTGCACGGCCTGGACGGTCATCGCGCCCTCGCCGACGGCCGAGGCGATCCGCTTCACGGACCGGTGCCTGACGTCCCCGGCGACGAAGACGCCGGGCACGCTGGTCTCGAGCCAGGCGCGGTCGCGCCTGGAGACGCCCTCAGGCAGGGGCCCCAGGTCGTCGCCGGAGAGCACGTAGCCCTGCGGGTCCCGCGCCACCTCGTCGGGCAGCCACCCTGTGTGCGGCGTCGCGCCGATGAACACGAACACGGCGGCCACCTCCTCGTCGGTCTCCCTGCCGGACTCGAGGTCGCGCAGGGTGACGCGCTCCAGCCGGCCCTCGCCATGCACCCGCGCCACCACGGTGCGGCAGCGCACCTTGACGCGCTCGTTGGCCTCGAGCTGCGCGATCAGGTAGCTCGACATGCTAGCGCCCAGGCCGCTGCCGCGCACGATCAGGAGCACCTCGCGGGCGTAGCGCGACAGGTACATCGCGGCCTGGCCGGCCGAGTTGCCGGCGCCGACGACGAACGCCCGCCCGTCCTTCACGGCCATCGCCTCGGTGACGGCGGCCCCGTAGTAGACGCCGGCGCCGGCGAGCTCGTCGGCGCCGGGCGCGTCCAGGCGGCGGTACGCCACGCCCGTGGCGACCAGCACCGCCCTGGCGCCCACCTCGCTGCCGTCGGAGAGGGTGACGATGCGGTACGGGTCCTCGCGCCGCAGGCCCGTGGCGCGCACGGGGTTGAGGATCTCGGCGCCGAAGCGCCTGGCCTGCGTGACCGCGCGCCGCGCCAGGTCGCTGCCGGAGAGGCCGGACGGGAAGCCCAGGTAGTTCTCGATCGCCGAGGAGAGGCCGGCCTGGCCCCCCGGCGCCTCGGCCTCGACGAGCAGCGTCGAGAGCCCCTCGGAGGCGCCGTACACCGCTGCCGCTAGCCCCGCGGGCCCCGCCCCCACGATCACGAGGTCGTAGGACTTCAGGTCGGGTCGCTGCTTGAGGCCGACGCGCGCGGCGACCTCGGCGAGCTCCGGCGCCAGCAGCGCCTCGCCGTCCGTCAGGACCACGACCGGCAGGTCGGCCGGACCGGCGCCGGCGGCCTTCAGGAGCGGCTCCGCCTCGGGCGCGACCTCGACGTCGAGCCACCGGAACGGCACCAGGTTGCGGGTGAGGAAGTCCTTGAGCGCGTGCGTGGAGGGCGCGTAGGCGTGACCGATGACGGTCAGGCCCGCGAACGTGGGCCGCCAGGTGGCGCGCCAGTCGTCGAGGAGGTCGTCGAGGACCGGGTAGAGGCGCTCTTCGGGCGGGTCCCACGGCTTCAACAGGTAGTAGTGGAGCTGGGTCTCGTTGATCGCCCGTATCGACGCCTCGGTGTCGGCGTAGGCGGTGAGGAGCACGCGGCGGGCGTCGGGGAAGAGCTCGCGCGCCTGGGAGAGGAACTCGAGCCCGCTCATGCGCGGCATGCGCTGGTCGGCGAGGAA
This sequence comes from Trueperaceae bacterium, assembly GCA_035306665.1. Classification (GTDB taxonomy): domain Bacteria; phylum Deinococcota; class Deinococci; order Deinococcales; family Trueperaceae; genus DASRWD01. The sequence continues at coordinate 3,912 of DATGNP010000052.1, forward strand.
CAGCGCGACGGCGTCGCCCCTCAGCTTGGCCTCCTGCACCAGCTCGAGCGCCCGCTGGCCGGAGTCGGCCCTGACCACGCGGTACTCCTCGCCGTAGTGCCGCCTCAGGTCGCGCGAGACGGCCGCGAGGACCGAGGGGTCGTCGTCGACGGCGACGATCAGGGGCTTGGCTACCGCCTTCTCCACGCTCACCCCGCCATCGCCAGCGCCGGCCGTCCCGGTTCGCCCAGGACCGAGAGGTCGAAGGGCCCGTCGAGGGTCGCCTCGATGGCCGCCGCCTCGGCCTCGGCCTCCGCCGCGGCGTCGTCGCGACCCTGGCCGCGGCGGCTGCGGGCAAGCTCGCGCAGGGCCCTGGCGACGTACGGCCGCATGCCGCGGTCGCGGAACCAGGCCAGGGCGCCCTCGAGGTGTCCCTCCGCCTCCTCGAAGCGGCCGAGGTCGTCGAGAGCGTTCGCGAGGAGGTGGGCAGCGGTCCAGCGGCCGTAGGCGTCGCGCATCGACTCGGCGCGCTCGACCTGCGCCGTCAGGTCGGACACGGCGGCCAGCTCCCCGACGCGGAAACGACAGGCGGCCTTCGAGGCCTCGACGCCGTAGAGCTGGGGCTCGTAGGCCGTGCCGGCGCCGACCTGCAGCGCCTTGTCGAACTCCTCGAGCGCGACCTGGAGGTGACGGCGCGCCATGTTCCACTGCCCGGAGAGCCACAGGCCGTTGGCCGCGCACTCGCGCCCGTCCATCCCGAGCGCCTTGTCGCGCCCGTGCACGATGAAGCGCAGAGCGGCGTCGAGCTCGTCCATGTCCATCAGCGCGGCACCCACGAGCATGGCCACGTCGGCCTCCTTGATCGTAGAGCCGGAGGCGTACGCGGCCTCCAGCGCGAGCGGCATCACCTCGTACGCCTCCTCGAAGCGGCCGAGGCGCGCCAGCGCCACCGCGCGCGAGGCCAGCGCGTGCGACCTCACGGCCTTGTCGCCGACCGCGGCGGCGAGCTCGGCGACCTCGCCCAAGCGCTCGGCGGCGGTCTCGGGGTCGTCGCCCACGAGCATCTCGGTGGCCGCCCAGAAGGGTAGCAGGAAGAGCTCGTCGTCGCCGAGCCTCCGCGCGATGTCGTCGGCCTCGCTGAGCACGTCGAACCCCTGCGTGGGGTGGCCGGAGAGCACGAAGATGTTGGCGTGCAGGACGAGCGCCCTGACCAGGGTCCGCTCGTCGCCCAGCTCGCGCGCCAGCTCGACGCCGCGCCCGGAGCGCGCGATCATGCCCTGGCGCTTCTCGGGGTCCTCGTGGTGCCTGAGCACGAGCTCGGTGTCGGTGAGGGCGATCAGCGCCGTCGCCATCGCGCGCTTCCACGCCTCGTCGCGGGCGCCCGTCTCCACGCGCTCCAGTGCGGCGACCGCCCTCTCCACGAGCTCGAAGGCCTTGTCGACGGCGTTGACCCGCCGCGCCCTGTCGGCAGCGCGGCTGGCGTGCTCGGCGAAGCGCGTCCACTCCTCGGCCCGCTCGTAGTGGCTCGCCAGGGCGGCGGCCACCTCGTCGAGTCGGCCCTCGTAGAGGCGCTCGAGGACCTGCGCCACGAGCCGGTGCAGCTCCACGCGGCGCCGCGTCAGCAGCCTGTCGTAGGCGGCCTCCTGCGTCAGCACGTGCTTGAAGGCGTACTCCTCCTCGGGCTCGAGCTCGCGCACGAGCTCCTCGTACGTGAGCTTCGCCAGGTGCGGCGCGACGTCGCCGACGCGCCACGGCGCGGCGTCGTGCGTGAGCACGCTGCCGAGCACGCGGCGCTCGAAGCTGCGGCCGATCACCGCCGCCGTCTGCGCGACCCGGCGCGTCTCCTCGGGCAGGCGGTCGATGCGCGCGCTGAGCACGCCGAAGAGCGTCTCGGGGATCTCGACGTCGCTGAGGTCGCCCGTGACCGACCAGCGGCCCTCGCGCTTGACGAGGTGGCCGGAGTCGATGAGCGACCGCAGCACCTCCTCGAGGTAGAAGGGGTTGCCGTCCGAGCGCTCGAGCACGCGCTCGAGCGGGGCGGGCAGCTCGCCGCCGCCCAGGAGCTGCACGAGGAGGTCGCGCGAGCTCGCCGCGTCGAGCGGGGTCAGGTCGAGGCGCAGGTGCCTCTCCCCGAGGCGACGGGTGACCTCGTCGAGCAGGGCGTAGCTGGGCGCGCCGCGGTCGGGGCGCATCGCCGCGACGACCATGAGGGGCAGCCTGGCGGTGAGCTCGGCGAGCTCGGCGAGCATCGCGACCGTCTCGCGGTCGGCCCAGTGCATGTCCTCGAACACGAGCACGGTCGGCCGCGACGCGAGGCGGGTCACGAGCGCCGCCACGGCCTCGGTGATCCTGCGCTCCAGGACGCCTCCGTCGAGCGTCCTGGTCTCGGCCACCGTCGCCTCGTCCTCGACCGCCATGAGGAGCTGGAGGTAGGGCTCGTGCCTGCGCCCCTCCCAGTCGGGAGCGGCCGCGACGCCGGCGAGGCGCTCGCGCACCGCCGCGGGCGGGTCGGCCTGGGTGGCGCCAAGGCTGGCGAGGATCGCCCCGCGCAGCGGGAAGTACGGCACGGCCTGGGCGTAGGAGAGGGCGCGGCCCTCGAACCAGGCCAGGCCCCCGTCCGCGCGCCCCAGGTCGTGCAGGGCTCGCGCCCTCATCTCCGCGACGAGGCGGGACTTCCCGAGGCCGGCCTCGCCGACGACCGAGACGAACGTGCCCTCGCCCCGGCCCAACGCCGCCACGCGGTCGCGCAGCGCGCGCAGCTCGCGGTCGCGCCCCACGATCGGGGCGACCAGGCCCTCGATCCCGCGCCTGCGGGCACCGCCCGGGATGGGGTCGAGGACCTCGTAGACCTTCACCGGCTCGGCCAGGCCCTTGACCGCGTGCGCCCCCAGCGGCACCGTCTCGAAGGCGTCCTGGACGAGGTCGAACGTGTCCTGGGCGATCACGACGCTGCCCGGCTCGGCCATGCCCTGCAGCCGGGCGGCCAGGTTGGCGGTCTCGCCCATCGCCGTGAACTCGGCCCTGACGTCGTCGCCGACGGTCGTGAGCACCGACTGACCGGTGCTGACGCCGACCCTGACCGCGAACGGCCGGGCCCCGACGCCGTCGCTGCCGCCGAGCCTCCCGAGGACCTGCTCGCCGTACTCCGCGGCGGCGTCGCGGATCCTGAGCGCGGCCAGGACGGCCCGTTCGGGGTCGTCCTCGTGCGTCGTCGGGACGCCGAAGAACGCGAGGATGCCGTCGCCCATGAGCCGACCGACCGTGCCGCCGTAGTGGGCCACGGCCTCGTTCATCACCGAGAACGCGCCGTTCATGACCTCCGCCCACTCCTCGGCCCCGAGTAGCTGCGTGAGCTCGGTCGAGCCGGCGACGTCGGCGAACAGCACGCTCACCAGCTTGCGCTCGCCCTCGCCCGGCTTGACGTCGACGAGCCTGGTACCGCAGTTGGAGCAGAACCGCGAGCCTTCGGTGTTCCTATGCCCGCAGACCGGACAGTTCATGGCCACCTCCCGCCATTGGGCCCCACTGTCCCCTGGCGCGAAGCCCGGACGCGCCGCCCCCGCCGGGACCGTGCGCGGCCCCGGCCCATGTCCCGAGCAACTGAGAGTAGGTCCACACCGGGACCGCTAATGGAACGCAGGACACAGTTCGCGAGGCCCTAAGCACCTCGCCACATCATGACGCCGGCTCACGTTCGCCTCACGCGCGGCATGGAGCGAGCCCTATGCTGCCGGGACACAGCACCGCTGGCCTGGACGGCACCGGCCGTGCAGGAAGGCGGGCTCGAGCCCGCGCCGGCGCGAGGAGGTAGCAGCATGCGCAGCCTAACGACGATCGGCGTGATCCTGATCATCCTCGGCATCCTAGGGTTCGTCGTCCCCCGCATCACGTTCACCGAGCAACGCACCGTGCTCGACGTCGGCCCCGTCGAGATCGAGGCCGAACAGCAGCGGTCGATCCCCATCCCCGACGTCGCCGCCGGCGTGGCCGTCGTCGCCGGGCTGGTCATGGTCGTGGCCGGGTCGAGCTCGCGCCGCACGTAGAGGCCCCCGGCCGGGACCCCGCCGCAGGACACGACCTCGGCTCACGACACGCCGGCGGGCGGCGACAGGCGCGGACGCCTGGGATGCGGGCCCTAGCGCACGTTCCAGGCCGGCATGTCGCCGGGCGCGAGCGTCGCGCTGGTCCCGTCGACGCCGACGACCACCAGGGTCGGCGCGCCCGTCGGGCCCACGACCGGCAGCACCAGCGCCGTCGAGTCCGGGGACCACAGCCGGTGCGAGCGCGAGTACTGGTCGAAGAACGGCAGGTACTGCGACAGGAACGCTGGCGTGAGGGGGAAGGTCCCGGCGTCGACCGCCGTGAGCCCGTCGACGTCGACGAACCGGAGGCTGAGCAGCGGCAGCCTGCCCTGGACGCGCGCCGGCCCGCCCTCGACGACGGGCCCGTCCTCGCCGCCCGCCTCCAGGCTCAGCGTCGCCAGCCAGCGACCGTCGGGAGACCAGAACGAGGCGACGACGAGGTCCTCGCTGACCACCCGCGCCTCCCCGCTCTCGGCGTCCAGGAGCACGACGGGGCCGACGAAGTAGCCCGGGAGCGTCGCGCCCTGCACGCTGAGCTGCTCGCGGCCGGGCCGCCACGCGAACGCCATCAGGTCCTCGCCCTCGAGCTGGGCGAACGTGCGGGCGCCGCCGCCCCGCTCCGGGTTGCCGACGACCACCACGCGCTCGCCGAGGGCGTCGCGAGCGGCGTAGGCGACGAAGCGTCCCGAGTCGGAGACGTCCGGCGCCTGGAACGCGCCCGGCGACGGCAGCGGGCTGGCGACGGCGAACGAGTCGACGGACGTTAGACCCACGAGGGCGGCCTCGCCCAGCACGTCACGGTGCACGACGACGGCGCGGCCGGTCGGCGACCACACCCAGTAGAAGGGCTGGCCGAACGCGAGGGTGGACCGGGCGGCGGGGTCGGAGGAGAGCGCCCGCGCCACGTCGACGATGTCGAGGGCCAGCGTGCTCCCGGGCGTGTTCGACAGCACCGCCAGGTAGCCGTCGTCGGGCGACCAGTAGAGGTAGATGGGGACGCGGTCCGGCGCGGCCAGGACGACGGTAGGGCCCGCGCCCCTGGCGACGTCGACGACCTCGACGGCCACGCCGGCCTGCCCCACGACCACGGCGGCGACCCTGGCGCCGTCGCTCGACCAGGCCGGGAAGACCGCGCGCCCGGGCCCGGACCCGAAGGCCGTGACCGTGGCCGACGCGACGTCGACGACGGCGAGCTGCCCGTACCCGTCGACGAAGGCGATGAGGCCGGCGGGATCCCGCCCGCCGGGCGGCGGGGCGCCGAGGCCGGCGCCGCCCATGACCGCCCAACCGACCGCTGCCAACGCCACCAGGGCGAGCAGCGGACGGCGCCGCGGCCTCGCGGCGGGCGTCGGCATGACGGGAGAATAGGCGACGAGAAGGCGCCGGGTGCCTTCGGATGGACGCGGCGCCGGCAGCGCGCGCCGGTAGGGGCGGCCGCGGAGCCCTCCCCAGGGCGCCGCTCATGCGCCCCCTGGCCTCGGCCGCAGACCCGCCCGAGCGCGAGGCGCCTCGCTCGCCCGCCCCGACCAAGAGAGATCCAAGGGTTCGGCCCAAAAGAGAAGGCCCGCCGAGGGCGGGCCACATGGAGCGGGAGACGAGATTCGAACTCGCGACATCTACCTTGGCAAGGTAGTGCTCTACCAGCTGAGCTACTCCCGCTAGCACGAGGCGCGGCCGGGCCTGAGCCCAGGCCGCGCCTGATCAAGATAAACCTCCTCGCACTGACCTACTCTCGCAGGGGGCTGCCCCCCAACTACCATCGGCGCTGGCGTGCTTAACTTCCGAGTTCGGAATGGGATCGGGTGGGTCCACGCCGCTAAGAGCACGAAGAGGGATAGATAGTTGACAGGTTCGAATAGAAGGCAGTCAGCACCAGCGTCTGCTCGGGTGTATGAGTCCGAGAAGTGGTCAAGTCCTCGACCGATTAGTACTGGTCAGCTAAACACGTTGCCGCGCTTACACTTCCAGCCTATCAACCCGGTGGTCTTCCGGGGGTCTTACTCCCACGAGGGGATGGGAAAGCTCATCTTGGAGTCGGCTTCGCGCT
>DATGNP010000053.1:0-4590 GCA_035306665.1 Trueperaceae bacterium
TCGGCCTGACCCGAAGGACGGTCCGCGGCGAGCACGCGGTGCAGAACCGCCAGCTCGCCGGCCGCGCCGAAAGCCCCGAAGGCGAGCAGCGCGACGAGCGCCAGCGCCGGCCCGAGCCGGCGCGTTCCGTGTGAGCGTGCCGCCGAAGTCTTCATGAAGCCATGCTGCCACGGCCCCACCATGCGCTGCATGGCAACCGCTTGACCGGCCCTTCACCCAGCGGCGGGGCACCGCGCCCGAGTGCCGTCGCGCACGACTCTCCTGCCCTCCGTCGGCGCCCCGGGCTATGCTCCCCTACGACACGCCAAGGGCGCATACCAAGCCGCGGCTCTTCGCAGCGCGGCCCGGAGGAGAGATGTCAGACAGCATCCAGTCGGTCCTGCAGGAGTCTCGCACGTTCGCCCCGCCCGAGTCCTTCCGCGCGCGGGCGCACCTCAAGGACCTGGCCGAGTTCCAGGCCATGTACCGCCGGTCGCTCGACGACCCCGAGGGCTTCTGGGGCGAGGCCGCGCGGATGCTCCACTGGTTCGAGCCGTGGCGGAAGGTCCTCGAGTGGAACGAGCCCCACGCGCAGTGGTTCGTGGGCGGGAAGACGAACCTGGCCTACAACTGCCTCGACCTGCAGATCGAGCGCGGCCACGCCAACAAGGTCGCGTTCTTCTGGGAGGGCGAGCCGGGCGACAAGCGCGCGATCACGTACGGGCAGCTCCTCGAGGAGGTCAGCCGCTTCGCGAACGTGCTCAGGTCGAAGGGCGTGGGCCTGGGCGACCGCGTCGCCATCTACATGCCTATGGTCCCGGAGGCGATAGTGGCCATGCTGGCCTGCGCCCGCATCGGGGCCACGCACTCGGTCGTCTTCGGCGGCTTCTCCTCGAGCGCCCTCGCCGACCGCATCAACGACGCCAAGGCCGAGGTCGTGGTCACCGCCGACGGCGCCTTCCGGCGCGGCCAGGTGCTGCCGCTCAAGCCGGCCGTCGACGAGGCCCTGACCCACACGCCGTCGGTCCGCAAGGTCATCGTCGTGCGGCGCGCCGAGAACCCGATCTCGATGGAGCCCGGCCGGGACGAGTGGTACCACGACGTCATGCGCGAGGCGTCGGACGAGTGCCCCGCCGTGCCCGTCGACGCCGAGCACCCGGCCTACATCCTCTACACGTCGGGCTCCACCGGCCGTCCCAAGGGCGTCCTGCACACGACCGGCGGTTACCAGGTCCACGTGGCGCTGACGGCCAAGTACGTCTTCGACCTCAAGGAGGACGACGTCTACTGGTGCACCGCCGACATCGGCTGGGTCACCGGGCACAGCTACATCGTCTACGGGCCCATGGCCCTCGGCGCCACCCAGGTCATCTACGAGGGCAACCCCGTCTACCCGGCGCCCGACAGGCTGTGGGAGATGGTCGCCCGGTACAACGTCACGATATTCTACACGGCTCCCACGGCGATACGCACGTTCATCAAGCTGGGCGCCGAGTACCCGGCGCGCCACGACCTCACGACCCTGCGCCTGATCGGCACGGTGGGCGAGCCGATCAACCCCGAGGCGTGGATGTGGTACCGGCGCGTGATCGGCGGCGACAAGTGCCCCGTCGTCGACACCTGGTGGCAGACCGAGAACGGCGGCATCCTGATCTCGACGATCCCCGGCGTCCACGACACCAAGCCGGGCTCGGCCGGCGTGCCGCTCTTCGGCGTCGACGCGGCGGTCGTCGACGCCGACGGCAACGAGGTGCCGGCCAACCAGGGCGGCTTCCTGGTGGTCAAGCGGCCCTGGCCCGGCATGCTGCGCACCGTCTACGGCGACGACGACAGGTACCGCAACCAGTACTGGGGCGAGGTGCCGCACGTCTACTTCTCCGGTGACGGCGCCCGGCGCGACGAGGACGGCTACTTCTGGATCATGGGACGCGTCGACGACGTCGTGAACGTCTCGGGTCACCGCCTCGGCACGATGGAGATCGAGTCGGCGCTCGTCTCGCACCCGAAGGTCGCCGAGGCGGCCGTCGTGGGCCGGCCGGACGAGCTGCGCGGCCAGGCGATCGTCGCGTTCGTGACCCTCGAGCAGGGCTTCGAGCCCTCGGACGAACTGCGCGACGAGCTCAAGCGGCACGTCGTGAAGGAGATCGGCGCCATCGCGCGGCCCGAGGAGATCCGCTTCGCCGACGCGCTGCCCAAGACCCGCTCCGGCAAGATCATGCGCCGGCTGCTGCGCAGCGTGGCCACGGGGCAGGAGCTCACTGGCGACGTCAGCACGCTCGAGGACAGGTCGGTCATCGAGAGGCTGCGGGCCGCCGACGCCTGAGCTCCGGCCTCGCTCCCTGACCTACCGGAGGGCGGCCGTCTGCGGCCGCCCTCAACCCTCTCCCGACGCGGCCTCCCTGCCGACGCTAGCTACCGGAGCGGGCGAGCCCGGCGCCTCGTCGCCGGCCCTCGACTGCCCCACCTGGCTGTAGAGGATCGACGCCACCAGCAGCGCGCCGCCCAAGGTCCCGCGCCAGCCGAGCTGCTCCCCGAGCAGCAGGTAGGCGAACAGCGCGGCGAAGACGGGCTCGAGCCCGAACACCAGCGCGGCCACGTGCGCCGGCACGACGCGCTGGGCGTGCACCTGCACGATCGCGACGCCGGCGGTGGCGACCAGGGCGAGGAACGCGATAGCCAGCCAGGTCCTGGCGGGGACGTCCGGCACCACCGACACGACGGGCGCCGCCCACAGCCACGCCAGCGCCAGCATGGGCAAGTGCTGCATGAACGCGAGGGAGTTCGCGTTGACGCGCCCGCCGACCTCGCCGAGGTAGACGATGAAGAGCGCGTAGCTCACGGCCGTCAGGAGGATGAGCAGGTCGCCGGCGTTCACGGCCGACAGCCCGTCGCGGGTGGCGATCACGGCGAGGCCGACGAAGCCGACGCCGGCGGCGGCGTAGTCGCGCCTCGCCAGGGGCCGCCGCCAGAACACGGCCGCCACCACCGGCGTGAGCACGACCGAGAGGCCCGTTATGAACGCGGCGTTCGACGCGCTCGTGATGCCGAGCCCGACGGTCTGCGTGGCGAAGCCGGCGAACGCGAGTAGGCCCAGCCACAGGGCCGGGACCACCGCCCGGCGGTCGATGCCGGTCCAGGACAGCGCCAACGCCGCGAGCGTGAACCGGACCGCCAGCAGCAGCGAGGGAGGGATGGTGTCGAGCGCGTCCTTGACGATGACGAAGGTCGAGCCCCAGACGACGGTGATCGCCACGAGCGCAGCGAGACCGAGGGCGGGAGACATCCGGCCATTGTCACACGTACTCCCCCCTGGACCGGGAACCCCCGGCGATGGTCTTCACGACTAGGTAGTAGGGAGCGCGGCCTATTCCACCTGGAAGTAGCCGGACGCGTCCAGCGCTACGTCGAACCGGGCCGGCGGCATGAGCCGGTGCGGGGCGGTCCTGTCGACCGGATAGGCGTATACCGCCAGGAAGTACTGTCCGGGCTCCAACTGCAGCCCACTGAGCGTGTGCTCCGTCGCGGCCGTGTGCGCGAACGCGACCTGCGTCGGAGCGTCGTATGTGCCGGCGAACAGGGCGGCGGTGTAGCTGACCGCCTCCGGGTGCGCGTCCCAACTCCCCACGACGACGGTCGAGGAGTGGCTCTCGACCGTTACGCCGGTGGGATACGGCAGCGTGTCTAGCGACGGCAGCGTGGCGGTCCGCGTGAAGGTCTCGGCGCCCGTGTCCACCTCGAAGGTGTAGGGACCTGCGACGGCCTGGCCCATCGTGAACCATCCGAAGCCCGCCTCGAAGAAGGCGAGCGGCACACCGAACGAGACAGGTTGGTCGTCGTTCCAGCCCGGCGGCCCCGTGACCGTGATGCTCGGACCCGAGACCTCGGCGATCTCTTCCTGGCTCAGGTAGGTGAACAGGCCGACCGCGAGCTCTGGCTGATCGTAGAGCGGCACCATGTAGGTCCCGACGCTGACGCTCACGCCGGAGCCGGCCGTCACCGCTTCCGTGGTCGTGGCTGCGTCCGACGCGCTCGCCTCGCCGAGAGCCGCCACCGAGTAGCTGTACGCCACGCCGATCTCGACGGTGGCATCCAAGTAAGCACGGGCCTCGGGCCCCACCTTGCCCAGGACCTCCGCCAGCGGGCCGAACGCGGTCGAGCCGGTCACGGTCTGACGGCTTACCCGGTAGCCCTTCGTATCGACGCCGTCGTGTTCCCAGGCGACGGTGACGATGCCGTGCTCCGCAGACACGGAGACGTTCGTCGGCGCCGCCGGTCGGCCGTCGCGTGGGCCCTCGTCCGCTCCACAGCCGACGAGGACCAGGGGCAGGAGAGCTGCCCACAGATGGTGGAGCCTTCCTCTATGGTCGACCTCCCGGCCCGGCTCCTGCCAGCGGAGCCGAGGTCCCGGAGACGGTAGCAGGCGACCTCCGTCCGAGCCCCGTCCGTGTCATCCGTGGCGGCGCGGTTCCTAGCGCAGGCTCGCGACGTCATCGTCACGAGGCTGCCGTTCGCCGCCGCGCTGCCAGGAACCCGAAGGCTAGTTAGTATGCCGGTCATGACGGCTGCGGCTGATTCGGCGACCGCTTTCAGGGTCGGCTACGGCGAGGACGC
>DATGNP010000054.1:0-8975 GCA_035306665.1 Trueperaceae bacterium
GGGCGTCGGGCAGGCGCGACATGTCGCGGATGCCGCCCAGGTAGCGCTGCAGGCGGTGCATCTCCTTGCCCAGGTCGATCTGCTCCTTCTTCGTGAAGCGCAGGATCGACTCGTCCTCGAACATCTGCTCGAGCTCCTTCAAGCGGTCGACGCGCGTGCGGATCGTCTTGAAGTTCGTCAGCAGCCCGCCGAGCCACCGCTCGTTGATGTACGGCATCCCGCAGCGCCGCGCCTCGGCCGCGAGGATCTCCTGCGCCTGCTTCTTCGCGCCCACGAACAGGATCGTGCCGCCGCGCTGGGCGACGCCCTTGAGGAAGTCGAACGCGCGCTCGCTCTCGACCAGCGTCTTCTGCAGGTCGATGATGAAGATCCCGTTGCGCTCCGCGAAGATGTAACGCTTCATCTTCGGGTTGGCGCGCTTGGTCTCGTGGCCGAAGTGGACGCCGGCCTCGAGTAGCTGCTTCATGCCCAGGTACGACATGCTTCCTCCGTCGGCGGGATGTTGAGGTGGGAGTCACAGCGCGCTGCCGCCCCCGACGCGTCGTCATGGGTCGCCAGCGCCTGTCTCTCTGAGCCGCAGGCGGACATCCCGCTGCCGCCTGACAAACCTAGCGAGTCTACATCACCCGGGGCCCGTCGTGGCGACCGCGGCCCACATGGCAGGCGAGCGGCGCTCTTCGGCTTCAGCTGCCATCGCGGGGCCCGCGGACGACGTGCGCGGGGGCGAGCGCATGATGGGCGGCCGGAGCGGGGTGAGCGCCATGGGAGCCAGACGGGAGCGCCCGGCTGCGGCGGGCCGGCCGGGCGCTGGAAGCCGTGGGGTCGCGGCGGGCGGCACGCGGCCGCCGGCGCGTCACTGCAGGGAGGCGAGGGCCTCGCGGGCGGCGGCGTAGTTGGGGTCGATCTCTACGGCCCGCTCGTAGGCGTCGCGGGCGCGCTGCGAGTCGCCCTGGCCGCCGCGGCGCTGGTAGGCCTGGCCGAGCCAGTAGTAGGCCTCGGCGCTGGGCGGCGTGGCGAGGAGAGCGCCGTGCTGGGCGCGCTTGATCGCCTCGTCGACCTCGCCGGTCTCGAGGTAGGCCCTGGCCAGGTACGTGAACAGCGGGGGCAGGAACACCGCGCCGTCCATCTGCACGGCCCGCTCGAGCCGCGGCAGGCTGGCCTGGACGTCGCCGCACTCGAACAGCACGATGCCGAGGTTCGAGGCCGCCGAGAGGCTGTTGGGGTCGAGGTTCACGGCCTGGGCCAGCTCGTACTCCGCCGTGGAGCAGTCGCCGAGCCTGAAGGCGATGTCGCCGAGGTTGTTGTGGGCCGTGGCGCTGGTGGGGTCGAGGACGACGGCCCGCCGGAACGACTGCTGCGCCAGCTCCAGCTCGCCGAGGTCGCGGTAGACGCGGCCCAGGTTCACCTGGACGGTGCTCTTCTCGGCGTTGTCGAGCTCCTGCGAGGTCGTGGCGAGGCTCGCCGCCTGCTCCAGCGTGGTCCTGGCCTGCTGGAGGTCGCCGAGCTGGTAGAGGACGAGGCCCTTCGTGTTCTGCACGCGCGGGTCGTTCGCCGACACGGCCTCGGCGCGCTGGATCGTGTCGAGCGCGTCAGCGAGGCGGCCGCTGTAGGCCGAGGGGTCGGCCTGGTACTGGTACTGGTAGGTGTTCGCGAGGTGCACCAGCGCCTGCAGGTGGTTCGGCTGCGCCGCGAGCGCGGCCTGGAACGCGTCGATCGCCTCGGGGTAGGCCCCCTGGCAGGAGAGCGCGCGGCCCTGGCCGACCCTGGCGTCGGCGTTGCCTTCGTCGAGCCTCAGCGCCTCCTGGAAGTAGAACTGCGCCAGCGAGCAGTCGCCGCGGTCCAGGTAGAACTGCCCGTCGCTGATCAGGGTCGCCACGTCCGGGCCGCCTTGCTGGCCCTGCTGCGCGATGGCCGCCCCGCCGAGCGCGAGCGCGGCGAGGAGAGCGGCCCCTACGAGCCGCAGCGGCTGACGTGTGGTTGGGTAGAAGCTTATCAACGTGTCCTCCGACGACCGTTTCACGCGTTGTGGTGTGACGACTCTAACATCCACCCTGACGCGCCGGTCAGGCCGCACGAGGCGCGATGGCCCGCCGGGACCGATCGGGCCCAGACGCGCTCCGCTCGCGCCGGTCGCACAATCATCGCCACGCACGGTGAGAGCGCCGTGTGCGTCCCCGTGCGGGTTTCGTCACATTCCTACCACCTGGGCGAGGCCGTTCGGTAGTCCGTGGCGGCGCGGGTCGGAGCCGGGAGGAGACGCCGGTCGGAGCCGGGAGGCGAGCCTCGCGGGGCGGCCGGGGGCGAGCCGCGCGCCGGACCCGGCGCCGGTCGGGCGCGAGCCGCGCGCCGGGCCCGACGTGGCCCCCGGCGCGCCGGTCAGCACCAAACGCGCGCGGCGAAGGGGTAGCATGAACGGTCGGTGTCGGTAGCCCGGCGCCGCCCCGGACGCGAACGGCGTCCGGGCAGGAGGAGAACCGAGGTCCCGTGACAGACGCGTTCACGGCCAGCCCCGCCGCAGCCGCCGAGGCCAGGGCGTCGGCCGGCCGGCTCACCACCAGGCTCGCCTGGACGGCGCTCGTCGCCAACACCGTCGTGGTCCTGCAGGGCGCCGTGGTGCGCCTGACCGGCTCGGGCGCCGGCTGCGGGAGCCACTGGCCGCTCTGCAACGGCACGGTCGTGCCGCTCGACCCCACCCTCGAGACGCTCATCGAGTTCAGTCACCGCCTGCTCTCCGGCGGCGTGCTGCTCATCGGCGCGTGGCTGCTCGTGCGCGCGCTGAGGGCCAGGCGCGAGAAGCCCGGCCTCGCGGCCTTCGCGACGGCCTCCGCGGCCCTGCTCGTGGTCGAGGCGCTCATCGGCGCCGCGACGGTGCTGCTCGGCCTCACCGGCGACAACACCAGCGTCGCGCGCGGCTACTGGGTCGCCGGCCACCTCGTGAACAGCCTGCTCCTGATCGGCGCGCTCGCCTGCACCGTGGCGTTCGCCCGCGACGACGCGCCGGCCTACCCGCTGCGCCTGTCCCGGCAGGTGCCGCTGGCGGCCGTGCTCCTGACCGGCGTCGTCGGCGCGCTGCTCCTCAGCTTCACCGGGGGCATCGCCGCCATGGGGAACACGATCTTCCCGCCCGAGTCGCTCGCCGAGGGGCTGCGCGCCGACTTCGACCCCGCCTCCCACCCCCTCATACGGCTGCGCATCCTGCACCCGCTGATCGCCGTCGCGGTCGGCACCTACCTGTTCGTCGGCCTGGGGCTCGCGTGGTGGCTCAAGCCCGTGCCTGCGGCACGCGGCGTGGCGCGGACGCTGCTGGCCGTGTACCTCGCCCAGCTCGCCGTCGGCACGTTCAACCTCGCGCTGCTCGGGCCCTTCGTCCTGCAGCTGCTGCACCTGTTCCTGGCCGTGGCGGCGTTCGCGCTGCTCGCGGCCCTCACCGTGAAGATGCTCGGGGGCGAGTCCCGGGAGGGCGCAGGCCCCCTGTGGAGCCGTCCCGCCGAGGAGGTCAGATGACGACACAGGCCGCCGTCGCGCCCAGGGCCACCTGGCGCGACTACCTCGTCCTCACCAAGCCCAAGGTCATCGTCCTGCTGCTGATGACGACCGTGGCGGCGATGTTCATCGCCGCCGGCGGCTTCCCCGGCTGGGTGGCGCTGCTCGGGACGATCGTCGGCGGCTACATGTCGGCGGGCGCAGCCGGCGTCTACAACATGATCTACGACGCCGACATCGACGTGCGCATGAAGCGCACGGCCAAGCGCCCGATGGTCACGCGCGCCGTGAGCCCGCGCAACGCCATGGTCTTCGCCGTCGCGCTGACCGTCCTCTCCTTCGTCGTGATCTGGGCCACGACGAACGTGACCGCCGCCCTGCTCTCGTGGGCCGGCATCGCGTTCTACGTGCTCGTCTACACGATGTGGCTCAAGCGCTCGACCTGGCAGAACATCGTCATCGGCGGCGCCGCCGGCTCGATCCCGCCGCTCGTCGGCTGGGCCGCGGTGACGGGCCACCTGAGCCTCCTCGCCTGGATCCTGTTCGCCGTCGTGTTCGTCTGGACCCCTGTGCACTTCTGGGCGCTGGCGCTGATGGTCAAGGACCAGTACGCCAGCGTCGGGGTGCCGATGGCGCCGGCCGTGATCGGCGAGCGCGCGACCGTGATGCAGATGATCATGTACACGGTCCTGACGGTGGTCCTGACCGTGCTGCCATTCTTCCTGCACGAGTTCAGCCCGGCCTACTTCGTGGCGGCCTTGGCGCTGAACGTGGTGCTGGCGTTGCGCGTCGCCGCGGTCTTCCGGGTCGTGAGGGCCGGCGAGCCCGTCGACAGGGTCACCGCGCTGCCGCTCTACAAGTACTCGATGACCTACCTGGCGCTCGTGTTCCTCACCATGGCGCTCGACCGCGCCCTGTTCTGACCCGGGCCGTGCGCCCGTGAAGCGGCACGTCCTCCTCACGCCGCGGTGGCTCGCCGGCCACCTGCTGGCGCTCGGCCTCGTCGTCCTCTTCGTGAACCTGGGCTTCTGGCAGCTCAGGCGCCTCGAGCAGCGCCGCGAGCACGTCGCTCAGGTCGTCGAGCGCTCGCGCCAGGCGCCGGTACCCCTCGACGAGGCCGTCGCGGCCGGCGGCGAGCTCCCCGAGCACCGCACGGTCACGGCCGTCGGCGAGCTCGACCCCTCCGAGGAGGTGCTGCTGCGCGGCCGCAGCCTGAACGGCCAGCCCGGCTACGACGTGCTCACGCCGCTCGTGATCACGAGCGGCGAGCTGGCCGGCTCCGCTGTCCTCGTCGAGCGCGGCTGGGTGCCGTACGCGCACGACCGGGTGCCGGTGACGGCGGCGCCGCCGCCTCAGGGCGAGGTGACGGTCACCGGCCGCCTGCGCGCGCCCACGCGCCGCGCCTCCGGCGCCTTCGGGCCGCGCGACCCGGAGGCGGGCGAGCTGGTGCAGACCTACTACGTCGACGTCGAGCGCCTGCAGGGCCAGATGCCGTACCCGCTCGTCGCCGCGTACATCGAGCTGGCCGACGTCACGCCGCCCCACCCGGCCGACCTGCCCCTGGCGCTGCCCGCGCCGGAGCTCGACGAGGGCCCGCACCTCGGCTACGCGGTCCAGTGGTTCTCGTTCGCCGCCATCGGCGTCGTCGGCTACTTCTTCCTCATGCGGCACGTGCTCCGGGGCGAGCGCCAGGCGAGGGACGCGGGCCCGGCGCCCGCGCCGGAGCCGCGGCGCCCCTGACCGCCTACCGCGGCTCCGGAGCCTCCGCGTCCCCGAGCCGACGCGCCCCCGAGCCCCCGCGCCCCCGAGCCGACGCGCGGTCCCCCGGCCTCAGCAGCGCCCCCTATCCCGACGCGACGCGCGCCGCCCGCAGCGCCTCATCGAGCGCGCTCAGCAGGCTGCGGAAGGGCGTCACGAACTTCTCCACGCCCTCGGCCTCGAGCCTGTCGGCGACCGCCTCGAGGTCGATGCCCAGCTCCTTCAGGTCGGCGATCACGCGCTTGGCCTCGTCGAGGCCCTCCGTGACGCGCGCGGCCGGCTCGCCGTGGTCGCGGTAGGCGTCGAGGGTCTCGAGCGGCATCGTGTTGATGGTCTCGGGCCCGATCAGCGGCTCGACGTACTTCGTGTCGGGGTAGCTGGGGTCCTTCGTGCCCGTCGAGGCCCACAGGAGCCGCTGCACGCGGGCGCCCTCCGCGGCGAGGCGCGCCCAGCGCGGGTCGGTGTCGGCGAAGCGGCGCTCGAAGACCTCGTAGGCGACCTTCGCGTAGGCGACCGCGGCCCGGCCGCGCAGGGCGCGGGCCTCGTCCGTGCCGATGGCGTCGAGGAGCGGGTCGACCATCACGTCGAAGCGGCTGAGGAAGAAGCTCGCGACCGAGTTCACGCCGCGTACGCTCTCGCCCCGCCCCAGCCGGTCCTCGAGGCCGCCCAGGTACGCGTCGATCACGCGCTCGTAGCGCTCGAGGCCGAAGAGGAGGGTCACGTTCACGTTCACGCCGTCGGCGATCAGGCGCCTGATCGCGCCGAGGCCGGCGACGGTGGCGGGGACCTTGATGAAGACGTTGGGCCGGCTCAGGCGCCGCCAGAGGTGGCTGCCCTCGCGGTACGTGGCCTCCTCGTCGTGGGCCACCTCGGGCGAGACCTCGAGCGAGACGAAGCCGTAGCGGCCGCCCGAGCCGTCGTAGGTGGGGCGGAAGAGGTCGGCGGCGCGCTGGATGTCCTCGACGACGAGCTCCTCGTACGCCTCGTCGACGCCGGCCCCGCGCTCGGCGAGGGCGGCGATCGCCTCGCGGTAGTCGTCTGACTTGGCGATGGCCTTGTGGAAGATGGCCGGGTTCGAGGTCACCCCCCGCAGCCCGTCGCGGTCGATGAGCGTCTGCAGCGTGCCGTCGTGGAGCCACGAGCGCCGGATCTCGTCGAGGTAGACCGACTGACCGTGCTCCTGCAGCCTCTTGAGCGGGTTCATGGCCCGATGTTACGACCGCGCGCGTTCCCAGCCGGTGGCGACGACGTCGCCGTCCGCGACCTCGAGCCGGGCGCGCGGCAGCGGCAGCACAGCGGGGCCGCTGACGGCCTGGCCGGCGCGCAGGGGGTCGAAGACGCTGAGGTGGCACGGGCAGGTGATGGCCGGCGTCGTCGTGCCGTAGTTGAAGCCGAAGTTGATGGCGTTGACGTCGCGGTTGAGCGTCGTGAGGCACATCTGGTGCGTGCAGATGCGGCTGAACGCGACGAGGTGCACGTCCCCGGCGCTGACGCCGCCGGGCACGGGCTGAGGCACGCGCACGGCCACCGCGGGCGTGGCGGCGAGCAGGAACTCGACGGCGTCCCACGCGGCCGCGAAGCTCGCCAGGGGCGCCACGGTCTCGGGCCCGGCGGCCGTGAACTCGGGCGTCGGGTCGGGGCGGCGCTTGAGGAAGTGGACGTCGACGGCGCGCCACAGCCCGTAGGCGCCGCCGCCCACGGCCGCCACCACGGGGAGCCGCCACAGCCACTTGACGACCTCGCGGCGGCGCTCGTCGGTGGGCGGGGCGCCGTCCTCGCCCCGGCTCATCGCTGCGAGACGACGGTGACGACGTGCTCGACGACGGCGTCGAGCTCCTCGGGGCTGAGCGTGGCGCCGAACCCGGGCATCATGCCGCGCCCGAACGTCACGGCGTCGCGGACGTTCGCGGCGTTCGCCGCGCGGGCGTTGCCGGCCAGGGCCACGCCCATGCCGCCTGCTCCCGTGGGCCCGTGGCACTCGGCGCAGCTCGCGGCGAACACCACCGCGCCCAGGTCGCCCGTGTCGGCGCCGGCCGCGAGGGCGCTCGCCGGGTCGCCGCCCGGGGCCCCGGCCGCGACGCCGGCACCAGGCACGGCGCCGGCCGCGACGCCGCCGGCGCGGGCGCTGGCCAGCAGCTGGTCCGCCATGGGGTCGTCGCCGCCCGTCGCCTGGTACGCCTCGAGCACCGCCACGGCCTCGTCGGGGCGGCCGAGCTGCAGGTGCGCCCAGCCCAGGGCCAGCTGCGCCGACGGCTCGAGCGTCTCGTAGCCGCCTCCGGCGGTCGCCGCGCGCTCGAGGAGCATGGCGGCGTCGCTCGTGGCGCCGGAGAGGAGCATGACCTGGCCCATGCGCGACAGCGCCTCCGGCGGCTGCGAGCCCGTCTCGGACAGCAGGCGCAGGTAGGTCTGGGCGCCGCGGGAGAGGTCGCCGGCGCGCCAGTAGAGGTCGGCGAGCGCGAGGAGGTTCGCCTCGTTCGGCTCGGCCTCCGCGGCCGCCCGCAGCTCGCCGACGCGCGCGAAGAGCTCGAGCCGCGCCGCGGCGGCCTCGTCCGGCTCGCCCGCCAGCGCCACGTAGCGCTCGAGGGCCTCCTCGGCCAGCGCCATGTCGCCGTTGGCGTAGGCGACGCCCGAGAGGCGCCAGAGCGTCTCGGGGTCGTCCGGCGCCGCGGCGGCGGCCGTCTCGAGCCACGACCGGGCGGCGGCGAGGTCGGTCTGCGACGCCAGGTCGGCGAGGCGGTGGAAGACGGCGACGGGCGCGTCCGGGGCCTCGGCGGCGCGGAGGTAGGCGGCGTTCGCGTCCTCGACCTGGCCGACGGCGAGGTAGGCGTCGCCCAGGGCCAGCAGGTTCGGGCCGGTGGGGTCGCGGTCAGCGGCGCGCCTGAGGTCCCTGATGAGCCTGGCGGCCTCGACGTCGGTGGTCGTGATCGTCGCGTCGGGGCCCACGCGCGGCAGGACGTAGGAGGGCAGGAACGCCGCCGCCGTCACCGCCACGCCGAGCAGGGCGACGGCCGTGACCGGCACGCGGCGGCGCTGGGCCGGGCGGCCCTCGGCACCGCCCGCGGCGCGACGGCCGCGGCTCTCGATCTCGGCCGTGCGCGCGTCGATCGCCTTGAGCGTGGCCGCGGCCTTGGCCTCGTAGCGCTGCCGCAGGCGCTCGCGTCGCTCCGCCGTCAGGTCCGTGCGCACGTCGAGCTCGGCGATCGCGCGCAGCAGCGCGGTCTTCTCCTCGTGGAGGCCGGCGAGGACCGGGTCGGTGTCGTCGGGCAGCGGGTCGGCGTGCCGCGGCGAGATGAGCGGCAGCGCGACGTAGGCGAAGGCGGTCAGCGCGAGCAGCGCCACGACCAAGGCGGTGATCACGGCGACCGCCCCTCCAGCTCCGACCGCACGCGCGCGACGTCCTCCGGGTCGACCGCTACGGGCTCCAGGGAGCGCCGCACCCAGCGCCGCCCGAGGACGACGAGCGCCCCGACGCCCACCGCGGCGCCGGCGACGGGCAGCACCCACACCAGGAGGTGGAGGCCGCGCTTGGGCGGGTCCAGGAGGATCCAGTCGCCGTAGCGCGCCTGGAAGAACGCGAGGATCTCGCGCTCGCTGCGGCCCTCCTCGAGCTGCGCCTTGATGATCTGGCGCATCTGCTGGGCCAGCTCGACGCTGGAGTCGGCGACGCTCTCCGACGTGCACACCGGGCAGCGCAGCTGCCTGGCGATCGCGAAGACGCGCGTGTCCAGCTCGAC
>DATGNP010000056.1:0-3205 GCA_035306665.1 Trueperaceae bacterium
CGGTCTTGGGTCTGGACGCCGACGAACACGACGTCGGTGTCCTGGTACTCGCGCCAGTAGGCCTGGAGGACGGGAGCCTCGTCGTAGCACGGGGCGCACCACGAGGCCCAGAAGTTCACGACCAGCGGCCTGCCCGCGAGCTCGGAGAGCGCCAGCGTCGGGCCGTACTCCGGCGCGTAGCGCTCGTAGAGCGGCAGCTCGAAGGCCGGCGCGGGCCTGCCGATGAGGGCGGAGGGGATGTCGCGGTCGGGCTCGCCGCGCAGGAGGCCGAAGGCGAACAGCCCGCCCAACGCCCCCACGACGAGGACCGTCATCAGGAGCCCGCGCGACCTCACGAGGCCTCCCTGGCGGCGGCCGGCACGCTGACGCGCGCGGCGACCCGGCGGGTCGCGCCTCCGAGGGCGTAGGCGGTGCCGAGCACGAGGATCAGGCCGCCCACCCAGATCCAGGTCACGAGCGGGCTCTTCACGACCCGCAGGATCACGAACGTCGTGTCGGGGGTGATGGCGCTGTTCACGTTCAGGTAGACGTCGTGCCACGGGGTGTAGAGCACGTCGGGGGTGGGGATCGCGCGGCTGCTGCCGCCGAAGACGTTGATGCGCGGCCGCAGCGTGGCCACGAGCCTGTCGTCCCGGCGGACCTCGACGATGGCGCCGGCGCTGACGCGGGCGGCGGTCGGGTCGACGAACAGCTCCGTGGGCGTGAGCGTGTAGCCCTCGAACGCCACCGAGTCGCCGAGGTCCACCCTGACCTGCTCGTCGACGCGGTAGCCGCTCGAGAACGCCACGCCGACGGCGATGACGACGACGGCGAAGTGCACGATCATGCTGCCGACGCGCCGCCGGTTCTCGTGCGCGTAGCTCCTCAGCACCTGGAGCGCCGGACGCTGCGCGAGGCGCATGCGCGGCACCAGGGCTCCCGAGAGCAGGAGACCGAGCGACACGACGTTGTAGCCGGCCAGCCCGACGGTGAGCATGGGGTAGACCTTCCTCACGCCCAGCAGCCAGGCGAGCCCGCCGGCGACCACGAGGCCGCCGAGCATCCAGGCGAGGTTGCGCCTGAGCGACTGCTCCTCGGCCTTGCGCCACGGCAGCAGCGGTCCGATGCCCATCAGCAGCAGCACGAGCAGCCACAGGGGCAGCGTGACCTGGTCGAAGAAGGGCGGCCCGACCGTGACGCGGTCGCCGGAGATCGCCTCGACGATCAGCGGGAAGAGCGTGCCGAGGAGCACGGCGAAGGTCAGGGCCAGGAACAGCACGTTCACGCCCAGGAGGCTGCCCTCGCGGCTCACCAGCGAGTCGAGCTCGGCCCTGTCCTTGACGTCCTCCCAGCGCGTGGCCAGCAGGCCGAACGAGAACAGGACGACGAGGACGAAGAAGGCCAGGAACGCCGGCCCGACCGGGCCGGAGCCGAACGCGTGCACCGACGACACGACGCCAGACCGCGTCAGGAACGTGCCGAGGATCGCGAGCGCGAACGTCAGGAGGATCAGCATGACGTTCCACGGCTTGAGCATGTGCCTGCGCTCCTGCACCTGCACGGAGTGGATGAACGCGGTCGCGGTCAGCCACGGCATGAGGCTGACGTTCTCGACCGGGTCCCACGCCCAGTAGCCGCCCCAGCCGAGCACCTCGTAGCTCCACCAGCCGCCGGCGACGATCGCGGCCGAGAGGAAGCCCCAGCCTGTCAGCGTCCAGCGGCGCGTCGAGGTCATCCACTCGGTGCCGGGGCGGCGGGTGATGAGGGCCGCCAGCGCGTAGGCGAAGGGGACCGTGAGGCCCACGAAGCCGAGGTACATCAGCACAGGGTGGACGGCCATCATCCAGTGGTTCTGCAGCAGCTCGTTCGGGCCGGGTCCGTCGAGGGGCGGGTTCGGCAGCACGGTGAACGGGTTCGCGAGGAACGCCAGGACGAAGAAGAAGAACGTCTGGACGCCCTGCATCACGACCAGCGCCCACGGCCGCAGCGGCGAGAGCGGCGCGATCGCGGCCACCAGGGCCGTGTACCCGGAGAGCAGCCACGCCCACAGGAGGATCGAGCCCTCGAGCGCGGCCCACATCGTCACGACCTTCACCCACACGGGCGACGCGATCCGCGAGTGCTGCGCGACGTAGCTCACGGAGAAGTCGTCGGTGAGGAGCGCCGCCTCCATGACGACGACGGCGACGGTCGCGACGACGAAGCCGGCGACCGCCGCCAGGCGCGCCGAGGTGAGCAGGCGCGCGTCGCGACGCACCGCGCCGACCGAGCCCACGACCGCGCCGTAGAGCGCGACGGCGAGGGCCAGGAACGCCGCGGCGCCGCCGACGACGCCGAGCTCTAGCTGCACGTCACGCCCCTCAGCGCAGCGACTCCTTCAGCGCCTCCACGTCGACGTGACCGTCCTCGGGCGGGTGGTAGTCGTTGCTGTGCTTCACGAGCAGGTTGTCCCCGACGAAGACGCCGTCGTGGAACCGGCCCTCGATCACGACGCCGCCGTTCTCCTGGAACATGTCGGGCGGCGCGCCCGAGTAGCGGACCGGGTACGTCTGGATGGCGTCGGTGACGTTGAACGACAGCTCGAGGCCGGCGTCGTCGAACGCGACGCTGCCCGGCTCGACGAGCCCGGCGAGGCGGATGCGCCTGCCGTCGAAGCTGGCGGCGTCACGGGCGTACTCGCTGGGCAGCACGAAGTAGACGAGCGACGTCTGCAGCGCGCGGGCGATCATCAGGCCCGCGGCCGCCAGCACCGCCACGCCCAGTACCGCGTAGAGGACCTTCTTCCTCACTCCTCACCTTCCGCCTTGGGCTTCTTCCGCTCGAGCCACCTGAGGTAGAGGAAGTAGCCGAGGTAGACGATCAGCAGCTCGGCCCAGGCGAGCGCCACCCACTGGTTCTGGGTCAGGTCAACCGACACGGACGACCTCCGTGGTGACCGGCGCCGCCTCCTTCGCGGCTGCCGGCAGCTTGAACAGGCCGATGCGCACGCGCTCGGAGACGAAGTAGAGGTAGATCAGCCCGGCCACGGCGACGTTCACGAGCAGCACGCGGAGCATCGACGCGTCCATCGACACGCCGCTGCCGTCGAGGTTGATGCTCTTGGCGGGGTGGAGCGTGCGGAACCACTCCGCCGCCAGGTAGTTGAACGGCAGGCTGACGACGACGACCAGCATGACCACCGCGGACACGCGACCCCGCCGCGTCGGCTCGTCGATGAGGGCGCGCA
>DATGNP010000057.1:0-6760 GCA_035306665.1 Trueperaceae bacterium
TGGACCGCGCGCTGGCGCAGGTGTGCGGCTGGGACGCGGCCGGGTTCAAGGTCCCGCGGGTCGCCGTCAACGTCTCGCCGCTGCAGCTCCGCGGCGGCGGCCTGTTCGAGGACGTGCGCGGCGCGCTGCACCGCGCCGGGCTGCCGGCGACCCGTCTGGAGCTCGAGGTGACGGAGACGGCCGCCCTGGCCGACCGCAACCGCGGCTCCGACGTCCTCGCCGAGCTGCGCCGGCTGGGCGTGAAGGTGTCGCTCGACGACTTCGGGACCGGCTACGCCTCGCTCGCGCACCTCCACGAGCTGCCGGTGGACGCGATGAAGCTCGACCGCGCGTTCCTGGACACCGCGCCGGGCCGCAGCGGCCACGGCGGCGAGCTCGCGATCCTCAAGGCCGTCGCGGCCCTGGGCAAGGCGATCGGCGTCGAGGTCACGGCCGAGGGCGTCGAGACCGAGGAGCAGCTCCGCCAGGTCATCGCCGCGGGCTGCGACTCGGTGCAGGGCTTCCTCGTCAGCCAGCCCGTCGCGCCGGCGCTCATCCAGGACGCGGCCCGGCTGGGCGGCGCGGTCCTCGACCGCGTGCGGGCGTCGCGGCGCTAGGCGCGGGCCCGGCCGGGCGCGCGCGTGGAACGGGCCGCCGCTCGGTGCTCGTCGCCGTCGGCGAGGCCCGGCCCCTCACTCCCCCCAGGTGAGCCTGAGCACCCGCAGCCAGTTGCGGTAGGCGATCTTCTCGAGCGAGTCCTGGTCGTACCCGGCGTCCTGCAGCGCCACCAGCAGTCGCTGCATGCCGGCGACGTCTCCTATCGCCGCGGGCATCGTCGCCCCGTCGAGGTCGGAGCCCAGGGCCACGCCGTCGATGCCGAGCTTGTCGACGAGGTGGTCGACGTGCCTGACCATGACCTCGAGCGGCAGCTCGGGGTCGGAGGAGCCGTCGGGGGCCAGGAAGCCGGTGTTGAAGTTGAGGCCCACCAGCCCCTGCGTGCCGGCGATGGCCGCGAGCTGCGCGTCGGTGAGGTTGCGGGGAGAGGGGCAGACCGCGTGCGCGTTCGAGTGCGTGGCGACGAGCGGCGCCTCCGAGAGGTCGGCCACGTCCCAGAAGCCGCGCTCGCTGATGTGCGAGAGGTCGAGCATGATCCGGAGCTCGTTGCAGCGCTTGACCAGCCGCACCCCGTGGGCGGTGAGACCCGGGGCGACGTCGGGCGAGGAGGGGAAGGCGAAGGGCACCCCGTAGCCGAAGGCGTTCGCGCGGCTCCAGACGATGCCGAGGCTGCGCAGCCCGGCGGCGTGGTAGACGTCCAGCGCCGCCAGGTCGAGGTCGATGGCCTCGGCGCCCTCGAAGTGGAGGATCGCGGCCAGCGCGCCGTCGGCCATCGCCGCCTCGATGTCGGCCACGCTGCGCACCAGCCTGACGCGCCGCTCAGGGTCGGCGTCCCAGCGCAGGAGCTGGGAGACCATGGCGTTCGTCGCGTCGACGGCCTCCGCCCTCTCGACCACCGGCGGGACCGGGCGGGCGGTCGTGCCGTCGCGCCGCGTGAACGTCGCCGGGGCGCCCGGTACCGTCCGCGCCGGAGGGAAGACCGCGAAGAACGCGCCGGCGAGGCCGCCCTCGCGGGCGCGCTCGAGGTCGACGTGGCCGCTCTCCTGCCGGCTGAAGAAGTCGCGGTCGGGCTGTTCGAGGTGCAGCAGCAGCGTGTCGTTGTGGCCGTCGATGACGGGGATCATGCGGCAGGTTAACCCGCCTGGTCCCTGGGGTCGAAGGCGTCCCTGAGGCCGTCGCCGAGGAGGTTGAAGGCGAGGACGGTGAGCGAGATCGCCGCGCCGGGGTAGAGCAGCAGCCACGACGAGCCGGGGAGGAAGCGCCGGCCACGCGAGAGCATCTCGCCCCAGTCCGACGTGGGCGGCTGGACGCCGAGGCCCAGGAACGACAGGCCGGCCATGCTGAGGATCGCGAAGCCGATGCCCAGGGTGGCTTGGACGGTGAGCGCGCCGACGGTGGCGGGCAGGACGTGCCTGAGCATCAGGCGGCCGTCGCCGGCGCCCAACGACCGGGCCGCGTGGACGTACTCCTCCTCGCGAGCGGCGATCACGACGCTGCGGGCCAGGCGGGCGTAGCCCGGCACGGAGACGACGGAAACGGCGATGACGGCGTTGACGAGCCCCGGCCCCAGGGTCCCGACGACCGCCAGCGCCAGCAGCAGCGAGGGGAAGGCCAGGAGCACGTCCATCACGCGCATCAAGACGTCGTCGATCCAGCCGCGGTAGAAACCCGCCAGCAGCCCGATCGCCGTGCCCACCACGAGGCCCGTCAGGACGGGCACCAGGCCCGTGACGAGGCTGATGCGCGCGCCGTAGACGACGCGGCTCAGGATGTCGCGGCCGAACTCGTCGGTGCCGAACCAGTGCTCGGCCGAGGGCGGGCGCAGGCGCGCCCTGAGGTCCTGCGCGACCGGGTCGTACGGCGCCAGCACCGGCGCGAGCACGGCGACCGCCACGAGGCACGCCACCAGCACCAGGCCGGCCACGGCGCCCCGGTTGCGCAGGAAGCGCCTCGCCGCCGGCGACGCGAGGATGCGGCGCAGGGGCGATGCCGCCGTCGGGCCGGGCGCCGCCGCGGCGGGGAGGTCAGCCATACCGCACCTTCGGGTTCAGGGCCGCGTACGAGAGGTCGACGACCAGGTTCACGAGTATGAACAGGGTGGCGACGAGCAGCACGGCGCCCTGCACGAGCGGAAGGTCGCGGCTCTTGATCGCGTCGACGAGGAGCCGCCCCACGCCGGGCCAGGCGAACACCGTCTCGGTCAGCACGGCCCCGCCGAGGAGCCCGCCGAACTGCAGCCCGACGACGGTCACCACCGGCAGGAGCGCGTTCTTCAGGGCGTGCTTGAGGCGCACGGAGCGCTCGGGCAGGCCCTTGGCCCTGGCGGTGCGCACGTAGTCCTGCCTCAGCGCCTCGATGAGCGAGGCGCGCGTGACCCGCGCGATCACCGCCGACGACGAGAAACCCACGGCCGCCGCCGGCATGATCAGGTGGCGCCAGGACCCGAAGCCAGAAGCCGGTAGCCAGCCGAGCCCCAGCGCGAACACGAGCATCAGCACCAGGCCGGACCAGAAGACGGGCACGGAGACGCCGAGCAGCGCCACGACGATCGCGACGCTGTCGACCCACGTGCCCTTGTGGATCGCGGCCAGCACGCCGAACACGCCGCCGATCGCGATCGCCACGGCCATCGCGCTCCCGGCCAGCGCCAGCGTGGCGGGGAAGCGCGAGAGCACCTCGGTCGTCACGGCCTGCGAGCTGCGGAGCGAGACGCCCAGGTCGAGGCGGACGACGTCGCCGAGGTAGGCCACGAACTGCTCGGGGAAGCTGCGGTCGAGGCCGTAGGCGCGCCGCAGCTCCTCTACCTGCGCGGCGCTGATGCCCTGGGCGCTCTCCC
Organism: Trueperaceae bacterium; assembly: GCA_035306665.1. Lineage (GTDB taxonomy): Bacteria > Deinococcota > Deinococci > Deinococcales > Trueperaceae > DASRWD01. The sequence goes on from DATGNP010000057.1 coordinate 3,431, forward strand.
CGAGGAGGGCGAGCACCGGGTCGCCGGGGGCGAGCCAGAGCATGCTGAACACCAGGAACACGACCCCGAGCAGGACGGGCACGAGGCCGAGGAGGCGCTTGGCGACGTAGGCGAGCATGACTGCCTCCGAGTATGGGGCACGCCGGCCGCGACGCCCGGCCGCGGCCGGCGTGCCGGCACGGAAGGGGCGCGGCGGCGACGCGGCCGCCGCGCCCGGGGCGACGCGGCGTCCCGCGTCGCCGCTACTCCTGCAGGGTGGCCTCGCGCAGGTCGAGGTTGATCCAGGAGAAGCGCACGACCTCGCCTTGGAGCGAAGGCCGCTTCGCCGAGGTCGAGAGCGGGTAGTAGAGCGTCACCATGGGGACGTCGGCGAGGACGCGCTCCTGGACCGTCCGGTAGAGCTCCTCGCGCTGCGCGTCGTCGGGCGTGCCGCGGGCGGCCTCGAGGGCGTCGTCGACCTCGGGCACGGCGTAGCGCGAGACGTTGTTCGCGGGGATCTCCGAAGAGTGGAAGAACGCGAACAGCGTGTAGTCGGCGTCGAGGGTGACGGTGCCCCACGAGGTCGCGTACATCTCGACGGCGTCCTGCTGCACGGTCTCGGCGTAGGCCGCGTACTCCTGCACGCGCACCTCTAGCGTGACCCCGACGTCGGCGAGCATCGCCTGCAGGACCTGGGCCACGGCCTCGAGGTCGGGGTTCTGGTAGACGTCGAGCGTGAGGGTCAGGCCCGCGGCGCCGGCGTCGGCCAGGAGCTGCCGCGCGCGGTCGGGGTCGTAGGGGTAGGGGTCCTCGAGGTCCGAGGCCGCGAAGCGGACCGTCGGCGGTACTGGCGCGACGCCGACCTCGGCGAGGCCGCCGAGGAACTCGTCGACGATGAGCTGCTTGTCGATCGCGTGCGCGATCGCCTGCCTGACGCGGACGTCCTGCAGCTTCGGGTGCGCGGTGTTGAAGCCGACGTGGACGCTGCCCCAGCCGAGGAACGCGTTCGTCTCGAGGCCCGGCTCGGACTCGAGCTGACGGAAGTTGTCGGCGGGGATGTTGAACAGGACGTCGAGGCCGCCGCTCCGGAGCTCCACGATCTGCGTGCTGACCTCGGGGATCACGCGGAAGACGACCCTCTCGATCGCGGGCGCGCCGCCCCAGTAGTCCGCGTTGGCCGCGAGGACGACGGAGTCGCCTTGGGTCCACGACTCGAACACGTAGGGGCCGGAGCCGACCGGCTGGCGGGCGAGCGCGTCGCCGTGGGAGACCGGCACGATCGCCGTGACCGGGTGAGCGAGGTGCGCGAGCAGGGGCGCGAACGGCTCGGCCGTGACGATGTCGAGGGTGCGCTCGTCGACGACCTCGACCGACGCGATCGCCGACACGACGAAGCGGCCGGGCGCGGCGGTCGCCGGGTCGAGCAGGCGCTCGAGCGAGGCCTTCACGGCCGCGGCGTCGAGGGGCGTCCCGTCGCTGAAGCTCACGCCCTCGTGCAGCGTCACGCGCAGGCGCGTGGGCTCGACGAACTCCCACGACTCGGCCAGCAGGCCCTCGATGTCGCCCTCGGTCGTGACGCGGAACAGCGTCTCGTAGACGTGCGTGGTGACGCCGAACGAGAAGCCGTTGAACGTCTTCTGCGGGTCGAGGGTAGGCGGGTTCGAGCTCGTCGCGGTCGTGAGGGTCTGGGCCGCGACCAGCGGCGCGGCCAGGAGCAGCAGGAGCGTCAGCAGGGTTCGCCTCATGTGTCCTCCAGGGGTACGGGCCCGGCGGCCGCCTGACACGGCCGGCGCCGGTCCTTCGTGAGGCGATGCTAAGCCGCTCGCGCGCCGGGCCTTGGTGCGCTAGGATGCGGCGACCCCAGCCGGAGAGGCGGTGAGCGCGTATGAACCACAGACCCGTGACCGACGCACGCAGCGCCGCGCCGCCTCGACGGGGGATCGGCTAGCCCCTCGAGCAGTCAGCACACCTCCGGGCGGCGGGCGCCACCGCGGTAGAGCCCCGTGTTCCCGTCCCTGGAGGACCCGTTTGCCACGTTTCGAAGACGACGAGTACGCCGACTACGGCGTACGCACGAAGAACCGCGCCGACGGCGCGGCGAAGACCCGACGCAAGGCCCGCAAGCCCGTGAAGCGCGGCTCGGTGAGCGAGATCGTCTGGGACGACCGGGCCGCGGTCAGACCCACCTCGACGACGCGGTTCGCCGACCCCGACATGCAGCGGCTCTTCGACCGCGGCTACTTCGACACCCTCGTCGGGCCGCTGCGCGGCGGCAAGGAGGCGATGGTCTACGTCGTCAAGCGCGGCGACCTCGGCCTCGTCGCCAAGCTCTACACCGACCGCGCGCTGCGCGCGTTCCAGAACGACGCCGGCTACTGGGCCGGGTACTGGGTGGACGACGTGCGCGTGGCGAAGGCCATGCGTCAGGGCTCGCGGGCGGGTCAGCGCGCCAAGCAGGGCCTCTGGGTGTTCCGCGAGTACCAGACCCTGTGGCGCCTGCACGAGGCCGGCCTGCCCGTGCCCCGCCCGGCCGTCGGCCCTGACGTCAGCGACATGGGCGAGGCGGGCAGCGTCGTGCTGATGGAGCTGGTCGGCGACGGCGACGAGCCGGCGCCGCGCCTCTCGGACGTGCGCCTGCCGACGGACGAGGCGCGCGGCGCCTGGGAGCAGGCCGTGGCGATCTACGTGCGGCTGGCCGAGCTCGGCCTGGCGCACGGCGACCTCTCGACCTACAACCTGCTGTGGCACCTGGGCCGCGTGTGGCTGATCGACGTCCCGCAGGCGGTGGAGGTGGCCGCGTCCCCCGGCGGCGTCGCGCTGCTGCGGCGCGACCTGGAGTCCCTGGCGACGTCGTTCAGGCGGCTCGGGCACGTCGGCGACACCGCGGCCGTGGAGCGGCGCGCGCTGGCGGCCGCCAAGGCGGCGCGCGGAATGTGACTTGTCTTCCGTTTCCCTCTCGCGGCCCCCCGCGATGATGGCCTACATGACGTCAGCCAGCGGGGGCGCCCAGGGCGGGGACCTAGCGGAGCTCGAGGCCCTCCTCGAGGGGGCCAGGGCGCTGATCGAGCTCGACGACGCCCACGCCGCCAAGGCGCAGGTCGTGCAGGCCGTCGGGGTTATCGAGAGGCTGTGCGGCCGCGAGCCCGACCCGCCCTCGCAGCAGGGGAGGAGGCTCGCCGAGCGGCTGGCCGCGATCGAGACCGGCAACGCCTCCCCCGAGGCCGGCAGGCTCATCGCCGAGGTGCTGCGCCTGGGGCTGCGCAGCGCCATGCTCGCGAACGACGTCGAGTCGGCGCTGCCGTTCGGGCGCGCCGCCTTGGCGTTCGCGAACCGCCTCCGCCTGCCGGTCGT
>DATGNP010000058.1:0-9414 GCA_035306665.1 Trueperaceae bacterium
CGCTCGAGCTCCTGGGCGACGTTCAGCATGATCATCGGCCAGCCGTGCGCCCGGGCGCCGGGCGGCAGCGGGTAGGGCTCGCTGCGCACGCTGCCCGCGGCCAGGCGTCTCCTCACCCCGCGGTAGACCTCGAGCGCGCGCTCGAGGTACCCGGGCTCGGCGCAGGCGCGGGCGACGCCGGCGAGGCCCAGCGCCACGAAGCAGTCGGCGTAGAAGCTGATGTCGTGGCCCTGGCCCGGGAGGAACTCCTTCCTCTCCCCCGTGCCCGTGAGCAGGTAGGCGACGCTGCCGTCCTCCAGGAACGCGTGCGCGAGCAGGAAGTCCGCGGTGAGACGCGCGTGGCGCCGCAGCCTGTCGGCGTCGGCGTTCAGGAGCCTGCGCTCCGCCATGCGCGCCGCGTGCGCCGCCGTCCAGGCCCAGCGCGCCTGCGACCAGACGAACTTGTCGTCGCTCACGCGCTCGCCGGTGACGTCGTCGACGCAGTTGAAGATCCCTCCCCGCTCCTCGTCGAGGGTCCGGTCCAGCCAGAAGGGCAGGATGACGCGCTCGAGATGTTCGCGGTAGAACGTGGCGAGCTCGGTATCGCTACGGGGTGCGGCGGGGTGAACGCTCATGCTGCCGCAGGTTAGCCCCCGCGGCGCCGCCGCCGGCGGGGGCAGTCCGCGGCGCTCGCGGGCCCGGCGCCCGGCCCCGACGAGCGACCCGGGTCGCGAGGAGGTCCGGCGCTTGGTCTACACGCTCAGGTGGTTCGGTCCCGAGGACCCCGTCACGCTCGCGAAGCTCCGCCAGGTGCCGGGCCTCGAGGGCGTGGTCACGGCCCTGCACGACGTGCCCGCCGGGGTCGCCTGGACGCGCGAGGGCGTCGCGGAGCGCGCCGCGCTGCTCGCCGCGCACGGCCTGACGTGGACGGCCGTCGAGAGCATCCCGGTCAGCGAGGAGATCAAGACCGCGGGCCCGTCGCGCGACGAGCACGTCGCGGCCTGGGCCGACAGCCTCCGGGCGGTGGCCGCGGCCGGCGTCAGGACCGTCTGCTACAACTTCATGCCCGTCTTCGACTGGCTGCGCACCGACTTCGCGCTGGCGCTCGAGGACGGCTCCTTCGCGATGGCCTACGACGAGGCGGGCCTGGCGCGGTTCGACCTGTCGCGCGGGATGGAGCGCCTGGCGGCGTGGGCGAGCGGCTACGACGGCGCGCAGCTCGCGGCCGCCTTCGCGCGCTACGAGCGTATCGACGAGCGCCGGCTGCGCGAGCACCTGAGCGCGTTCCTCGCCGACGTCGTGCCGGTGGCAGAGGAGCTCGGCGTGCGCCTGGCGGTCCACCCCGACGACCCGCCGTGGTCGATCTTCGGGCTGCCGCGCATCGTCAAGGACGCCGACGACGTCCGCTTCCTGCTCGGGGCCGTCCCCTCCGAGGCGAACGGCCTGACGCTGTGCACCGGCGCGTTGGGCGCCTCGCGCGCGAACGACGTCGTCGCGATCGCCCGGGAGTTCGCGGCGAGCGTCGCGTTCGTGCACGCCCGGAACGTGAGGCTCTCCGGCGAGCGCGTCTTCCACGAGGTCGCCCATCACCGCTCGGCCGGCGACATCGACCTCGCGGCCGTGATGAAGGCGCTCCTCGACGCGGGCGTCGACGTCCCGATCCGGCCCGACCACGGCCGGATGCTGTGGGGCGAGGAGGCGATCCCCGGCTACGGCCTCTACGACCGCGCGATCGGCCTCGCCTACCTGCAGGGCATCGAGCAGGGCTACCAGCTCGCCGCCGCGGCCCCGCGCGGACGCGACGGGGACGCCGCCGGCGACCCCTTCCCCGTGGGCGCGGCCGAGAGCTCGGACGGCTAGGGCCCGGGCCGACGTCGGCCCCGAACTGGACGCGGGGCGTGTCCTCTGCGTTATCGTTACCGCGAACGCCGTCGCGCAGTCGCTTCGGTCGCTAGGAGGTACGGGTGGACCGGCGGGCCCCGACCGAGAGGATCACGTTGGCCGACGTCGCCGCTAGGGCCGGCGTCTCGGTCATGACCGTGTCGCGCGTCGTCAACGAGCGGCCGGGCGTGGGCCAACGGACCCGCGAGCGGGTCAGGCAGGCGATCGAGAGCCTCGGCTACCGGCCGAACATCGTCGCGCGCGGCCTGCGCGCCGCCTCCTCGCGCACGATCGGGCTCATCGTCCCCGACGTCACGAACCCCTACTTCCCCGAGATCGTCAGGGGCGCGGAGGACGTCGCGATCGAGCACGGCTACACCCTGCTGCTCGCCAACGGCATCGAGGACGTCGCGCGCGAGACCGAGTCGCTGCGCACGTTCGAGGACCACCTCGTCGACGGCGTCATCCTGTGCAGCCCGCGCCTCGAGAACCAGGAGCTCTACCCGCTGCTCGAGAGGCTGCGCGCCGCCGTCCTCGTGAACCGTCGGTCCGACCCGCGCTACGCGGGCTCGGTGCGGATCGACCACGAGCTGGGCGCGCGGATGCTGCTCAGGCACCTGCACGAGGTCGGCTGCCGTCGGCCCGCGTTCCTCGCCGGCCCGTCGCACTCCCACGCCGGGCAGGAGCGCAGGCTGGGCCTCGAGCGCGAGGTCCCCGAGCTCGGCCTGGAGCTGCCGCCGTCCCGTGTCCTCCCCTGCCCGCCGACCGTCGAGGGCGGCGCCAAGGCCGCGCGCGAGATGCTGGCGCGCGACCCCGAGGTCGACGCGCTGCTGTGCTTCAACGACCTCGTCGCCGCCGGCGCGCTGCAGGCCCTGCAGGAGCTGGGCATCGCCGTGCCCAGGGAGATCGCGGTGACCGGCTACGACGACATCGTCTTCGCCCGCATGTTCACGCCCGGTCTCACGACGATCAGGGCGCCGACCTACGAGCTCGGCCAGCAGGCCGGGCGGATGCTCATCGACCGCATGCACGGCCGCGGGTACGGGGTCAACATCGTCCTCCAGCCCGAGCTCGTCGTGCGCGGCTCCACCGCGGGGTTCTCCCCGCGGGCCGCCCGCAGGAGGGCAAGTGCCGCCAGAAGCTGACCCGAACACGCACCGCTCCGACGCCGACCGCGCGCTCCTCGAGCGCGCCCGCGGGCTCGCGGGCGAGCGCGCCGCGCGCAGCCTGCGCCTCTCCGGCGCCGCGGCACTGTGGCTGCGCGCCGGCGACGACCCGGCTCTGATGGTGCTCGCCCGCCCCGGCGACCCCGTCCTGGACCGCTTCGACGGCACCGTCGCCGACGGCGGCGACGGCCTGAGGCTGCTGGTGGGCGGCACCACGCCCGGCAACGCCGCGGCCCTGCGGGCCGAGCTCCCGAACCTGCGGCCGGTCCCGCTCGGCCTCGCGACCAGCGCCGGCTTCGGAGACCGGCTCGGCCTCGCCACGCCGGGCCACGCGCTGGCCCTGGAACGCACCGGCGCCGCCGGCATGGTCGCGCCCGTGTTCGCGCAGCAGTCGATCCGCGAGATGACCCGCACCCGCCGCGCGCCCCAGGAGGTCGTGGACGACGCGACCTGGGGCGCTTTCGCGGCCGGGTGGCGCCTGCCCGTCGGCGCCGACGCCGACCACCAGAAGACCGCGGACGACGTCCGCGCCTGCCTGGCCGCGGGCTTCACGCTCTTCACCGTCGACCCGGGCGAGCACGTCGACGACGCCGCCGAGCGGGCCGACGCTGCGGAGCTCCGCGCGAGGCTCGAGCGCCTGCCGTGGCGCGAGCTCGAGGACGACTGGGAAGGACTCAAGCGGCGGCTGCTGGGCGCGCCGCTCGACCTGGGCGACCGGGCGCTGGCGATCTCGGAGGAGGAGCTCACCCGCGCCGCCGTCAAGTACGGCGCGGCGATCGCCCACACCCTGAGCCTGTACCGCGTCCTCGCCGCTTCAGGGGCGCCGTTCGAGCTCGAGCTCTCCGTCGACGAGACCGCCTACCCGACGACGCTGCCCGAGCACGCCTACGTGGCCGCCGAGCTCAGGCGCCTGGGCGTCGCGGTCGTGTCGCTGGCGCCGCGGTTCGTCGGGCGTTTCGAGAAGGGCGTGGACTTCAGGCCGGACGCGACGGGCGACCTCGCGACGCTGGCCGCGACGCTCGAGGGCCACGCGGCGATCGCGCGCTCCATGGGGCCTTACAAGCTCTCGCTCCACAGCGGCAGCGACAAGTTCAGCGTCTACCCCCTGATCGCCGCGGCGACCGGCGGCCTCGTGCACCTCAAGACCGCGGGCACCTCTTACCTCGAGGCGCTCCGCGTCGCGGCCGTGCACGCGCCCGACCTGTTCAGGCAGGTGCTGGCGATCGGCCACGAGCGCTTCGAGGTGGACCGGAAGAGCTACCTGATCGGCGCCAGGCTGGAGGCCGTGCCCCGACCGGGCGACCTCCGGGACGCCGACCTGCCCGGCCTCCTCGACGACGACGGCGCCAGGCAGGTGCTGCACGTGACGTTCGGCAGCGCGCTCGACGCCGTCGGCGCCGAGCTCAAGCGCCTGCTGCGGGAGCGCGACGCCGCGCACGAGGAGGGCCTGGCGCGCCACTTCGCCCGCCACCTCGAGCCGTTCGTCCCCTACGCCGCCCAGCCGCCCCGGCCCGGTTAGCCGGCGCGCCGCACCGAAGGAGGACCAGACCTTGGCCTGGACGCTCGACCCCGACCGCTGCTTCTCACCGGTCCCCGCCGTGCGCGAGCTCGCGCGCGAGCTCTACGCGGGGGTCCGCGACCTGCCGCTGGTCTCGCCGCACGGCCACGTGCCGCCCGAGCTACTGGCCGACGAGGACGCCCGCTTCCCCGACCCGGCCAGCCTCCTGATCGTCCCCGACCACTACGTGTTCCGGATGCTCCACAGCCAGGGCGTGCCCCTCGAGAGCCTCGGCGTCCCCACCCTCGACGGGACGCCGGTCGAGACCGACCCGCGGCGGATCTGGCGCACGTTCTGCGCCCACTTCCACCTCTTCGACGGCACGCCGACGGGGTTGTGGCTGAAGGCCGAGCTCGTGGAGCTCTTCGGGCTGGACGTGAAGCCGTCGCCGGAGACCGCCGACGCGACCTACGACCAGCTGGCGGCGCGCCTAGCGGAGGACTCGTTCCGGCCGCGGGCGCTGTTCGCGAGCTTCGGCATCGAGCTGCTGGCCACGACCGACGCCGCCACCGACGACCTCGCGCCGCACGCCGCGGCCCGGCGAGACGGGCTGCCCGTCGTGCCCACCTTCCGGCCCGACGCCCTGCTGCAGACCGCCGACCCCGCTTGGCCCCAGCGGCTCGAGCTCCTCGAGGCGCGAGCGGACGCGGTCGTCGAGGACCTGGACGGCTTCCTGGCGGCGCTGCGGGACCGGCGCGAGCACTTCAGGCGCCACGGCGCGACGGCCAGCGACCACGGCGTGGCCGACCCGTTCGTGACCCCGCTCGAGCGCGGCGAGGCCGAGCGGCTGTTCGCCAAGGCGCTCGACCGGACGATCGACCAAGACGAGGCCGCGCGCCTGAGCTCCCACCTGCTCTTCGAGATGGCCGGCATGGCCGCCGACGACGGGCTCGTGATGCAGCTCCACGTGGGCAGCTTCAGGAACCACGACCAGCGCGTCTTCGAGCGCTTCGGGCCCGACAAGGGCGCCGACATCCCCGTCGCCGTCGACTGGACGCGCGGCCTGCACGCCCTGCTGAACGCGTTCGGCAGCCAGGAGCGCTTCCGCCTGATCACGTACACCCTCGACGAGTCCACCTACGCGCGCGAGCTCGCCCCGCTCGCGGGCCACTACCCGGCCCTTCGCCTCGGCGCGCCGTGGTGGTTCTTCGACTCGGTGCTCGGGTTCCAGCGCTACCTGGACGCCGTCGTCGAGACGGCGGGCGTCCACAACCTCGCCGGCTTCGTCGACGACACGCGGGCCTTCCCGAGCATCCCCGCCCGCCACGACGTGTGGCGGCGGTCGGTCTGCGACTGGCTCGCCGAGAAGGTCGTGAGGGGGGTCGTCGACGCGGACGCGGCTCCCCGCATGGCGCGCTGGCTCGCGTACGAGGCGCCGAAGGACGCGTACCGGCTGGCGTAGCGGACGGGGGTCCGCCCTTCGGCGGCGCGGTCAGTAGGCCAGGCGGAAGCCCACGTGGCCCGTCGTGCTGTCCTCGGTCGTGGGCGCGCGCGCCGCGACGCGGTAGCGCTCGCAGTACGAAGCGTGGCAGAGGTACGAGCCGCCCTTGATCACGCGCGCCCGCGCCGACGCGGCGGGCGCCGGCCGCGGCGCGGCGGACGTCCCGGCCCGCGGACCGGCGGACCTCTCCGCGACCGTCCCGGCCGCAGCCGCAGGCGCGCAGCACGCCGGCGCGCCGCCGCTCACGCCCTCCCCTGGCAGGGTCCAGGCGTCGGCGGTCAGCTCCCAGACGTTCCCGACCACGCAGTGGAGGCCGTAGCCGTTGGGCTCGTACGCGTCGACCGGCGCCGTGCCGCGGTAGCCGTCCTCGCCCGTGTCGACGTAGGGGAACGCGCCCTGCCAGACGTTGCACATGTGCTTCCCGCCTGGGGTCAGCTCGTCGCCCCACGGGAACGGCTGCCCCTCGAGCCCGCCGCGCGCCGCGTACTCCCACTCCGCCTCGGTGGGCAGCCTGCCGCCCGCCCAGGCCGCGAAAGCGGCGGCGTCGCGCCACGAGACGTGCACGACCGGGTGGTCCAGCCGGCCCTCCAGGTCCGACCCCGGCCCCTCGGGGGCGTCCCACCGCGCGCCCGGCACCGCCCGCCACCACGGCGCCGCGGCGACCGCGCGGGTGGGAGGGTGGTCGGGAGCGAGGCGCCCGGCGAACACGAACGACCAGCCGAGCCGCTCCGCGTCGGTGACGTGGCCGGTGTCGCGCACGAAGCGGGCGAAGCGCGCGTTCGTCACGGCGTGCCTGTCGATGCTGAACGGCCCGACGCGCACGCGGCGCACCGGCCACTCCCCGTCCTCCGGGTAGCGGGCGTGGGCGGAGCCCATGAGGAACTCTCCGCCGGGCAGCGCCACGGCGGAACCCGCGCCCGTCACGTCTGCGCGGGCTCGCCCTCGCCGGCGAGGAACGCCCGCACCGCGTCGGCCGTGGGGATCGGCGCGACGGCGCCGCGGCCGGTGACGGCCAGCGCGGCGGCCGCGTTCGCGTACCGCGCGGCCTCCGCGGGCGTGTCGCCCCTGGCGATCCGCGCCAGGAACGCGCCGTCGAAGCAGTCGCCCGCGCCCGTGGCGTCGACGAGCGCGACAGGGTGGCCGGGCACCCGCCACCTCTCCGCTCCCGAGCCGACCAGCGCCCCTTCGGACCCGAGCTTGAGCACGACGACCCGCGCCCCGAGGGCCAGGAGCGCGTCGACGATGCCCTCGGGGTCGTCGCGGCCGGTGAGGGCGGCGGCGTCCTCGAGGCTGGGGAGGCAGTAGTCGGCGAGCCCCACGGTCGCGAGCGTCACGGCGCGCGCCCGCGCCAGCGGCCACAGGCCGAGGCGGAGGTTGGTGTCGTAAGACACGGCCACGCCCTGGGACCTGGCCGCTTCGAGCGCGTGGAACACGGCGTCGCAGGCGGAGGCCGAGATCGCCTGGGAGATCGCAGAGACGTGCAGCACGCGCGCGGACGCGACCGCCTCGAGGGGCACGTCCTCGGGCCGCATGCGCGACGCGGCCGACCCGCGCCTGAGGTAGCCGAACTCGTGCCCGGACGGCCCGTAGCTGATCGTGTAGACGCCGGTGTGGGCGTCAGCGTCGACCTGGACCGCGCCGGCGTCGACCCCCTCGGCCCGCCACAGCTCGAGGAAGCGCCGCCCGAACGCGTCGTCGCCGAGGCGCGTGTAGATCGCCGCCCGCGCCCCCTGCCTCGCGGCGGCGACGGCGACGTTCGAGACGTCGCCGCCGAACCCGGGCAGGTAGACGTGCCGGCCGTCGACCGTCGCCTCGGCCAGCTCGTAGAGGGGCTCGCCGAGGGTGAGGACGTCGTAGCGGCGGCCGCCGGCCGGCTCCACGGGCTAGGCCCCCGACCTGGCCGCTCGGCCGGCCGCGAGGAAGCGCGCCGCGTGCGCCACGGCGTCCTCGCGGCGGCCCTCCCTGAGCGCGGCCGCGTCGATCAGCTCGCCCCCGACGCCCACGGCCGCGGCGCCGGCCGCCAGGTACGCGGGCACCGCCTTCAGGGTCACTCCGCCGGTCGGGATTAGCGGAACCTCAGGCAGCACGCTCCTCAGCGCCTTGACGTGGGCCGGGCCCCCGACGCTGGCCGCCGGGAACACCTTCACGGCCGTGGCGCCCGCGCGCCACGCGCTCATGGCCTCGGTGGGCGTCAGCGCGCCCGGTAGGCAGGCGGCGCCGGCCTCGCGGCACAGGTCGGTCAGGCCGTCCACGTAGCAGGGCGAGACGACGAAGCGCGCGCCGGCCTCCAAGCACCGCTCGGCGTCCGGCAGCGTCAGGACCGTGCCGGCACCGACCAGGACACCCGGGTGCCCAACCGCCAGGTCGGCGATCAGGTCCGTGGCGCCCGGGACCGAGAGCGTGACCTCGATGACCGTGAAGCCCGCCGCGACGACGACCTCGACGGCCCCCTGCGCCGTCTCTCGGTCCTCGAAGCGCAGCACGGGGATCACGGCGTCGCGTGTCAGCTCCGCGAGGCTGGGGCTAGCGCCCGGTTCTCCCTCTCCCATGGCCATCGCGACTCTACCGCGGGCCGACGCGCTCGGGTCGGCCGACTACGGAGCGTCAGCAGGCGGGGCGTCCTCGCCGGGCTGCGGCTCCGCGGACGCGGCGCCGTCGGCCCGCCGGGCGTCGGGCGGCGGGGGGTCCTCTCCGGGCGGCGGCCCCTCTTCGGGCGGCCGGTCCCCGGACGGCGAGTCGGCCGGCGGGGCGTCGCCAGGGGGAGGGTCGGTCTCCCCTGGGCCCTCGTCGGCCGGCTCATCGGGTTCGTCGCTCGGTGCGTCGTCGCCGGGGGGCACGTCGCCCTCGGGCGGAGGCTCGTCCGGCGGTGCCGGCTCCTCCGGCGGAGGCTCGGCGGGCGTCGCGGGGTCGGTCGGCGGCGGCTCGGCGGGGGGTGCCGGGTCCCGGGGCTGCCCCGGGTCCTCGGCCGGCGGCTCGGGCGCCGGGTCCGTCGGCGGCTCCGCGTCGGGCGGCGGGTCGGCGGGCGGAGGCTCGTCGCCGGGCGGCGGCGCGGGCTCCCGAGGCTCGGCCGGGCCGGCGGGCGGGCCGGCGTCTCCGGGAGGCGCGGGCGCGTCCGGCGAGGCGGGATCGGTCGGCGGGCCGGCGTCTCCGGGCGGCCCCGGGTCGGCGGGGGGTCCCGGTCGGGCGGGCGGGCCCGGCTGGGATGGCGGCTGGGCTGGCGGACCGCCGCCGCCTGGAGCGCCACCGGGAGGGCCGCCGGCGGGAGCGCCACCGGGGGGGCCGCCGGCGGGCGGCGTGCCGGCCGGCGGAGGCGCCGGGTCCTGAGGCTCGGCCGGGTCGGCGGGCGGTCCTCCAGCGGCGGGGTCGGCCGCGGGGGGCTCGTCCGCGGG
>DATGNP010000059.1:0-8687 GCA_035306665.1 Trueperaceae bacterium
GCCGGGGGCGGTCGACATGGTGTGGGTCGACTCCTTCCACACGCAGGGCCAGTTCATGACCTTCGCCGGCCAGGAGGCCGACGACGGCGCCATGGCCGCGTTCACGACGTGGTCGCCGGGGTCTGGCCCCGACTGGGGCTGGCGCATCGTCCTCGACAGCGGCGGCCCCGACGACCTGACCATGCGCATGTACATCGCGACGCCCGACGGGGAGGAGGCCCCCGCCGTCGCGTCCCGCTACGCCCGGCGCCGCGACTGAGCGCCCGGCGCCGCGACCCAGGGCAGAGCGCCGCGCCGACGCGAGCCGGCAGCGGCGGCCCGGCCGGGCCGGGCACGACGGCGCGCGTCACCCGGTTGCTATATGGTCTTGGGGACCATCACGTGACGGACGTCGCGGCGTGGGCTCCCACCCACTGACGACCACTGCCGTCGAGACGGGAGCGTTGTCACATGGGCCGAGCGCTCGATGAGACCTCGTTCGCTGCACCCGCGGTGCTGTGGCTCGGAGACCCCCGCAGCACGGAGGCCGGTCTCGTGGGCGGCAAGGCAGCGCAGCTGAGCGCGCTCGCCGCGACCCACCCCGTCCCCGAGGCCTTCTGCGTGACGACCGCAGCCTACGCCGCCTACGAGCGGACGGGGGGCGTGCCGCCCGACGTGGCGCGCGCGGCGGCGGCGGCGTACCGCGAGCTCGCCGCCCGCTCGGGCGACGGCCCCGCTCGGGGGACGCCCGTCGCGGTGAGGTCGTCGGCCGTCGACGAGGACGGCGCCGGCGCCTCCTTCGCCGGGCAGCACCACACCTACCTGAACGTCACGGGCGAGGACGCCGTGCTCGCGGCCGTGGCGGCCGTGTGGCGCTCGCCGCACGGCGAGGCCGCGCTCGGGTACCGGCGCGACCGGGGCCTCGGCGACGCGCCCGCGGCCGTCGCGGTGCTCGTGCAGCGGCTGGTGAGCTGCGACGCCTCGAGCGTGGCGTTCAGCGTCGACCCGGTGGCCTCCGACCTCGGCCGCGTCGTGATCAGCGCGAGCTGGGGCCTGGGCGAGAGCCTGATGGCCGGCGACATCGACCCCGACCGCTGGGTCGTCGACAAGGCGAGCCTGAGCGTGATCGCCAGGACGGTCGGCGCGAAGCAGCGGATGACCATCACCGACGACGCCGGCACGCGGCAGGTGAGCACGCCCACCTTCCTTCGCCAGCGCGCCAGCCTCAGCGACGAGGACGCGCTGGCCGTCGCGGGCATGGCGACCGGCCTCGAGGCGCGCCTGGGCCACCCCGTCGACGTCGAGTTCGCCCTCGCGGACGACGGCCCCGTACTGCTGCAGTGCCGTCCGGTCACCACCTTGGCGGCGCCCGCCGACGCGTCGGGGAGCCCGCCGTGAAGCAGCCCTACCGCCGGGACCAGCCGAGCCCCGGGCACCAGCCGCCCGCGACCGGCGGCGCCGGCCTGCCGCCCCACCTGCCCGCGCCGTGGACGGACCCCGCGGACGCCGACCGGTCGTTCGAGCGCGACCTCACCCACTTCCCGCAGCCGGTCACGACGCTGGACTTCGCCTTCCTGAAGCACACCGTCGAGCACGGGTTGGCGACCACGGTGCCGCGCTTCGCGGCGCCCTTCCGCGTCGAGCTGCGGCGCTTCTGGACCCGCGTGTACAACCACGAGGTCCTCTACTGCGAGCCGCAGGACGTCCCCAGGCTGTGGAGCACCGCGACGCGGGAGGCGTTCGCCCCGATGCTCGCCGACCTCGAGCGGCAGTGGAGCGACGCCTGGCTGCCGGAGCTGAGGTCGGCCCAGGCGTTCTGGGCGGTGTTCGACCTCGCCGCCGCCGGCGACGCCGACCTGGCCGCGCACCTCGACGCGTCGCTGGCGCGGGTGAGGCGCGTGTGGGAGATCCACTTCGAGGTCGTCTACGCCGTCGCCCACGCCTGGAGCATGTTCTGGGAGACCTACTCCGAGGTGTTCGAGGGCGCCACGCAGCTCGACGCGGCGGCGCTCGTGTCGGGCTTCGACAACCTCACGGCCGAGGCCGGCCTGGCCGTGTGGCGGCTGCGTGACGTGGCGACCTCGCTGCCGGGCGTGGCCGACGTCGTCGCGGCGAGCGAGCCGGCCGAGGCGCTGGCGCGCCTGCGGGCCACGCCGGGCGCGGAGCCGCTCCTAGCGGCGCTCGACGCCTACCTCGCCCGCTACGGCCGGCGGGCCACGCGGCTCAGCTTGGGCGCGAAGACCCTCCTCGAGGACCCGACCCCGGTCTTGGCACAGCTCAGGGACGCGGTCGCCCAGCCCGAGTCCGACCCGCGCCGCCACAGGGAGCGCCTGGCCGCCGAACGCGAGGCCGCCGTCCTGCGGGCACGGGAGCGGGTCGCGCGCTACCCGCGGCCGCTGCGCGCCGAGTTCGAGCACCGCATGCGGCAGGCGCAGGTGGCCGTGCGGCTCAAGGAGGACCACAACTTCATCATCGACCACGAGACCACCGCTGCCGTCAGGGCCGTCGTCGTCGAGCTCGCCGGGCGCCTGGCGCGCGCCGGGGCCCTCCATGGGCCGGAGGACGTCGCGCACCTCGACCTGAGGGAGCTGCGGGCCGCCGCCGAAGCCCTGGCGGCGGGGCGGAAGGACGACGAGGCGCTCGACCTCCGCGACAGGGTCGCGGCGCGGGCCGCGGAGATGGAGCGCTACGCCGATGTGGCGGTGCCGACCACGCTCGGCCCGCCGCGACCGGTCCCGCCGCAGGCCGCGCGAGGCGCCGCGCCGAGCGCCGGCACACTCGAGGGCGTCGGCATGTCGGCGGGCGTCGCTCGGGGGCGCGTGAGGGTCGCGAGGACGTTCGACGAGGCCCGCGCGCTGCGGCCCGGCGAGGTGCTGGTCGCGACCTCGACGTCGCAGCCGTGGACGCCGCTCTTCGCGACCGCGGCGGCCCTGGTGACGGAGGTCGGGGGCGTCCTTTCCCACATGGGCGTGATCGCGCGCGAGTACCGCCTCCCGGCGGTCGCGGGCGTGACGGGCGCGACCGAGCTCCTGGAGGACGGCGCGCTCGTCGAGGTGGACGGCCTCGCCGGCGTCGTCAGGGTCCTCGCGGAGGGCTGAAGCCCGCTGAGCGCTCCCCGCGACCCCACCCTGCTGGTGGCGGCCACCGCGCTGCTCGCCGGCTCCCTCGCGCCGCTGAACTCGACGATGATCGTCGTCGCCCTGCCCCAGGTCCTCGCCGACCTGGACGCGCCCCTGGCGTGGGGCAGCTGGATCGTCGTCTCCTACCTGGTCGCGATGGCCGCGATGCAGCCGCTCGGCGGCAGCCTCGGGGACCGGTACGGCCGCAGGCGCCTCGTCGCGCTGGGCCTGGGCGGGTTCCTCCTCGCGAGCCTGGCCGCGGCCGTGGCGCCCACCGTCGAGGCCGTCATCGCGGCGCGCACCGCCCAGGCCGTCGCCGGCGCGGTCGCGCTGCCCAACGGCTCGGCCCTGGTGCGCACGCTCGTCCCGCTCGAGGGTCAGGGCCGCGTCCTCGGGCTGATCGGCACGGGCATCGGCGCCGCGGCCGCCTTCGGGCCGCCCCTCGGCGGCCTGATCACCGACGCCTTCGGCTGGCGCTGGATCTTCCTCGCGAACGTCGTCGTGATCGTCCCCGCGCTCGTCCTGGCGCTGCGGCTGCCGCGCGAAGGGGCGCCGGCCGCGGGGCGGCGCTTCGACCTGCTGGGCGGCGGGCTGCTGCTCGCGTCGCTGGTGACGCTGGCGCTCGCCGCGACGGTCTGGCGGGTCCCCGAGGTGCCCGCCGCCGCCCCGTACGCGTTGGCCGCCTTCGGGCTCGCGTCGGGGGCGTGGTTCTGGCGCCACGCCAGGCGCGCCGACCCGCCGGTCCTGAACCTCGGCCTCCTCTCCCGCCGCGCGTACCTCGCGGCCGGACTCACCGTGATGTTCTCGAACATGACGATGTACACGGTCTTCCTGGCCGTGCCGCTGTTCGTCGCCGGCGTCCTCGGCTGGCCGCCCGGCCAGGTCGGCCTGCTGCTGGCCGCGATGTCGGTGCCGATGATGCTGCTGGGCCCCGCCGCCGGCTGGCTGGCGGACAGGTACGGCCCGCGCCTGCCCGCCCTGGGCGGATGCGCGATCGCCGCCCTCGGCGTGGCGCTACTCACCGCGATCGGGGCCGACTGGTCACGCGCCCACCTGCTCCTGCCGCTCGTGGTCGTGGGCGTCGGCATGGGTCTCTCCTCCGCCCCGACGCACACGGCGGCGCTGCAGGCCGCCGGCAGGCACGAGGCGGGACAGGCCGCGGGGCTCTACTCGACCATGCGCTACCTGGGCAGCATCGTCTGCTCGGCCGGCATCGCGGCGGTGCTCGGCGACGGAGGGTCGGTGCCGCAGTTCCGGCTCCTGTTCGTCCTGCTGGTAGGGGCCGCCGTCGTCGCCGCAGCGACGTCATCGCGCCTGCCCGCTGGTCTGGTCGCCGACCGGACGGCGGCGGTCGGCAGGGGCCGGGCCTGACCGCTCTTTCCCGACACCACGCCCGGGAGACGACGTCGGCGACCACGACCCGGGGTGAGGCGGCGCGGACCGCGGACCGCGAGCGCGCGCTGTCACGGCTCGGCGCCGCGCCTCGTCACGGACGCGTGCCAGGGCGCATACTCGTGGTGACCACCGCTCCCGGCCCCCGCCGGGCCGGCGAGCGCACCGAGGAGGTAGGCGTGAGGTTCCTGGAGACGTTGCTCGGCGTCGTCGTCACCGCGGTCCTGCTGTACCTGGCGTTCATCGTGGGCGGCTTCGTGCTCCGCATCCTGCTCGGCCTCGTCGCGATCGCCGTGGTCGTGTTCGTCCTGATGCGGCTGTTCGGCGGCGGCAGGCGCGGCCGGGGGCCCTACTGAAGCCCTCGGCCCCCGCTCACAAGAGGACGCCGGTGAGCACGAGCTTGGCGATCCCGAAGAACACGAGGATCCCCACGACGTCGACGACGGTCGCCACGAACGGCGTCGACGAGGCCGCGGGGTCGGCGCCGAGGCGCTTGAGCACGATCGGCAGCAGCGACCCGACCAGCGACCCCCACAGCACGACGCCGACGAGCGCGAGGAACACGACGAGGCCTATCAGCGGCCAGTGGGGGCCGTAGGCGTCGAAGAACCGGCCCCAGACCGCGACGCGCAGGAACCCGAGCGCGCCGAGCAGGGCGCCCAGCGCCAGGCCGGCGACGAGCTCGCGCCGGGCGACGCGCCACCAGTCGCGCACGGTCACCTCGCCCAGGGCGATCGCGCGCGTCACCAGCGCCGCGGCCTGCGAGCCCGAGTTGCCTCCCGACGAGATGATGAGCGGGAGGAACAGCGCCAGGACGACGGCGTCGGCGATCTCTGACTCGAACAGCCCGAGGGCGGAAGCGGTGAGCGACTGGCCGACGAACAGCACGACCAGCCAGAACGCGCGCTTGCGGACGATCGCGCCCAGCGTCGTCTTCAGGTACGGCTCGTCGAGGGCGGAGACGCCGCCGAGCATCTGGATGTCCTCGGTCGCCTCCTCCTCGGCGACGTCGAGCACGTCGTCGACGGTGACGATCCCCACCAGCACGCCCTGGCTGTCGGTCACGGGCAGCGCCGAACGGTCGTGCTTGCGGAACTCGGCGACGGCGACCTCCTGGTCGTCGGAGGCCCTGAGGGCGAAGAAGCGCTCGTCCATCAGCTCGGAGATCTTCGTGTCCGGGTCGACGAGCAGGAGCTCGCGCATGCGCAGGTCGTCGATGAGCACGCCGCCGGGACCGGTGACGTAGACGACGTTCAGGGTCTCCGAGTCCTTGCCGTAGACGCGCACGTGCTCCAGGGCCCGCGCCACGGTCCAGTGCGGCTTCACGGCCACGTAGTCGGGCGTCATCAGGCGCCCTATCGACTCCTCGGGGTAGCCGAGGAGCTGGGTGGCGACGCGGCGCTCGCGCTCGTCGAGGAGGTTCAGGAGGCGCTTCGTGACGGCGCCGGGCAGCTCCTCGAGGAGCGCGGTGCGGTCGTCGGGCGACATGCCGTTGAGCACCTCGGCGACCTCGCTCTCCCCCATGCCGCGCATGAGGGCCTCCTGCTGGTCGATCTCGAGGTGCTCGAACACCTGCAGCGCCAGGTCGCGCGGCAGGAGGCGGAACGCCACGGCCATCGTCTCGTGGTCGAGGTGCTCGAACACCTCGGCGATGTCGGGGACGGGCAGGTCGGCGAGGCGCTGCCGGACGGGCGGCAGGCGCCTAGCCGCGACGAGCTCCCTGACCTCGCCGGCCACCGCCTCCGGACCCACCGCCACGTTCTCGACCATGACGCCGGGTATGGTAACGCCGCGGGCGCGAGCGGCCTCGGGGAGGCGCGCGGCCCGCATCGTGGGGCTATGAAACAATGCATTGCCCCGCCGCGGGGGCGCCGATACGCTCTGCGCTTAGGAGGACATAGTGAAGCGTCTCGCCTGCTTGACCCTCGGCCTGGTGGCCTTGGCCCTGAGCGCCTGTGCCCCGCAGGCCACCGTCCGCAGCGACGTCATGCCGACCCTGATCTCGGTGACGGTGCCCGACAGCCCCGGTGGGACCGTCGTGCTCCAGGGCCGTTACTTCGGGGACGGCTTCGCGGGCCAAGCTGACAACTCGTTCGTCCTCGTGGGCGCGAACATGAACGGTGAGGGCGGCGTGCAGGCCGACGTGACCATGTGGTCGCCCACGCGCATCGAGTTCACGGCGCCCGAGCGCGCCGGCTCGGGCTTCGTCTTCGTCGTCGTGGGCGGCGTCAGGAGCAACGGCCTGCCCGCCAGCCTGCCCTGAACCCGACCTGACCAGCCGGCACGCGGGCGGCCTTCGGGCCGCCCGCTTCGCTTGGTACGGGCGGCGGCCGAGGGCGTACACTCTCCGGTCATGAAGGTCCGTTCGGTCAAGGGCACCGCCGACGTCCTACCCGAGGAGCGCGCCGCCTGGCGCCGCGTCGAGTCGGCCGCCGCGCGCGTGCTCGGCAACGCCGGCGCCGGCGAGCTGAGCGTGCCCGTCTTCGAGTACGTCGACGTGTTCACGAAGAGCGTCGGCGAGTCGTCCGACATCGTGGTCCAGAAGGAGATGTACGTCTTCGAGGACCGCGGCGGCCGCTCGCTGGCGCTGCGCCCGGAGTTCACGGCCGGGATCATGCGCGCGTTCGTCGAGCACGGCATGCACACGCGCCCGTTGCCGGTGAAGCTCTGGACGATGGGCCCGGCGTTCCGAGCCGAGAACGTCCAGCGCGGCCGTTACCGCCAGTTCCACCAGGTCGACTACGAGGTCGTCGGCAGCGAGTCCCCCCTGGCCGACGCCGAGGCCGTGCAGCTCATGTACGCGGTCCTCGAAGAGTGCGGCCTGACCCGGCACGTCATGCTGCTCGGCTCGGTCGGCGACCCCGAGGACCGCGCCGCCTACAACGCCTACCTGCGCGAGGCGCTGGAGCCCCGACGCGACGAGCTCTCGGAGGTCAGCCGCGAGCGGCTGCGCCTCAACCCCATGCGCATCCTCGACAGCAAGCACGCCGGCGACCAGGCCCTCATCGCCGACCTCGACCGCCCGCTCGACCGGCTGGGCGAGGCGTCGCGCGCCCACTTCGAGCAGGTGAGGCGCTACCTCGACGCCTGGGGCGTCCCCTACCGCGTCGACCCCGGCATCGTCCGCGGCCTCGACTACTACCGGCGCACGGCGTTCGAGGCGCACCACGAGGGCATCGGCGCCCAGTCCGCGCTCGGGGGCGGAGGCCGCTACGACGGGCTGATCAAGCTCCTCGGCGGCCCCGACCTGCCCGCGACCGGCTGGGCGTTCGGCGTGGAGAGGGTGATCGACGTCCTCGCCGAGGAGGCCGCCGCTGATGACGGCGCGCGCGAGCCTCGGCTGTTCCTCGTGCCGCTGGACGAGGCGGCCGTCGACGAGGCCGCGGCGCTGGCCGCGCGCCTGCGTGAGCACGGGACCGTCGAGTTCGCCTACCAGCGCCGGGCGCCGGGCAAGGGCCTGGCCGAGGCGGACAGGCGCGGCGCCACCCACGCCGCCCTCAGGGGCGCCAGCGAGCGCGCCGCGGGCGTCTGGCAGCTCAAGGACCTCGCCACGGGTGAGCAGCGACCCGCCTCCGAGGACGACCTGCGGGCCCTGCTAGAGTTCTCCGCATGACCCGCAGTCACATGTGCGGCGAGCTCCGCGCCAAGCACGCCGGGCAGCCGGTCGTGCTCCAGGGCTGGGTCAACCGCCGCCGTGACCTCGGCGGCCTGGTGTTCGTCGACCTCCGCGACCGCACCGGCCTCGTGCAGGTCGTCTGCGAGCCGGAGGCCGCGGAGGCGTTCGACGTCGCGCAGACCCTGCGCAGCGAGTACGTCGTGACGGTCGAGGGCACCGTGCGCGAGCGCCCGCCGGGCCAGAAGAGCACCGCTCCCACCGGCCTGATCGAGGTCGTGGCCGAGAAGGTCGAGGTCCTCTCGACCGCCAAGACCCCGCCCTTCCTCGTCGACGGCAGCATCGACGCCTCGGAGGTCAGCGAGGAGCTGCGGCTGCGCTACCGCTACCTCGACCTCCGCAGGCCCGAGGCGCTGAGGCCACTCCTGCTGCGCCACCGCGCCACGAAGGCCGTGTGGGACTACCTCGACGCGCGCGGCTTCGTGCAGGTCGAGACCCCGCTCCTGACGCTCTCGACGCCGGAGGGCGCGCGCGACTACGTCGTGCCGGCGAGGACGGCCCCGGGCTCGTTCTACGCCCTGCCG
>DATGNP010000060.1:0-2692 GCA_035306665.1 Trueperaceae bacterium
GTGCATGGACCGGCGACCGCTCCGTCTCGACGTCGGGCGATTCATCGTCTTGACGCTTCAGCCCGACGTGGAGTCCGTCGACGGCGCCAACCTAGGAACCTCCTGGACCGCGACGGGGCGGATGCCTAATCGCTCTGCGACCCGTCGACCGAGCGCCGTCCCGCATGGTCGCCGCACCCAGCTCGACCGAGGGCCGTCAACGGACCTGCACCGCCGGCGGCACCGAGCCCCACCGGGGGTCGGCGGTGAGGACCGGCGCGGAGAGCCGACGCGCCAAAGCCAGGCTGAGGCGGTCAGTGAGCGACAAGCCGGCTCCAGCCCGCCATAGCCGTGCCGCTAGCTCGGCGTCCTCGACCGTCACGGGCTCGACCTGCAGCTCGTACGACTGCAGGAGCGCGCGGACCATGTCCCAGTCGCGGCCGTGCGACCTGACCACCTGAGCGACCTCTGACCAGCTCGCAGCCGAGCAGCACGCGCCGGCCAGCAGGGCCTCCTCCACCACGTCGCTGCCCTCCTCGCCGAGCAAGAACGCCATGATCGCCGAGGAGTCGAGGACCTTCACACGTCCCCCTCCCGGTCGGCCTCCGCGCGCCTCTCGCGCAGCAGCTCCCCTACCAGGTCTAGCCCTTGGAGGTCTTCCCTGACCTTGGACATGACCTGTTCTCGGGTCATGAGCACCAGACCCTCCGGCGTGTCGAGGAGCGTGAGCGGAGCGCCGGCGACCATGCCATGCCGCTCCCGCACGACGGCTGGGATCACGACGCGTCCACGGTCTCCCATGACAAGTCGGTACGTCCCACTCATGCGAGAACGGTACCACACGATGCTCAGGTGTCCCACATTCATGTAGAGAAGCCCATGAATCAACACATAGACCCATCAGTTCCCATAGGCACCCACATCGAGTACGAGAGTCCCCCCATCGAGCACGCGGTGGGAAGTGGCGAAGCCGCGACGGCAAGACCCCCGGCTACGATGGGTCATGCGCAAGGTCGTCGTTCAGGAGTTCATGTCGCTAGACGGCGTCATCCAGGCGCCGGGAGCTCGGGACGAGGACCCGAGCAACGGCTTCCCCTACGGCGGCTGGACCGCCCCCTACACGGGCGGCGGCGAACCGCGGGCGCGGGAGTTCATGGTGACCAGCATGGCCCCGGCCGACCTGCTGCTCGGCCGCAAGACGTTCGAGATCTTCGAGGCCTACTGGCCCGACCACGCGGAGAACTGGCCGGGCATCCTCGACGTCAACAAGTACGTCGTGAGCACGACCCTCGAAGGGGACCGGGTCGCGGGGTCCCGCTGGCCGAACTGCAGGCTGCTGAGGAGCGTCGACGACGTCGAGGCGGTCAAGCGCTCAGCAGGGTCCGACCTCAAGGTCTGGGGCAGCAGCGTGCTCGTCCGGTCGCTGTCGGAGCGCGGGTTGGTCGACGAGCTGGTCCTGATGACCTACCCGGTGGTGCTCGGGACGGGCAAGAAGCTCTTCGGCGATGGCGCCGAGGCCGCGGCCTTCACGCTCACCGACAGCGTGGTGACGCCCGACGGCGTGTTCCTCGCACGCTACGCGAGGTCGGGTGAGGTGCGAACCGGTACCGTGGGCGCATCGGACACCCCGTGAGGCACCACGTGGGCTAGGCGGCTCGATCCCCGACGCCATCGCGGCTGAGATGGGGCTGTCCCCGTCAGGTGACGTCGGCCTTGGCCCACTCGACCGCGTAGCGCGGGCGATCGGCGACAAGAGCCTGCTGCTCGTACTGGACGACGTCGAGCACCTAGACAGCAGCGGCGAGGTCGTGTCCTCGCTCCTCGCGCGCTGCCCCAACCTCGATCTGCTGGCGACCTCGCGCGGGCGCCTCGACCTGGCCGAGGAGTGGCTGTTCCCGCTGGAGGGTCTTGCCTACCCCGAGCAGGGCGTCGAACCCAGCGAGGGCCTCGCGTACGACGCGGTTAGGCTCTTCGAGCAGCGCGCGCAGCGCGTCGGGCCTGGCTATCGGGTGACGGCGGCCGACCTGCCGTACGTCGTAGCCATCTGCCGCCTGGTCGACGGTCTGCCTCTGGGCATCGTGCTCGCCGCGGCCTGGCTACGCGTCTTGCCGCCTCGGGCGGTGGCGGAGGAGATCGAACGAGACACGGACTTCCTCGCCGGCTCACGACTCGGAGTCCCCGACCGTCACCGCAGCATCCGCGCCACCTTCGAGTACTCCTGGCGCCGCTTGGAGCCCGCAGCACAAGCCGCCATGCGCTACTTGTCCGTGTTCCGAGGCGACTTCGACACCAAGACCGCCGTGCACGTGACGATGGCCAGACTGCCAGTCGTAGCGGCGCTGGTGGACCGGTCCCTGCTGACCGCGCATGGCGACGGGCGGTTCAGCATGCACCCGCTCTTGCGCCAGTACGCAGCCGAGAAGCTCGCGGCGGAGCCGGGGTCGGAGAGCCTGGCACGGGGCAGGCATGCCCGCTACCACCTACGCCAGTTGACGAGCTCGTCCGACCTCCGCGGAGAGGCGCACCTCGCCGCCTTGGCCGCGCTCGACTCCTCCTTCGAGGACCTCGCGGCAGGATGGCGCTGGGCCTGCCACGAGCGGCTCGTCGATGAGCTGGGGCGAGCAGCCGCGCCACTGGCGACGCTGTGCTGGCACCGGGCGCGTTACGAGGAGGGCCGCGACCTGCTCGGCCTGGCCCTGAGCGCTCCGGTCGC
>DATGNP010000061.1:0-9902 GCA_035306665.1 Trueperaceae bacterium
CGGCCTGCCCGAGACGACGATCAGCCTGCCGTTCATCGCCATGGACCCGGCCTCGAACGCGCCCCTCTACCTCGAGAAGAAGCTGACGCGGGCGAAGTTCGAGGAGCTGATCCAGCCGCTGCTGGCGCGCATCAGGGGCCCGCTCGAGCAGGCGATCAGGGACGCCAAGCTCGAGAAGTCGAAGATCGACGAGATCATCCTCGTCGGCGGCGCCACGCGCGTGCCCGCCGTCAAGCGCATCGTCAAGGAGCTCCTCGGCAAGGAGCCGAACCAGAGCGTGAACCCGGACGAGGTCGTCGCGCTCGGCGCCGCGGTGCAGGCGGGCGTGCTGACGGGCACCGTCGACGACATCGTGCTCCTCGACGTCACGCCCCTCTCGCTCGGCATCGAGACCAAGGGCGGCGTGTTCACGAAGCTCATCGACCGCAACACGACGATCCCGGTGAGGAAGACCGAGGTCTTCTCGACCGCTGACCACAACCAGACCACGGCGCCGATCCACGTGCTCCAGGGCGAGCGGCCCATGGCGAAGGACAACAAGTCCCTCGGCCGCTTCAACCTCGAGGGCATCCCGCCGATGCCGGCCGGCGTGCCGCAGATCGAGGTCACCTACGACATCGACGCCAACGGCATCCTGCACGTCACGGCCCGCGAGAAGTCGACGGGCAAGGAGGCCTCGATCACCATCCAGAACACCACGACCCTCAGCGAGGACGAGGTGGACCGGATGATCAAGGAGGCCGAGCAGCACGCCGACGAGGACCGCAAGCTGCGCGAGCTGGCCGAGGCCAAGAACCAGCTCGACAGCCTGAGGCTGCAGGCCCAGAAGGCGCTCGAGGACGCCGAGGGCGCCACGGACGAGCAGAAGAAGCCTGTCCAGGACGCCGTCGCCGAGGCCCAGCGCCTCCTCGAGGGCGACCCGAGCAAGGACGACGTCGAGCGGCACACCCGCGACCTGGCCGAGAAGCTGCAGGCGTTCATGCAGGCCACGGCCAAGCCGCAGGACCAGGCGGCCGGCGAGGCGCAGCCGCAGGCGGGCCAGGGCGACGACGAAGAGGTCATCGACGCCGACTTCAAGCCGGCAGGCTGAGGGGCGTGCCAGTGACCGACGACGTCAAGGGAACGACTACCGAGGCGGCGGGGGCCGGCGAGCAGGAGGCCCCCGCCGCCGGCCGTGACCGACAGGGGCCGGGCGACGAGGCCGAGATCCTGCGCGACGAGCTGCAGCGCGCCCAGCAGCGCCTGGAGGAGCTCCAGGGCGAGCTCGACGAGCACCGCGAGCGCTACCTGCGAGCGCGCGCCGACTTCGAGAACTACCGCCGGCGCATGTCGGAGGAGCTCGAGCGCGAGCGCGAGGCCGGGATGGACAGCATGGTGCTGCCGGTCCTCAACGTCTACGACGACCTCGAGCGCGCGCTGGAGGCCGCCGCGGCCGCCGGCGAGGAGGGCCCGTTCGTCACGGGCGTGCGCGCGGTGCGCGACTCGCTGCTGAGGCAGCTCGACAGCCTCGGGATCCGGGTCGTCGGGCTGCGCGGCGAGGCCTTCGACCCCGAGCTGCACGAGGCGCTGGCCGTCGTGGCCGCCGGCCCGGACGCCGCGGACGGCACGATAGTCCAGGTCTTCTCGGCCGGCTTCGCCAAGGGCGACCGGCTGATCAGGCCGGCGAAGGTGATCGTCGCGAAGGAGGACGCCTGAGCCGCCGGAGCGGCGCGGGCACGGGGTGAGGTAAGTGGCCGAGTACAAGGACTACTACCAGGTGCTGGGCGTCGCGCGGGACGCGTCGCAGGACGAGATCCGCAGCGCGTTCCGCAAGCTCGCCGCCAAGCACCACCCCGACCGCAACCCCGACGACCCCGCGGCCGAGGAGCGCTTCAAGGAGATCAACGAGGCGTACACGGTCCTCTCCGACCCGGAGAAGCGCAAGCTGTACGACGCCTACGGTCGCACCGGCGGCGTCCCCGACTTCGCCGGCGCGCCGTTCTCCGGCCAGGGCGGCACGTTCTACACGAACGTCTCGCCCGAGGAGTTCGAGGGCTTCTCCGACTTCTTCCAGAGCCTCTTCGGCGGCTTCATGGGCGGCGGCGCGCGGGCGGCCTCCGGCGGCGTGCCCGCCGACCCGTTCTCGTTCGGCACCGTCAGGACGCGCCCGCGGCCGGCGGACGCCGAGGCCCGCCTCGACCTGGGCCTGCTCGACGCCTACCGCGGCGGCCCCACCACCATCCGCGTGGGGGACAAGCAGCTCGAGGTCAACGTGCCCGCCGGCGTCCGCGACGGCGTGAAGCTGCGCCTGCGCGGCCAGGCGCCCTCCGGCGGCGACCTCCTCCTGCAGGTGCGGCACCTCCCTCACCCCGTGTGGCGCCTCGACGGCGACCACCTCAGGGTCGCCGTGAGGGTGCCAGACGACGTGGCCGCCCTCGGCGGCGCCGTGAAGGTGCCCACGCTCGACGGCGAGGTCGACCTGAACGTGCCCGCGGGCAGCTCCACGGGCCGGGTGCTGAGGCTGCGTGGCCAGGGCTGGCCGAAGCGCGGCGGCGGCCGCGGCGACCTCCTGGCCGAGGTGCGCGTGACCGTCCCCGAGAGCCTGACCCCAGAGGAGCGCGAGCTCTACCAGAGGCTGGCCGCCGCGCGCAGGCGGGCGGCGGCGACGACGGGCTGAGACGCGGCCCGACGCCGGTCCGGGAGCCTCCCGCGCACCGAGGCGTGAGCCTCACGGCCGTACGTAGTAGCCTGCGCGGGTGGAGACGACCTCGCTGAAGCGTCCGCGGCGCTCGGCCTGGCTGCTGTGCCTGGCCGGCGTCATCTGCCTGAGCGCGCCGGCCATGGCGCAGGACCCGGCCGAGCCGCCCCGCGACGAGCCCGCCGCCGAGAGCGCCGCGCCCGCGGTCGACCCCGACCCGGTCCTGTTGCGGCTCGGCGCCACCGTCGAGCGCCTCAGCGACATCGAGTGGCGCTTCGGCGTGGCCATGCGCAGCTTCGCCGCCGGGCAGGGCATCCCTTACTCCGACGACCTGGCCGTTCGCCTGCGCGGCCTGCTGCCCAGCTACCTCGACCAGCGCGGCCAAGAGCTCGTGCTGCTGCGCGAGGCCGGGCGTCGCGGGCTGTCGCCCGACGAGGACGCCGTGCAGGCGACGCTCGAGCGCCTGCGCGCCTCGGTCGCGGCGGAGGACTACGAGACGGCGCTGGCCGAGGCGGGCTTCGCCAGCGAGGACCGCCTCCTGACGCTGATCCGCGAGGCCGACCTGCTGGGCCAGCTCCTCGACCAGATCCGCTCCGAGTCGGAGCCCACCGACGAGGAGGTGAGGGTCAGGTACCTCGCGGACCTGAGCCGGTACACGCAGCCCGAGATGTTCTGCGCCCGCCACATCCTCGTCGCCGAGGAGGCCGCCGCGCAGGACATCGTCGACCGCGTCAGGGCCGGCGAGGACTTCGCCGCGCTGGCCAGGGAGCACGGCACCGACGGCACCGCCATCAGCGGCGGCGACCTGGGCTGCTTCCAGCGCGGCATGATGGTCGCCCCGTTCGAGGAGGCCGTCGTCGCCGCCGAGGTCGGGGAGGTAGCGGGTCCCGTCGAGACCCAGTTCGGCTTCCACGCCGTCCTCGTGTACGAGCGCCAGCCGGCGTCGGTGCGCCCGTTCGAGGAGGTCCGCGAGGCCGTCGCCGAGAGCATCGCCAACGACACCGCCAACGCGACGATGCAGGGCCTGTTCCGCGGGTCCGGTCTCGTCACGTACCCGGAGCGGCTCGAGGGGCTCTGAGCCGGGGGCGTCGCGCCGTCCCCGACGGGTCCGGCGGCGCGCGGGAGCCCGGAGCTGGCGGCGAGAGGCCCGCGAGCCCGCCGCTGTAAGAGACCTGTAAGGTCTTCGGGGTTAGCTTCTCTCCAGCGCTGGACGTCAGCTCGCGTCCACCCCTACGACCTCCCGCTTCATCCCACCAGCGCGTGACCCGGCGCCTGCCCCCGTGGCTAGGCGCCGGGTGACTTTCCGGGCGGGTGTCACCGCGGGCGGCTCCCGCGGTCCGCCCTGGGCTAGCGTGCGGCATGGCCAACCGTCTGGCGGGGGAGATCAGCCCCTACCTCAGGCAGCACGCCGACGACCCCGTCGACTGGTACCCGTGGGGGGACGAGGCCTTCGCCGCCGCCAGGCGCCTGGGCCGGCCCGTCCTCCTCTCGGCCGGCTACGCCGCCTGCCACTGGTGCCACGTGATGGCCCGCGAGTCGTTCCGCGACCCCGACGTGGCGGCGCTCCTGAACGCCGGGTTCGTCAGCGTGAAGGTCGACAGGGAGGAGCGGCCCGACGTCGACGACTACTACATGACCGCCGTCCAGGCGATGACCGGCTCCGGCGGCTGGCCCCTGACCGTCTTCCTCACCCCCGACGGCGAGCCGTTCCACGGCGGCACCTACTACCCGCCCCACGACAGGCACGGGATGCCCGGCTTCGCGCGCGTGCTCCGCGCCGTCAGCGCCGCCTGGCGGGAGCGCCGCGGCGAGCTCGAGGCGGCCGCGGCGTCCCTGGCCGCGCAGATCGCGCGGCTGGGCGGCAGCGTCGGGCGTGCGGGCGGACCCGGCGTGGGCGTCGAGGCGGGCCCCGACCTCGCCGCCGCGGTCGAAGCGGCCACTGCCCGGGCCGTAGAGGCGCTCCTAGCCCAGGAGGACCGCGTCCACGGCGGCTTCGGCGACCCGCGCGGCGGGCCGAAGTTCCCGCCGCACGCCGCGCTCGCGCTCCTGCTGGCCGCCTCCCACGACGCGGCGCTGGCGCCCGCCAGGCGGACGCTCGACGCCATGGCGTCCGGCGGCCTCCACGACCACCTAGGCGGCGGCTTCTTCCGCTACGCGGTCGACCCCGCCTGGCGCGTGCCCCACTTCGAGAAGATGCTCTACGACAACGCTCTCCTGCTGGGCGCCTACGCCCGCGCCCACGCCGCGTCCGGCGAGGAGCGCTACCGCGAGGTCGCCCTCGGCGTCGTCGACTGGCTGGAGCGCGAGATGGCCGTCGGGCCGGCGGCGGGCCAGGTCGCGTTCTACTCCGCCCTCGACGCCGACTCCGAGGGCGAGGAGGGCCGCTACTACGCCTGGAGCGAGGCGGAGTTCCGCGCCGCCCTCGGCGACGACGAGCTGGCCGAGCTCATGGCCCGCCGCTACGGCGTGACGGCGGCGGGCGGCTTCGAGGGCGGCAACGTCCTGCGCCTCGCCACGAGCGTGGAGGCGCTGGCGCGCGAGACGGGCCTCGGCGTCGCCGCGGTCGAGGAGCGCCTGCGCCGCGGCGACGAGCTGCTGCGCGGGCGCCGGGAGCGCCGCGTGCGGCCGGCGACCGACGACAAGGTCCTCACGTCCTGGAACGGCCTGCTGCTCTCGGCGCTGGCGACCGCCGGCACCGAGCTGGCCGCGCCCCGGCTGCACGACCTGGCCCTCGACCTGGCTCGCTTCCTGGTCGCGCGGCGTGAGGGCGGCGAGCTCACGCACGCCTGGCGGGAGGGGGAGGCGCGCGTCAAGGGGCTCCTCGAGGACCACGCCTACCTCGGCTGCGGGCTGATCGACCTGTACCGCGCGACCCTGCGCCCGTGGCTGCTGGTCGAGGCCCTGAGGCTCGCGCGCGAGGTCGAGGAGCTGTTCGCCGACCCCGAGGGGGGCGGCTGGTTCGACGCCGCGGAGGGCGCCGGGGGCGCCCCGGCACGGCTCAAGAGCCACGCCGACGGCGCCACGCCCAGCCGCTACGCCGCCGCGGCGCGCCTGGCGTGGTGGGCCGGGCGCTACCTCTCCGACGGCGGGCTCCAGGAGCGGGCCCTGGCGGCGCTGACGCCCCTGCTGCCGGCCGCGGCGCAGGCCCCGCAGGCGTTCGCGAGCGTGCTGGTCACGCTGCGCGAGGCGGCCCGCACCGGCCGCGAGGTCGTGGTCGTGGGCGCCCGCGAGGACCCCGAGGTCGCCGCGACGCTGGCCGCGGCGCGCGAGGCGGCACGAGGCGACGGGGCGCTGCTCCCGCTCCTGCTCGACCCGGCCGACGAGGAGGGAGGCCGGCACCCGCTGGCCGGCCTGCCCCTCGCCGAGGGGCGCTACCCGCCGCGGGCGCCGCTCACCGTCTACGTCTGCCGCCACGGCGCCTGCGACCTGCCGGTCCACGACGCCGACGCCGCGCGACGCGCGATGCTCGCCGCGTAGTAGCCTGCTAGCGGTATCCGCGTCAGGGCGCGGGCGTGTCCGGGAGGGGTACATGTACACGGGTCTTCTCGACCTCCATAACGTAGTCAGGTGGGTAGTGGTGGTCCTGGGCGTAGTCGCCCTGGTCAGCGCCCTCGTGGCCCAGCGCTGGACCCCGGCCCAGAACTCGTTGGCGCGGTGGTTCACGATCGCGTTCGACGTTCAAGTGCTCGTGGGCCTGGTCCTGTGGTTCGTGAGCCCGCTGGTGCAGAGCGCGATGCGGAACATGGGCACGGCGATGCGTGACCGCGACATGCGCTTCTTCCTCCTCGAGCACCCGCTGCTGATGGTCGTCGCCGCGGTCCTCGTCCACGTCGGCGCCGCGCGCGGCCGCAAGAGCGACAACCCCAGGCAGGCCCTGGTCTTCTACCTGCTCGCCGCCGCCGCCGTGGCCTACGCGATCCCGTGGGACAGGCGCTTGTTCCCCGGGATGTGACCCGCAGCGACTGAGTGAGCTCCGCTTCCGACCAGGGCGCGGGCCGGGGGGCCCCGGGTCTGCGCCTCGTCGTCGGTCCGCCGGCCGCCGGCAAGACGGCGGCGATGGTCGCGGTCGCGCGCGAGGCGTGCCGGGCGGGCGGCCGCGTGTGGTGGATCGCGCTGCCGCACCAGCGCGCCCACGTGCTCAGGCGCGTCACGGCAGGCGGCAGCGCCGTGCTGGGCCTCGAGGTCGTCGGCGCGCAGCAGGCGTACTACCGCGTCCTCTCGGCCGCCGCGCCCGAGGACCTGAGGCCGCTCGTCGTCGGGACGGCGCGCATCGTGCTCGTCGCCGAGGCGTTCGCGCGGGCGACGGGCGCGCTGCCCTCGCCGGGCGAGGCCAAGCTGTTCGCCGCGGCGATCGCCGAGGCCAAGCGCTACGAGGTCGCGCCCCAGGCCCTGGGCAGCCTGGCTGAGGACGCCGAGCTGGAGCGCCTGGAGCGCGTGTACGCGGCGTACGAGGAGGCCCTCGCGGGCCGCTGGGACTACGACGACGTGCGCAGCCGCGCGGCTCGGCTCGTGGAGGCGCCCGACCTGGCCGCGACCCTGGCCAACCCGCGCACGCGGACCGCCGCCGGACTGCCCGACGTCGTCGTCGTCGACGGCTGGCGCGAGCTCGGTCCCCTCGACTGGCGGTTCCTGCGCGGGCTGGGCCGGTACGTCCCGGTGCACGTCGCGCTGCCTGCGGCGCCCGACGGCGCGGAGCCCGACGCCGTGCTGGCGCGCGCGCCCGAGGCCGTGAGGGTCGAGCGCTACCTGGCCGTCAACCCGGTCGAGGAGGCCCGCTGGGTGCTGCGTAGCGTGAAGCGCGACCTGGCGTGCGGCCTCGACCCCTGCGACGTCGCCGTCGTCGCTCCCGCCGCGACCGGGGACGCCCTGCTGGCCCTGGCCGACGAGTACGGCGTCCCCCTGACGGACGAGCGCGGCTCCGCGCTCGCCGACGACCGGGCCGGCCGCACGCTCGTGGACCTCCTCGAGCTCCCCGACGCGCCGAACCCGGCGGCGCTGCTGGCCTTGCCCGACCTCGCGCCCGTGGCCGCGACGGCACTGCGGCTGGGGCTCACCGGGGCCGACGCCCTGAGGACCGTGGCACGGGGGCTCGGTCTCGAGGACGCGCTGGAGCGCTGGCTCGAGCTGCTGCGGCCGGCGGGCGACCCGGTCGAGTGGACCCGTTGGCTGCTCGACGAGGTGCTCACCCTCACCCAGCCCGACGTCCCCGAAGGCTTCAGGGCGAGCGTGCTCGCGGCCGCCCAGCACGCCGCCCGCCTCGCCGGCTCCGACCGCTTCGGCGCCTGGCTGGTGGCGCTCCTCACCGACGTGCGCTCGCCCCGCGACCTCCGGGGCGGGGTGGCCGTGCTGACCGCGGACCTCGCCTCGGGGCGACGCTTCGCGCGCTGCTACGTCATGGGCGCCTACGTCGGGGCGTACGAGGCCGGTGAGCGCGAGGACTACTTCGTCCCCGACGAGGCGCGGAGCGAGGCGCCGCGGCTCGGCGCCCTGCCCAAGCGCTTCGCCGGCCGGGACGGCCTGCTCGTGGAGGAGCTCCTCACCCGCGGTGACGTCACGGTCGTCACCGCCCCGACCGGCGGCACCGAGGGTCGCCTCGTGCCCGACGAGAGGCTCCTCGGGGACGTCGGGCGGGTGCCGCCGCTCCCCGCCGTGCCCGCCGGCAGCGGCCTCGAGGTCGGCGAGGCCGAGGTCTACCTGCCGGCGACCGACAGACTCTCGCCGGAGACCATGGCGGCGGGCTTCCGCGGCGAGCGTCCCGACGCCGAGTGGCTCCGCGTGTTCCACGAGCAGTGCGGGCTGATGGCGTGGGCCGGGGTGGCCCTGGGCCTGGGCGAGGACGCCTGGCGCCCCGACGACGACGAGGCCGTCGACGACGCGGAGGACGAGCTCCGTCGCCGCCTCGAGCCGGCGACGCCGCTGGGCGCGGAGTGGCACGTCCTCGTGAGCGAGCTCAGGAGCGAGGCCGAGCTGACGGTCGACCGGCTCGAGGCGCTGGCCGAGGACCACCCCTGGGCGGCGCGGTGGCTGCGCAGCTTCCGGCGACCGCTGACCGAGCTGAACTGGGGCCCGACGTTCGTGGAGCCGGCCTCGGGCGCCGAGGTGCGCGTCGACGCCGGGAAGCGGGGGCCGCTCGGCCGCCGCGCGTACGTCTACCGCTTCGTCGAGCCGGCGCCGCCGGGCTGGGGCGGGGAGGTCAGCGGCTGGCACTGGGCCGGCAGGCGGGTCAAGCACCGCTGGAGCGAGTACCTGACGGCGCGGGCGTTCCTCGACCGCGGCCGGGCCATCGAGGACGTGCAGGTGGTCGTGTGGCCCGTCCTCGGCACCCCCATCGTGTACGACAGGTCGCCCGACAACGAGCACATGGCCGAGCGGATGGAGCGCGCCGCCGCGGGCGTCGTGGCGGCGATGGAGCGCGTGCGCCGCGGCGACGCGAGCCCCAACCCGGGCCGCTGGTGCGAGCGCTGCCAGCTCTTCTACGTCTGCCGGTTGGGGGTCAGGGGATGAGGGTCAGGGTCGCGTCGGCCGGTACCGGCAAGACGACGAGCCTGGTCAGGCGCTACCTGGAGCTCGTCGGCGACGGCGTGCCCCTCAGGCGCGTGGCCGGCGTGACGTTCACGCGCGCCGCCGCCGCCGAGCTGCGGGCGCGGGTCGCCGACGGCCTCGCCGAGGTGCTCGCGGCGGGCAGCTACCTCGGGGGCCTCTACACCCCGCCCGACGGCCTGGCGCCGTTCGAGGCCGCCGCGCGCGAGCTCGGCGGCGCCCAGGTCAAGACGATCCACGGCTTCATGGTCTCGGCGCTGCGGCTGAGCGCGCCCCTGCTCGGGTACGACCCGCGCTTCGAGATGGTGGCGGAGCAGGACGCCGCGGCCGACTTCGTGGCCGAGCTCGACTCCCTGCGCCTGCTGGCCGCCGACCCCGCGCACCCGCTCCACGCGGCGACGCGGGCCGCGGGAGGCCACGTCGTCACGCTGCCGCTCCAGGTCTTCGAGCGCCGCTCGCTGGCCGCCGAGCTCGTCTTCGCCGACGACCCCGTGTCCCGCGCGGTCGAGGTCCTCTACCGCGCGGCGTACGCGCGCCTGCTCGAGCGCTACGCCGGTCGGCGGCTCGGACCCAGCGAGGTCGAGCAGGCCGCGATCCGGCTCCTCGACCACGCGGTGGCGCGCGACCGCCTCGTGCGCCGGTTCCCCGTCGTGCTCGTCGACGAGTACCAGGACGTGAACCCGCT
>DATGNP010000062.1:0-16381 GCA_035306665.1 Trueperaceae bacterium
TCGTGAAGCGCTCGAGCGTCCTCAGGAACGTCCTCGCCGGCCGCCTCGGCGACGTGCCGGCCTGGCGCGGCGTGCTCGGCGCCTTCCCGCGTGAGGACGTCGCCTACGCCCACGAGTGCCTCGCCCGCGTCGGCATCCCCGAGAAGGCCTTCGTCAGGGCCGACGCCCTCTCCGGCGGGCAGCAGCAGCGCGTGGGCATCGCTCGCGCCCTGGCCCAGAAGCCGTCGGTGATGCTCGTCGACGAGCCCGTCGCCAGCCTCGACCCGCCCACGTCCCACGCCGTCATGAGCGACCTCAAGCGCATCGCGCGCGAGGACGGCATCACGACGATCGTGAACCTGCACTTCATCGACATGGCGCGCGAGTACGCCGACAGGATCGTCGGGATGCGCGACGGCCAGGTCGTCTTCGACGGCACGCCGGAGGAGGCCACGGACCAGGCGTTCGAGGACATCTACGGCCGGCCGATCGACCGCGAGAAGGACATGCGTGGCGGCTGACGGTCCGGGCGTGGCGGCCATCCCCCGTCCCCCCCTGGCCAGCCGGCTCAGGGGCATGCTGTCGCTGGCGATCGTCGCCGCGGTCGTCGTCGTCGCCTACCGCCAGACCGACTTCGACCTCGAGGCCCTGTTCACCGGCGCCGTCGACTTCTGGCGCTTCTTCGGGCGCCTGGTGCCGCCGCTCTCCGAGATGGGCTCGAACTGGGGCACGTACCTGCCGCGCCTCGTAGCGCCGCTGATCGAGACCCTGCAGATCGCCTACGTCGGCACCTTCTTCGGCACCCTGCTCGCCCTGCCGCTCATATTCCTAGCCTCGGCGAACACCTCCGTCGACCCGATCAGCATGTGGGTGGCGCGCGTGCTGCTCACGGTCCTGCGCAGCATCCCCGACCTCCTGTGGGCCGCGATCCTCGTGCCGATCCTCGTCGTCGGCCCGCTGCCCGGCGCGGTGGCGCTGACGCTCTTCTCGGTCGGCATCCTGGCGAAGCTCGGCTCCGAGACCGTCGAGGCGATCGACCCCGGTCCGCTCGAGGCCCTGCGCGCCGCGGGCGCGGGCCGCGTGGCGACGATCGTCTACGCCGTGGTCCCGCAGATCGCGGCTACGATGGTCAGCTACGTCCTCTACGTCTTCGAGATCAACGTGCGCGCCTCGGTGATCATCGGCCTCGTGGGCGCCGGCGGCATCGGCTTCACCCTGCAGCAGCGCCTGAACTTCTTCGACTACACGGGCGTGGGCCTGATCATCCTCGTGATCTTCGTCGTCGTGCTGGCCATCGACGCCCTGTCGGTGTGGGCGAGGTCGCGCCTGATATGAGCCGGACGACCCCCACCCTCGCCATCCCGCCGACCCCGCCGCACGTGCGCCGGAACCGCGTGCTCTCGATCGGCGTCGCCGTCCTGTCGGTGGCGCTCCTGGTGCTCGTGCTCGCCACGATGAACCTGCCGACCTGGCAGCGCGTGCGCACCGGCCTCGAGCGCACGCTGCCGCCCCTATGGCGCGGCTTCACGAACCCCGACTGGGAGCTCTTCCCGCTCGCGTTCAACGCGATGCTCGAGACCTTCTACATGGCGGTGCTCGGCACGCTGCTGGGCGGCGTACTGGCCTTCCTGCTGTCGTTCCTCGCGGCCCGCAACCTGCTGGGCGGGACCGCCAAGGCGGCGCCGGGCAAGGCCCTCCTCGTGGCGATCCGCACGTTCCCGGAGATCCTGCTGGCGATCATCTTCGTCGCGGCGGCCGGCCCGGGACCCACGGCCGGCATCATGGCGATGGGCATCCACTCGATCGGCTTCCTCGGGAAGATCTTCTCGGACGTGATCGAGGGCATCGACCCCGGGCCCATGGAGGCGATCCGCGCCGCCGGCGGCAACGGCGTGCACGTGTTCCTCTACGCGGTCGTGCCCCAGGTGCTGCCCGAGTTCGCCTCGAACCTGCTCTACCGCTTCGAGATCAACCTGCGCGCCGCGACGATCCTCGGCCTCGTCGGGGCCGGCGGGATCGGCGGGCCGCTGATCCAGCGCCTGTCGTTCCGCCGGTGGGACGAGATCTCGATGATCCTCATCGTCATCGTCGGGTTCATCGTCGTCGTCGACGCGATCAGCTCGACGATCAGGCGCCGCCTGGTCTGAGCGCGGGGGCCTCCCACCCGTCCCGCCCGCCGCCGCCCGTCTACCCGTCCGCGACCACCAGCCCCCGCCGGGCGGGCCGGCGGGGGTTACGCCGCCGTCGTGTGACGACGGGCCAGGGCCGTCAGGACAGGGCCGCGCTCGCCGCTTGGCGGCTGGCGGTGGGCTCCTTCACCCTGGCGGCGCTCACCGGCGCGTTCATGCGCTTCGGCATGTACCTGGGACTGCCGTGGGGCCTGCAGCTCGGCGACGTGCGCCACGCGCACTCCCACCTGATGTTCTTCTCCTGGGCGACGCCCGCCCTCGCGTTGGCGGCGCACGCGGCGCTGCGCCAGTCGGGCCGCCGCCTGCCCGGCGGGGCCGCGGTCGCCGGGGCCGCCGCGCTGGCGGGGCTGCTGGCCTACGTGCCGTTCCTCCTCAGCGGCTACCGCCTCCTGCCGCTCGGCGACGCCGAGCTGCCGCTCTCGATGATGGCCTCGGGCCTGAACGGGGTCGTGTGGTACGCGCTGGCCGGCCTGTGGCTCGCCGGCTCGTGGCGGGCGCGGCGGACCGTGGCCATGCGGTTGATGGACGGCGCGGTGGCCATGCTGCTCGCCTCCACCTTCGGGGTCCTGCTGCTGATGGTGGAAGGCATCGGCGGGACGGCCACCCCGGCCGGCGTGGCGGCGAACGCCGACTTCTTCCTGACGCTCTTCGCCGACGGCTGGTTCGGCCTCGGTCTCCTGGCCGCCCTGACCCTGTCGCGGGCGGGCGGCGGCCGCGACGCCGGCAGCGGGGCGGCGACCTGGGTCCTCGCCGCCGGCCTGACCCTGCGCACGGGCGCGGCCCTGGCGACCGCGCGCGGCCTCGGCGACGGCCTGCGCTGGCTCGAGACCGTCGGCGGCGTCGCCGCGGCGGCGGCGTGGCTGTGGCTCGTCGCGGTGCTATGGCGGCGCGGCTTCGGCGGCGACCCGACGGCCCGCGCCGTCGCGCGCGTGGCGCTGGCGCTGGTGGCCCTGAAGGCCGTCGTCGAGCTAGCGCTGGCGCTGCCAGCCGGCGAGGCGTTCGTGGCGCGCGTGGGCCTGCGCGTGACGCTACTGCACGCCTACCTGCTCGGCGCAGTGACCCTGGGCCTGGCGTCGTTCGGCCGCGCCAGCCTGGGACCGCGCGCCTGGCGCGGCCTGGGCGCGTTCGCGGCCGGCGTCGCCGTGATGGTCGCCCTGCTCCTGCCGCTGACGGGCCTGTGGCCCCGCGCCCTCGGCGGCCTGTGGACGCTGCGCGCCGCGGCCTACTCGAGCCTCGGTCCGGCGCTGCTGGGCGCCTACGCCCTGCTCGCCGGCGGCCGCGGCGGCGACGATCCCGCCCCCGGCACCGCCGGGCGCGCCGTGGGCCGTACGCACCGCGGCGCGGCCCCGCGAGCGGACCGAGGCCCCGCTCCTAGCGCCGGCGCCGCAGCCAGACGGCGCTGAGGAACGCCAGCCCCGCCAGCGCCGCCAGGGTCGTCGGCACGGCCGCCGGCCCGAAGCGGGACAGCGCCACCCCGACCAGTGGGGCGGTGGCGATCGGGCCGACGGCGGCGGCCGCGAACACGGCCGGCGACACCTGCTCGGCGCGCTGCGGCAGCTTCTCGGCCAGCCACGCCAGGCCCGTCGCGAACGTAGGCGCCAGGGCGAGCCCCACGAGGCCGTAGAGCACGGGCGCCGCGGGCGCGTAGGTCGCCCCCAGCAGCGCCAGCGCCGCCACGGCGAGGCCGGTGGTGAGGACGCGGCCGGGCCGGACCCGGGACGTGACCGCCGCGGCCACGAGGCGCCCGACCGTCAGGGTCGCCCAGTAGACGCCGGGCACCGCCGCGCCCACTGCCGGCCCCAGCGTCGGCGTCAGGTGCTCGGTGGACCACGACGTGACGCCCACCTCGGCGGAGACGTAGCCGAAGTAGAGGAGCACGAACGCCGCCACGATCCCCCACGGGACCGGCTCGCGCTCCGTACGGGCCGCGGGCGGCACGGGCACGACCTTCAGCGTGGCCACGGCCACGAGCACGAGCGCGGCGAGGGTAGTGAGCGTCAGGATCACCGGCGCCGGCCGCGGCGAGGTCGCGGCCACGAGCACCGGGCTGAGCACGGCCCCGGCGCCGAACACGGCGTTGATCAGGTTCAACGCCGGCGCGGCCGTGCCCCTGAACGTGCGGGCGACCAGCAGGTTCACGGCCACCTGGACGAGGCCGAAGCCGACGCCCGCCACGCCGGCCGACGCCAGGAAGAGCGTCCACGTCGGCGCCGGCACGAGGCCCGCGAGCCCTGCCGTCAGGAGCGCCGCGCCCGCCACGAGGACGGGGCGGTAGCCGAGGCGCCTGAGCAGCTCGCCGGCGACGACGACGGCGGCGAGCGAGCCGACGAAGTGCGCGCTGACGACGGTGCCGACCTGGTCGACGCCGACGCCGAAGCGCTCGCGCAGCGCCGGGAACAGCGGCCCGTAGAGCGCGACGAGCCCGCCGAGCGCCAGGAACGCCAGGGCTGACACGACGAGGGTGCGTCGGCGGTAGGGGACCGGCGACCCGGCGCCATCTGCCATCCCGCGGAAGATACCCCGGCGCCGTCGCTGGCTCGGACGCGGGGGCTCCCGGGACCGGCCGATGCTGCCGGTATACTCGTGCCTCGTGGCCCTGGAGGAGACGGCGTGACACACGGAGTGAAGGAGCTCAACGACCTACGCAGGCGGTTCCTGGAGTTCTTCGTCGAGAGGGGCCACCTGGCGTACCCGTCGGCGTCCCTGAAGAGCGACGACCCGACGCTGATGTTCACGAGCGCCGGCATGGTGCAGTTCAAGCCGTACTTCCTCGGCGCCACTCCGAAGTTCGCCAGCTACGAGGGCGTGTGGCACCGCGTCACGACGGCACAGAAGTGCCTGCGCATCAACGACATCGAGAACGTCGGCCGCACGCTGAGGCACCACTCGTTCTTCGAGATGCTCGGCAACTTCTCTTTCGGCGACTACTTCAAGCTCGAGGCGAGCCGCTGGGCGTGGGAGTTCGCGACCTCGAAGGAGTGGCTGGGCCTCGACCCCGACCGGCTCTACGTCACCGTCTACGAGGACGACGACGAGGCGCACCGGATCTGGCGCGACGAGGTGGGCGTGCCCGAGCGCAGGATCTCGCGCTGGGGCGAGGACGAGAACTTCTGGCCGGCGAACGCCGTCACCCAGGGGCCGAACGGGCCGTGCGGCCCGTGCTCCGAGGTCTTCTACGACCGGGGGCCCGACTACGGCACGCCCGACGAGGACGGCCCCAACACCGGCTCGGGCGACAGGTTCGTCGAGTTCTGGAACCTCGTGTTCACGCAGTTCGACAGGCAGGACGGCGGCGTGCTGCGGCCCCTGCCGCAGAAGAACATCGACACCGGCCTGGGCTTCGAGCGCCTGGCCGCGATCATGGCCGGGCAGCCCGACGCCTACGGCACCGAGCTGTTCCAGCCGACGATCCGCCGGGTGGCGGAGCTCTCGGGCCGGCCGTACGAGGGCACCTCGTCGCTCTCCCACCGCGTGATCGCCGACCACGTCAGGGCCGTGACCTTCGCGATCACCGACGGCGTGCTGCCCGCGAACGACGGCGCCGGCTACGTCGTGAAGATGCTGGTACGCCGCGCCGCGCGCCACGCCTGGCTGCTGGGCCTGCGCGACACGGTCCTCCACGGCCTCGTCGACCAGGTCATCGCGGCGATGGGCGAGCCCTACCCCGAGATCGTCGACGGTCGGGACCGCGTGATGGGCGTCATCGAGACCGAGGAGGAGCAGTTCCTCCGCACGCTCGAGGCCGGCATCGAGCGCGTCGGCAACCTGCTGTCCGAGCTCGAGGGCGAGGTGCTGCCGGGCGACGTCGCGTTCGACCTGTGGCAGACGTACGGCTTCCCCCTCGACCTCACCGAGGAGCTGGCCGCCGAGCGCGGCGTCGCCGTCGACCGCGCCGGCTACGAGGCCGCGCGGGAGGAGGCGCGGCGCGCCTCGCGCGGCGACGTCGGCGAGCGGCGCCTGTTCACCCAAGGCGCCGACGCGCTGGGCGCGATCGCCGAGCGCGCCGGCGAGACCGAGTTCGTCGGGTACGAAGCGTTCGACGCCGAGGCGACGGTAGTCGGCATCGTGCGCGAGGGCCGCGAGGTCGACGTCCTGCGCGAGGGCGACTCCGGCGTCGTGGTGCTGGACCGCACGCCCTTCTACGCCGAGGGCGGCGGCCAGGTCGGCGACGTCGGCAAGCTCGAGTGGCCGGGCGGCGGCGCGCTCGTCAGCGGCACGAGCCGCTCCAGCCACGGCCTCCACCTCCACGAGGCCAAGGTCGTCAGGGGCGAGCTCACGCCGGGCGCCCGGGTGAGGGCCGTGGTCGACCCCGCCCGCGACCAGACGAAGAAGCACCACACGGCCACGCACCTGCTGCACGCCGCCCTGCGCAGCGTGCTGGGCACGCACGTGACGCAGGCCGGCTCGCTCGTCGCGCCCGACCGCCTGCGCTTCGACTTCACGCACGGACACGCGCTGACGCCGGCGGAGCTCGCGAAGGTCGAGGAGCTCGTGAACCGCTGGGTGCAGGCCGACCTGCCCGTGACGTGGCGCGTCGTGCCGATCGCCGAGGCGCGGCGCCAGGGCGCGATGATGCTCTTCGGCGAGAAGTACGGCGAGAACGTGCGCATGGTCAGCGTCGACGGCGGGGAACGGCCCGTGTCCGTCGAGCTGTGCGGGGGCACGCACGTCGACCGCACCGGCAGCATCGGGGCGTTCGTGATCACGGCCGAGGAGGCCGTCTCGGCCGGGGTGAGGCGCGTCGAGGCGCGCGTCGGCCTGGCGGCGCTCGAGTACCTCGAGGAGCTGAGGGCGCGCGAGCGGCGCCTCGCCGCCGCGCTGGGCGTGGCGCCGGCGCAGCTCGAGGCGCGCGTCGCCAAGCTCGCCGCCGACCTCAAGGAGGCCCAGCGCGAGGCCGCCAGGCTGCGCGACAAGCTCGCCGCCGCCCAGACCAGCCAGGCCCCGGTCGCCGAGGTGCGCGAGGCCGGCGGCTTCCGATTCGCGACGTTCGCCTTCGACGGCCTCGACGCCCAGGCGCTGCGCAGTGCCGCC
The DNA here is from genome assembly GCA_035306665.1 of Trueperaceae bacterium. Classification (GTDB taxonomy): domain Bacteria; phylum Deinococcota; class Deinococci; order Deinococcales; family Trueperaceae; genus DASRWD01. The sequence goes on from DATGNP010000062.1 coordinate 7,200, forward strand.
GACAGGCAGCTCGAGGCCACGGGCGCCGACGTCGTCGTCGTCGGCTCGGGGCCGCTGATCGTGGCCAAGACCAGCGCCGCGGCGCGGTCGCGCGGCGCCGACGCCGGCAAGCTCGTCAGGGCCGTCGCCGGCCGCGTCGGCGGCGGCGGGGGCGGCAAGCCCGACCTCGCCCAGGCCGGCATCAAGGACCCAGCCAAGCTGGCCGAGGCCCTGGCCGCCGTGCCCGAGGTGCTGGCGGCGCTGCCGGCCTGATGGCGGGCGGCGCGGTGCTGGGCCTGGACGTGGGTGACGCTCGCATCGGACTCGCCCGCGCCGACGCCGCGTCGCAGGTGGCGTTCGGGCGCGGGGCCATCGAGCGCTCGGGCGTCAAGCGCGACGTCGAGGCCGTCGCGCGCCTCGCCGCCGAGGAAGGCGCCGACGTCGTCGTCGTGGGCCTGCCGCGCAGCATGGACGGCACCGACTCGCCGCAGACGCAACGGGTGAGGGCGTTCGCCGCGGCGCTGGCGGAGAGGCTGGCGCCCGAGGGCGTGAGGGTCGAACTCGAGGACGAGCGCCTCTCGACCCGCTCCGCGTACCGGCAGATCGCCGGCAGCTCGCTGCCCCGGGGCAAGCGCCAGGAGAAGGGGCGCCTGGACGAGGCGGCGGCCGTGCTGATCCTCGAGTCGTACCTGGCGCGCACGGCGGGCCGGCCGTGAGCCGGGAGGGCGCGGGCGTCCCGCCGGAAGAGGCCGTGCCCGGCGAGGGCGGGGCCGCGCCGGGCGACACGGAGACCGTGCGGGGCGAGGCCGGGAACGTACCTGGCGAGGCCGGGGGCGTCCCTGGCGAGGCCGTGGGCGCCACGGGCGCGGTCGAGGCCGCTCCGGTCCCCGACCCCGTGGAGACCCCGCCGCCCATCGGCAGGGAGGGACGCGCCGCGCCGCCGGCGGCGGGCGGCGCCGACCGACGGGCCGCTCCCGGCGCGCCCGCGCCCCGGCGCCGCGGCCGCGGGCTGGCCGTGCTCGTCACCGCCCTGATCGTCGTCGTGGGCGGGGCGGCGGTGACCGTGGGCTTCCTGCTCTCCCCTCCCAGCGCGACCCCGCGGCCGGTGGAGTTCGAGGTCATGCCCGGGTGGGGCGGCAAGCGGGTGGCGCAGGAGCTGGCGGCGGCCGGCCTCGTGCGCTCGGCGCTCGCCTTCGACTACTACCTCAGGTTCCGCGGCCTCGACACGGCGATCGGCGAGGGGCTCTACGACCTCGACCCCACGCTCTCGGCGCGCGAGATCGCCGCCGCGCTCGCCGCCGGTGGGCGGCCGCGTACCGCGACGGTCGTCGTGCCCGAGGGCTGGCGCGCCGACGCCGTCGTGGCGCGCCTCGCCGCCAACGGCATCGCCACGGCCGAGGAGCTGGCCGCCCTGGTGGCCGAGCCGGGCCTCGAGCTGGCCCCGCCGTACGCGCCCGCCGACCAGGGGCTCGAGGGCTACCTCTTCCCCGCCAGCTACGAGGTGCCGCTGCACGCCACGGCCGAGGAGGCGCTGAGGCTGATGGTCGACCGCTTCCGCGCCGAGGTCGCCGTGCGCGAGGGCCTGGCCGAGCGCCTGGGCGAGCTGGGCCTGACCGTACACCAGTGGGTGACGCTCGCCAGCCTCGTCCAGGCCGAGGCCGCCGACGCGAGCGAGATGCCGATCATCGCGGGCGTGTTCCTGAACCGGCTCGAGCTGGGCATGCCGCTGCAGTCGGACCCGACGGTCGCCTACGGCCTCGGCAAGCCGCTGCCCGAGCTGAGCGCCGTCGCCGGCGACCTCAGGGTCGACACGCCGTGGAACACGTACACGCGCCCCGGCCTGCCGGTCGGGCCGATCGGCAACCCGGGCGCGGAGGCGCTCGACGCCGTGCTGGCGCCGGAGCGCTACGCGCCCGACGGCGCCCTCTACCTCTACTTCCTCCACGGCACGGACGAGGGCCGGCCGGTGTTCCGGCCCAACACGAACCTGCCGGCCCACAACCGCGACGTGGACGTCTACCTGAGGGGACGATGAGCGGCATCTGGTAGGATGCCGCGGTAACCCCGATCCCTGCGGGCGCGTCTCGGCGCGCCCTGGAGGCTGGCCTTGAACGTCTTGTTGGGCTTCGCGCGTGTCGTCGACGCCGTGACCGGCCTGTTCGGCCGCCTGATGTGGTGGGTCTCCCTCTTCATGGTGGCCGTGGGCGTCTACAACGTCCTCACCAGGTACTTCTACGGCGCGCTCGAGGCCGTCGTCGGCCGGCAGCTGGCGGCGCGCATGACCGGCAGCTTCTACCTCGAGCTGCAGACCTACTCGTTCGACCTGATCTTCCTGCTCGGCGCCGCCTACGTCCTGCGGATGGACGGTCACGTGCGGGTGGACATCGTCTACTCGAACCTCTCGGCGCGGCGCAAGGCGATCGTCGACATCGTCTGCACCTGGCTGTTCCTGGTGCCGTTCGCCGCGCTCGGGATCCTCTACAGCCTGCCCTACGTGCGCAGGTCGTGGCAGACGCTGGAGATGAGCCCGAACCCCGGCGGGCTGCCGCGCTACCCGATCAAGGCCGTCATCGTCGTCGCGTTCGCGATGCTGATCCTGCAGGCGCTGTCGGAGACGATCCGCAACGCCGCCTTCCTGTCGGGCAGGAAGGGCTCCGGCAGCGTCCACGAGTCGCCGCCGGCGCCCACCGAGGTCGACGGCACGGCGGGCGGCGTCAGCGGGCCGGCGGGGTCGCACACCGGCTCGCCCGGAGCGCCGGGCTCCGAGCCCGGGACGGAGCTGGCCTGATGCTCGGCCTGTGGATGTTCGCCGTCGTCGTGGTGTTGCTGCTGATCGGCTTCCCCGTGGCGTTCACCCTCGGCGGCACGGCGGTGCTGTTCACCCTGCTGGGCTCGAACTTCACCGAGGTCTACCTCGGCTTCTCGCTCCCGTGGGACGCCGCCTTCAACGTCGCGCGCCTGAACATCCTGCCGCAGCGGATCTTCGGCACGATCATGGACAACTACACGCTCGTCGCCGTCCCGTTCTTCGTGTTCATGGGCGTGATGCTCGAGCGCAGCGGCCTGGCCGAGGAGCTGCTCGAGTCGATGGGGATGCTCTTCGGCAAGCTGCGCGGCGGCCTGGCGATCTCGGTCGTCGCCGTGGGGGCGCTGCTGGCCGCGTCCACCGGCGTCGTCGGCGCCTCGGTGGTGACCCTGGCCGTGCTCGCGCTGCCCGTGATGCTCAAGTTCGGCTACGCCAAGACGCTCGCCACGGGGGTCGTCGCGTCCTCGGGGACCCTGGGGCAGATCATCCCGCCGTCGATCGTGCTGGTGATCCTCGGGGACCAGATCGGCGTGTCCGTAGGCGACCTCTTCCTCGGCTCGTTCGTCCCGGGCTTCATGCTGGCGGGGCTCTTCATCCTGTGGGTCGTCTACGTGGCCTGGCGCCACCCGGAGCAGGCGCCGGCGCTGCCGCCCGAGGCGCGCGCGCTCACAGGCTGGCCGCTGGTGCTCAAGCTCCTCAAGAGCCTCGTGCCGCCGCTGGTGCTGGTGATGCTGGTGCTCGGCACGATCTTCTTCGGGGTCGCCACGCCCACCGAGGCGGGCGCGGCAGGCGCCGCCGGCGCGACGGCGCTGGCCGCGATCAACCGCCGCCTGAACTGGCGCAACCTCAGGGACACGATGGACTCGACCGTGCGCCTGACGAGCATGGTGTTCATCATCCTCGTGGGCGCCACCGCGTTCTCGATGGTGTTCACGGCGCTGGGCGGCGGCAGGGTCGTCGACGAGTTCCTGCTGAACCTGCCCGGCGGCGCGGTCGGCTTCATGTTCTTCACCATGCTGGTGATCTTCCTGCTCGGGTTCTTCATCGACTTCATCGAGATCACCTTCATCGTCGTGCCCCTGATCGCGCCCATCGCCGAGAGGTTCTTCGGCGCCGACATGATGCTCTGGTTCGGCGTCGTGGTGGCGATGAACCTCCAGAGCTCGTTCCTGACGCCGCCGTTCGGGTTCTCGCTCTTCTACCTCAAGGGCGTCGCGCCGTCCGGCGTCACGACGGGGCACATCTACCGCGGGATCCTCCCGTTCGTGGCGCTGCAGGTCCTGGCGCTGCTCGTGCTGGTCTTCTTCCCCGGCATCGTCAACTGGCTGCCGAACGCCGCGCGCTGACGCGCCGGCCGGGCCGGCAGGCACGCGGCGGGGCCCGGCGGACATCGGCCGGGCCCCGCGCGCCTACCTCGTGGCGGTCGCCGACGGGCCAGCGTCGGCCCCCTCGTGACCGCTCCCGGGCGCGGCTACCCTCCGCAGTGGACGTCGATGGCCGACCCGGCGCCGCCGAACACGGCGTCCAAGGGCGTGTTCGCGTAAGCGCCGTGGGCGAGGGCGGGCGCCGTCGCGGGCGTCGACGTGAGGTCGCCGGGGTCGCACCGCGGCCCCGAGGCGAGGTCGAAGGCCGTGAACAGCGTGACCACCGGGGCCGAGAACGACGTGCCGGCGTAGGCGACGACCTGGTCTTCGTCGGTGGCGCTCAACGCGAAGAGCGCGCCGGGGGCGGCGACCTCGCCGCTGTTCGCGTAGCCGGAGCGCGACGGCGAGTACCCGTCGCCCACGACGTCAAGGGACGAGACGCTGATGACCGTCGGCCAGGCGGCCGGGTAGAGGGCGAAGTCGTGGCCGAGGTTGCCGGCGGAGGCGACGTTGACGAGCGACCGGAGCACGTACCCGCCCTTCGCCCAACCGCCGTCGCAGCGGGGCAGGCCGTACTTCTCGCCGGGGAGCGGGCAGTCGAGGAACGCCAGGAGGGCGTCGTCCTCGGCGCCCAGCGGCGTCGTGAGGAGGCCCGCGACCTCGTCCTCGTACTGCGCGCCGATGCCGTTGACCAGCCTCACGGCCGTGACGTAATCCTCGAAGGTCGTGACGTCGCTGGCGCCGAGGTCGGCGGCCACGGCGCAGGGTACGACCGCGAAGCTCATGTTCACGACGAAGTCGGTGTAGCCCAGCTCGCCCTTGCGCGACAGGTAGGCAAGGCTCTCGCGGACCGCGGCCACGATCGCCGTCGTGTCGCGGCCCGCGGTGTCGACGGTCTGCACGGCGACATCGCTGGAGTACTTGCCGCCGAAGCGGTAGAGCGGCTCGCCCGTGAGGCCGTTGCTGCCGACGACGTACGGGCCGTGCGTGGCCGCGAGCATGGCGAGCAGGTGCCGCAGCACCAGCGCCCCGTGGGTGAGGCGCCCGTCGGCGGCCAGCGCCTCGAGCTGGTCGAGGGTGAGCGGGGAGCCCGACGTGAGCTCGGACGGCAGGTCGTAGACGCCGGCGAACTCGTCGACGACGAGGACCGCCACGCGCGCGTGGTACGGCATCGGTCCGGTGACGCCCTCGACCTCCGCGGCGACCTTCGCGGCCGTCGTCGTCGCGCCCGCGAAGCCCTCCGTCGGCCCCAGGAGCAGGCCGCCCACGGCGCCGATCGCCTGGAGGCCGGCCCCGATCGCTTGCAGGCCCTGGCCCGGCAGGCTCAGCTCGGTCGCGGCGCAGTTGCCGAGCGTCTCGTCGAGAGGCTCGCCGCCGCTAACGGACTTGAGCTCGCCGACGCTGCCGGGAGGCGGGCTTCCCGCCCCCACGAGGAGCTCGGCGCCCACCCTGGTCTCGTTGCCGCTCGTGTCGATCGCGACGACCGTGATGGCGTAGGCGCCGGCCGCGGGCGGCTGCCACGCGAGCTCCCACGCGCCGGCCTCGAGGTCGGTGAAGGCGACGTGCCCCACGCCGTCGCCCACGTCGTCGAGGGAGCTGCTGCCGATCAGCACCGGCCCCTCGAACACGAGCACGCGGGCCACGCCGACGTCGTCGTCCGCGGTCCCTGTCAGCAGGGCGGTCTGCCCCGCCGAGACGGCTGGTGGAGCGTCGAGGACGAGCGTGGGCGGCAGGACGTCGACGACCAACCCGGCGGTGTGCAGGAAGGGGCGCTCGAAGGTCGCGGTCAGCCTGCGGTTCGGAGCGGGGGCCCCGTCCTTCAGGCCCCAGCCGCGCGCCGTCGCGCGCATGACGAACCGGTCGCGCGTCGGCGCGGGTGTGACGTCGACGCGCACGCCCAACGGGCTGCCGACGAACGTGCCGAGGTCGTCGTCGAGGGCGTACTCGGCCTCGTAGTCGGCGACGGGCACGAGGTAAGCGCCGCCCACGGTCCTGACCACCAGGTAGAGGTCGAGGACCTCGCCCGGCTTGACGTAGCGGCGGGGGGCGTCGGGCACCAGGTCGGCCGCGCCCAGGAGCGTGGAGAGCTCGAGGTCGACGGTGGTGCTGGCGTGGGTCACCGTGGCGACGGTCTCGCCGTAGGCGAGGACCTGCCCTCCCGGCCCCTCGCTGCCGACCGTCCTGAACGTGTACCGCCCCGGGAGGAGCTTGACCGTCACGCTGGTCGCGCCGGGACCGAGCATGAGGACAGCGACGTCCCCGTCCGGGTCGTGGACGTTGTCGGCGTCGAACGTGACGAGGTCCCCGCGCCTGTCGTAGACCGTGACCTCGACGTGCGTGACGGCGCCTGCGCCCCCCGGCCGCGTGGGGACGCCCAGCGGCCCGAGGCCGGGGACGGCGGCCGTGGAGAGCACCACGGTCGTCATGCCGGCGGGGCTGGCGCTCGGGTCGTGCGCGCAGCCGGCCAGCAGCGCGGCCGCCAGGAGCGGGGTAAGGATGGCGGTGAGACGTCGCATAGGTTCACCTCGCTGCGTCCGGCGTCAAGCCGATGCGGGCGAGACGCCGGGCGCGGGGGATGGGCGTGGCGCTGCCACGCCAGGCTCATGAGAACTCTGAGAGTAGCCGCGTCCGCTGCGAGGTGAGGTGTACCGGTCACGCAGCGCGGGCCGCCCGGAGGCGGCCCGCGTCGTGGCTGGCGGCTTCGGCGGCTAGCCGCCCTGGCTGTACAGGAACGCCTCGTAGGCGTGCTGGTTGCGCTCGTCGAAGGGACGGTTCTCGGCGAGGAACGCCTCCACCGAGTCGGAGATGCGCCGGTACATCTCGTTCGACTGCCGCAGGTTCTCGTTGATGCGGTCCCAGCTCTGGCTGAAGGCCTGCATGGTCTCCGGGGTGAAGACGCGGGGCTCGGTGCCGGCGGCGACCATCCGCTGGAACGCGGCCGGGTCCTTCGTCAGGTAGTCGGAGTACATCTGGGAGTTCGTGGCCTTGGCGGCGACGCGGAACGCCTCCTGCAGGTCGGGAGGCAGCGAGTTCCAGGCGTCGAGGTTGATGTAGACGCACAGCGCCGCGCCCGGCTCGGCCCAGCCGGGGCCGTAGTAGTAGCGCGCCGCCCTGTTCAGGCCGAGGGTCTCGTCGTCGTGCGGCCCCACCCACTCGGCCGCGTCGATCGCCCCGCGCTCGAGGGCCAGGAAGATCTCGCCGCCGGGGAGCGTCTGGACGTTCACGCCGACGTCGGCGTAGACCTGGCCGCCGAGGCCGGCGGTGCGGAACGACAGGCCGCGGAGGTCGTCGGGCGAGTTGATCTCGCGGTTGAACCAGCCGGCCATCTGCATGCCGGTGTTGCCGGCCAGCAGGGCGGTCATGTTGTCCCTGGCGTTGAGCTCGTCCCACAGCTCCTGGCCGCCGCCGGAGTGGACCCAGGCCGTGATCTGCGGCGCGGTCATGCCGAACGGCACGCAGGTGAAGAAGGCGTGCGCCGGGTCCTTGCCGATGTAGTAGTACGACGCCGTGTGCCCGACCTCGAACGCACCGCTGGCGACGGCGTCGAAGACCTCGAGGGCGCCGATCTGGGCGCCGGCGGGGAACACCTCGATCTCGATGCGGCCGTCGGTCATCTCACGCAGGTAGTTCGCGAGGTTCACGGCGCCGCCGTGGAGGTTGTCCAGCGACGTGGGCCACGACGTCGGCATGCCCCACCTGAACACCTGCTGGCCCTGCGCCCTCGCGAACATGAGGGGCGAGAGGCTGACGCTGGCGGCAGCCACGCCAGCCTTCTTGAGGAAATCACGACGCTTCATCACGGACCTCCACGAAGCCTGCGGTTTGTCGAACACGGGAAGTATAGCGCGCTCATCCGCGGCGCTCCTCCCCGTCCTCCTCCGTTCCCGCCACAGGCTTCAGCCGCCCGGCCTTCCGCGCCGCCTCGGTCAGGAGGTACTCGATCTGGGCGTTCACGCTCCTCAGCTCGTCCGCCGCCCACTTCTCCAGCGCCGAGTAGAGGCGGGGGTCGATGCGCAGGAGGAAGCGCTTCCGGCCCTCCAACGCCCTACCTCGCCAGCTTCAGGCTGCCGTGCAGGGCCGTCGCGATCGCCTGGACCAGGGTCGGCGAGACGACGTCGTCGGGTAGCGGCAGGAGCCTCTCCTCGGCGGGCCCGGGGGTGTCGACGAGGTTGTGCGTCAGGTCGGGCAACTCCAGGAGCGTCGCGCGGGGCAGCGCGGAGGCCAGCAGGCGGCCGTGCTCCGCCGCGACCTGGACGTCCTTGAGGCCCTGCACGACGACGGCGGGCACGTCGACCCTGGCGGCCAGCGCCAGCGGGTCGACGTCGATGATCGAGCGCAGGAAGCCCGCCACCGGCGCCATCTGCACCGCTTGCGCGTTGTCGCGCAGCTCCGCGGTGAGCTCGAGCCGCTGGCCGGTCGCGGCCCGCACCGCCGCCAGCGCCGCCTCCAGGTCGGCCAGCTGGTCCGCCATCGCCTCGTCCGAGAGGCCGGCGCGCTCGCCGGCCCACAGCGTCTGCTCGGCGAGGAGCTCGGCCATCGTCCGGCCGGGGCCGGCGATGAGGACGAGGGCGTCGACCTCCACGAGCCCCTCCGCCACGGCGTACAGCGCGTGGATGACGCCCTCGGAGTGGCCGATGATGCCCAGGCGGCGCGCGTCGACGCCCTCGGCGGCAGCCAGGGCCTCCAGCCAGTCGACGGTGTTGCGGGCGTACGAGCCGAGCGTGGCGGAGTTCGCGTCGCCGGTCGAGGGCGGGATGCCCATCTTCGCCACGCGCAGCACCGCGTAGCCGTGGCAGCCGAGGGCGAGGGCGAGCTGGCGGTAGCCGGAGTTCGTGATCACCGGCGCCACGTTGCCGTCGACGTCGGGCGCCCCGCTCCCCGGCAGGAGCAGCAGCGCGGGCGCGCCTCCCGGCGGCGCGTCGACGGGGACGGAGAGCTGGCCGTAGAGGGTCTCGCCGGCCGACGCGACGGTCATCTCCCTTACCTCGACGCAGGCGCCCGCCTCGGCGAGGAACTCCGCGGCGGTGGGCCCC
>DATGNP010000063.1:0-4630 GCA_035306665.1 Trueperaceae bacterium
CCACGGGTTCGACTCGCCCAGTCCCAGCAGCGGCTTGAGCGCGAACGCGCCGCCCACGCCGACGAACAGGCCCGTCAGCTTGCGATGCGCTCCGGCCGCCGTGAAGACCGCCACGACCAGCTCGAGGAGTACGTCTACCCAGGTGATCACGCCCGGATAGCGTAACCGGCGTCTCTGACGGCCCTTATGACCTTCTCCATAGCCGCGTCCACCTCGGCGTCGGTGAGCGCGCGGGACGCGTGCCTGAAGCGGAAACGCAGCGCGACGCTGCGCATGCCGCCCGGCAGCTGGGCGCCGGCGTAGACGTCGAAGGGCGCCAACGACTCGAGGAGCGGCCCGGCCACCGCCGCGCACAGGTCGCGGAGGCTGGCGTAGGTCACGTCGCGCGGCGCGATCACGGCGAGGTCACGCTCGGCGTAGGGCTGCCGGCTGAAGTCCTCGTAGCCCACCCGCCGCTCGGCCAGCGGCAGCGCCAGCTCGGCTACGAACGTGGCGGGCAGCTCGTACGCCGCCTCGACCTCGGGGTGAAGGCGGCCGGCGTGCCCGATCGCCTCGCCCTCCCACACGACCTCCGCGGCCACGCCGGGGTGGAGCTGAGGGTGGGCGGCCGGCCTGAGCTCCAACCCCGCGCCGGCGAGGGCAGCCAGCGCCTCGAGGCGGCCCTTGAAGGCGTAGAAGTCGCCCGGCACGTCCTCGCGCCAGACGCCCTGCAGCGCCGGCCCGCGAGCCAGCAGGCCGAGCCTCTCCTCCTCGGCGGCGAGGAACACGCGCCGACCTCGAAGAACGCCAGCGCGGGCTCGGCGCGGTTCGCCGCGGCGGCGCCGAGCAGGCCGGGCAGCAGGGACGTGCGCAGGGCGGCGCGGTCGACTCCCTGCGGGTCCTCGAGGCGCACGACGGCCTCGGGCGAGCGCGACCGGGCCAGCTCGGCGTCCCCGGTGAAGACGTACGTGATCGTCTCCTGGAACCCGAGGGCGGCGAGGCGCTGCTTCAGGCCGCGGTGGGTGGGGTCGGTGGCGGGGGGCACGAACCGCATCGGCGGGACCGTGGACCCGATGTGCTCGTAGCCGTGGAGGCGCGCGACCTCCTCGATCACGTCCTCCTCGAGGCCGATGTCGTAGCGCCAGCTCGGCGGCGTCACGCGCCAGACCTCGCCGCCGGCCTCCTCCGTTGCGCCGCCCGGGTCGACGGCGCAGCCGAGACGCTCGAGGTACGCCCGCTGGGTATCCGGGGGCACTTCGAAGCCCATGAGGTAGTGAACGCGCGAGGGCCGGAACGCCACCGCCGGCCGCGTGACGTCCCGCCCTGTGGCGCTCAGGCCGGCGTGGACGACCCCGCCGGCGACCTCCGCGATCAGGTGGGCCGCTCGCGCCGAGGCGAGGGGCTGCAGGTTCGGGTCGACGCCGCGCTCGAAGCGCGTGCGAGCGTCGGTGACGAGCTTGTGGCGCTTGGCTGCCCGCCGCACGGTGACGGGGTCGAAGAGCGCCACCTCTAGCGCGACCTGGCCCGTGTCGGCCACGACGCTGTCCTGGCGGCCGCCCATGACGCCCGCCAGGCCGATCGCCTTGCTGCCGCCCCCCGGGGTGGGCGTGGCGATGACGAGGTCCTCGGCGTGGAGCTCGATGGTGTCCTCGTTCAGCAGCTCGAGGCTCTCCCCTGCGCTAGCCCGCCGCACCTGGACCACGCCGCCCTCCAAGGCGCGCACGTCGTAGGCGTGCGACGGCTGCCCCAGCTCGAAGGTCACGTAGTTCGTGACGTCCACGACGTTGTTGCGGGGACGCAGGCCCAGCGCGGCCAGGCGCCGCTGCAGCCACACGGGGCTGGGTCCGACGCTAACGCCGTCGACGCGGCGCAGGGTGAAGCGCGGGCACGCGGCCTCGTCGCGCACCTCGATGGCCAGGCCGTCGTCGACGGCCGGGTCGCCGGCGTCGAGCCCGGCGGCCGGGTGCTTCACCCGCCACCCGAGCTTCGCGCCCAGGTCGCGGGCGACGCCGAGGAGCGAGAACGCGTCGGCGCGGTTCGGGGTCAGCTCGAGCTCGATCACCGTCTCGTCCGGCCACAGCTCGGCCAGCGGCGCGCCTGCCCTCACGTCCGGCCCGAACGTGACGATGCCCGCAGCGTGGTCGTAGAGGCCGAGCTCCTTGGCGCTGGCGAGCATGCCGTCGCTCTCGACGCCCTGGATCGTACGCGTGCCGACCTCGCCGGGCACGCCGGGGAGGCGCGCGCCCGGCCGCGCCAGCGCGCCGAGCTGGCCGGGCGCGACGTTCGGCGCGCCGCACACGACCTGGACGGAGGCGCCGGGGTGCGTGACGACCGCCCTCTTGAGGTCGTTCGTGCCGGGGATCGGCTCGACCGCCTCGACGCGCGCGACGATCACGCCCTCGGGCGCCGGCGGCAGCCGGTGGACGGTCTCGACCGCGAGGCCGAGGCCGGAGAGCAGGTCCGTGAGCCTGCCGACGTCGGGCAGCTCCTCGTCGAAGAACTCCTGCAGCCAGGAGACGGGCACCCTCACGGCCCGACCTCCGTGCTCGCGGCGGGCAGGGAGGGCCCGGGCACCGGACCGGCGCCGTTCACAGGCGCCCCCTGAACTGGCGCAGGACGCGCATGTCGCTCTGGTAGAAGTACCTGATGTCGGGCACGCCGTATGGCACCATCGCCAGGCGCTCGATGCCGAAGCCGAACGCGAAGCCGGTCACGCCCTCGTAGCCGACGGCCTCGAACACCCTCGGGTGCACCATCCCGCAGCCGCCGAGCTCGAGCCACTCCTCCTGCCCCGTGCGTGGGTTGGTCCACCAGATCGCGAACTCGGCGCCGGGCTCTACGAAGGGGAAGTACGTCGGCAGGAGCCGCGTGCGCGTGCCCGCGCCGATGAGGGCGCCCGCCATCTCGTCGATCGCGCCGCGCAGGTCGGCCATCGTGACGCGCTCGCCGACGACGAGCGCCTCGAGCTGGTTGAACTGCGCCTCGTGGGTCGCGTCGACGGCCTCGTTGCGGAACACCTTGCCCGGCACGACGACCTTGAAGGGCGGCTCGTGCGTCTCCATGTACCTGACCTGCATGGGGCTCGTGTGGGTGCGCAGGAGCCGGCCGTCGGTAGTCCAGAACGTGTCCTGCGTGTCGCGGGCGGGGTGCTCGGGCGGGAAGTTGAGCGCCTCGAAGTTGTAGCGGTCAGTCTCGAGCTCGGGGCCGGTCACGACCTCGTAGCCCAGGGAGGTGAAGACGTCGAGGAGCCGGTTCGTGACGAGCGTCAGCAGGTGCAGCCCGCCCGTCGGCGGACGGGTGCCGGGGAGCGTGACGTCGAGGCTCTCGCTCGCGAGCTGCCTGGCGACGGCCTCGCGCTCCAGCTCCTCGCGGCGACGCTCGAAGGCGGCCTCGAGGGCCTGCTTCTCGGCGTTGATAGCCTGGCCGGCGACGCGGCGCTCCTCGGGGGACAGCGCCCCGAGGCCCTTCAGGCGGGCGGTGATGACGCCCTTCTTGCCCAGGAGCCTGACGCGGTGCGCCTGCAGGGTCTCCAGGTCCGTCGCGGAGGCGATGCCGGCGAGCTCCCGCTCCAGGTCCAGACCTTCGGGTCGTCCGTCTTCCACGTCTCCCCTCTCCACTCTCCAAAGAGAACACCACCGCCCTGCGCGGGCAGTGGTGTCCGGTGGCGCGCGGCTGGCGTGCCGGCGCCTAGGCGATAAACGGGAACGAAGCCACGCGGCTTCTCATGCACGCGAGTCTATGTCCGCGTCGCCGACGTGTCAAACGGGCCGCCACGCCCAGAGCGTCCGCGTGGCGTGGCGCCCGGCGCGCCGCCGGGCCGCCGGCCCTACTCGATGCCGTGCGGCTCCTGGTCCGGCAGGTCGAAGAGGTCGACGAGCCATGCCCCGCCGGTCGCGAAGGTGTCGTAGGAGAGAGCGGAGACCGCGTTGTCGCCGCCCCAGGCGTCCGCCTCCGCCTGCGTCGCGAACGGCCCCACGAGGCGAGCGCCGCCCGCGTACTCCCGGGGCGGGACGGGCGTGAGCACCTCCAGCCGCGTGCCGTCGGCGTCGCTGACCTCACGGCCCACGGCGTGGCGGCGGCGCCACTCGGGCCTCCCGACGAGCTCGAAGAGCTTGTCCTTGAGGCGCCGGAAGCCCTCGCGGTCGGGAGCCGGCTCGAGGCGGAGGCTCACGAGGCCCGACGTCGAGCGGTAGAGGGTGGACGCCGGGAACAGCACGAGGATCACGCTCTCGGCGATGGGGGCGAGGTCGCTGGTGGCCCTGACGACCTCCCTAGCGTCCTTCCCTGGCAGCGGCTCCGGCAGCATGTCGTCCACCGGGCCAGGGTACCCGCGGGCCGGGACGCCCGTGTCCGCGCGCGTTGCAGTCGCGCCGGGCGAGGGGCTAAGATGCGGGGTGCACGACGTCCCGAAACGGTGCAGGGTGGGTTCGGGAAACCCACCCTTTTCCGTGCGGGACGACGGAGGGTGAGGCGTGGACCTGAAGCAGGCGGCCACCGAGGTGCTGACGCCCCTCGGCTACGAGGTGCTGGAGCTTACGGTCAGCACCTCGGGGCGCTCGCGCAAGGTGCTGCTCCGCATCGACAGGCTCGACGAGCGCGTCGTCACCATGGACGACGTCGCCAGGGCCTCGGAGGTGTTCGGTCTCGAGCT
>DATGNP010000064.1:0-5300 GCA_035306665.1 Trueperaceae bacterium
TGTGGGGCGTGATCCTCTCGGGCCTGGTGGGCGCCGGGGCGGTGTTCATCATGAAGCAGTTCTTCGAGTCGATCCCGCGCGAGGTCGAGGAGGCGGCGATGATCGACGGCGCGACCCAGTGGCAGCGCTACTCCCGCGTCGTGCTGCCGATGGCGCGCCCCGCCCTGGGGGCGCTTACGATCATCACGTTCCAGGGCGCCTGGAACGACTTCTTCTGGCCGCTAGTGGTCCTCACGACCCCGGAGGACATAAAGACGCTGCCCATCGGGCTGCTGTCGTTCCGCAACGCCTACGGCGGGGCCGGCGACTGGGGTCTGATCCTGGCGGGCGCGGTGCTGAGCGCCCTGCCCATCATCGTCCTGTTCATCGTGTTCCAGCGGTACTTCATGGAAGGCGTCTCTTACGGTATCGGGAAGGATTGAGGCGGGACAGGCACGCGCCTAGGGGCGCGGCGGCGCGCGGCCGTATCGCGACGGCCGGCGAGCCCGCCCGCCCCGAGGTCCGGACACCCGCCGCTCGGGTATGAACTTCGTCGACAACCTGGTCCTCAAGGAGAACTACACGTTCCTCGTCGCCGACTCCGAGGGCATGCTCACGGGCGGCGAGCACGGCGTCTACAACCGCGACACGCGCATGCTCTCGCGCTACATGTGGCGCTGGACGGCGGGGGAGGTCGTCCTGCGGCCGCTGGTCGTCGAGACTACACGGCCAGACACGCTGCACTCGCACCATGCCCTGATCGCGGGCCCGTCGCAGCTCGTGGCCGTGAGGCGCCGGCTGACCCTCACCGCCGCCGCGATCGTCGACGACCTGGAGGTCTCGAACACGTCGCTCGAGCGCCAGGTCGTGCAGCTCCACCTCGGCCTCTCGGGCGACTTCAGCGACCTGTTCGAGGCGCGCGGCTGGGCGCCCCAGGTCAGGGAGGCGCCGGAGGTGTCGTTCGGGACGGGACACGCCTCGCTCCGTCACGTCGCGTCCGACGGCGTCGAGCAGGGGGTCGAGGTCGCGTTCGCCGGCCTCGAGCCGCTCCTGGTGGGAGCCGACCTGACCAGCGGGGTCCCGGTGGAGCAGACGATGATCCAGGCGGTGTTCACGGTCGAGCTGGCTCCAGGCGAGTCCCGGGCCCTGAGCGTGTCGATCGCCCTGCGCAACCCGCTCGACGAGCCGCCGGCCGGGGAGCTCACCTACGACGACTGGCGAGCTTCGTTCGACGGGCTCTTGGCATCCGAGCTCGGCAGGGGACACCACCGCGGGACGCTCGTGCGGGCCATCGACGACCTCCGCGCCCTGCTGCTGTTCACGCCCGAGGGTCCCGTGCCCGCGGCGGGCATCCCGTGGTTCGTGGCCGCTTTCGGCCGCGACTCCCTGCTGACCGCGCACCTGCTCCTGCCGCACAGGCCCGACGTGGCCGCGGGCACGCTGCGGTACCTGGCGCGGTGGCAGTCGGACGGCTTCGACCCCGCGCGCGAGGCCGAGCCGGGCAAGATCATGCACGAGGTCCGCTTCGGCGAGCTGACCAGGACGGGCAAGACGCCGCACGCGCCGTACTACGGCTCGGTCGACTCGACCCCGCTGTTCCTGATGCTGCTGGCCTCGCACTTAGAGGCCACCGGCGACGACGCGCTCCTCGTAGAGCTGCGTCCGGCCTGGGAGGCCGCGCTCGCGTGGCTGGTCGAGCACGGCGACAGGGACGGCGACGGCTTCGTCGAGTTCGGCGCCGACGCCCAGGGCGTCGGGTACCTGAACGTGCAGTCGTGGAAGGACTCGCAGGACTCGATGAGCCACGCCGACGGGAGCCTCGCGCGCGGCCCCCTGGCGGTGTCGGAGGTCCAGGGTTACGCGTACGCGGCGTACGTCGCGGCCGCCGATTGGTACGGGCGCCTGGGGGAGCCGGAGCGCGCGGCGAGCTGGGGGCGGCGCGCGGAGGAGCTGAAGCGGGCGTTCGACGCAGCGTTCTGGCTGCCGGAGCTGGGCACCTACGCGATGGCGCTCGACGGCGAGAAGCGGCCGCTGGCGGTCCTGAACTCCGACGCCGGCCAGCTCCTCTGGACGGGCATCGTGCCGGAGGAGCGCGCGCCCGCGCTCGTCGCGACCCTGCTGGGTGAGCGGAGCTGGTCGGGCTGGGGCCTCCGGACCCTGGGCGAGGGCGAGGTGCGCTACAACCCGGTGAGCTACCACAACGGCTCGGTGTGGCCGCACGACACCGCGCTGTTCGCGGCCGGCCTGCAGCGGTACGGGTTCGCGGCCGAGAGCGCGCGGGTGCGGCAGGCGGTCTTCGACCTCGCGAGCGTCCAGCCAGACCTCAGGCTGCCCGAGCTCGTCGCCGGCTACGCGCGTGACGACAGGCCGCCGGTGCCGTACCCGGTAGCGTGCCGGCCGCAGGCCTGGGACGCGGCGGCGCTGCTCTACCTGGCGAGCCTCGAGGTCGAGGCGGGTCGCGTGGCCTAGCGGCGTTTCACGTCGGGCCGGCGCCTCGAGGGGCCGAGCGACCAGCCGCGGCCGCGGCCGGCCCGGGTCAC
Source organism: Trueperaceae bacterium (assembly GCA_035306665.1). Lineage (GTDB taxonomy): Bacteria > Deinococcota > Deinococci > Deinococcales > Trueperaceae > DASRWD01. Next base: position 2,520 of record DATGNP010000064.1, read on the forward strand.
GCCTGCGGGACCACCAGCACCCCCAGCGTGCCCGTGTGCCGGGGCCTCTCGTCCCTGTCGGTGAACAGGGTCTGCACGAGCTCGAACCCGTAAGGCGGCTCGCCCGCGGCGTGGCCCCCCTCGGGCGCCAGAGTCACCTGCACGGCTCGCACCTCGTGGGGCCCGAGCTCGGTCAGCGAGCCCTCGCCGCCGTCCTCGCCCACCAGACGCACCTCGACGTCGCGGTCGGCCCTGACGTCGCGACCTCGCGCCGCCGCGAGCCGCTCGGCCGTGTCGGACGTGAGGGGAGCGGTCGCGACCCGGGCGCGCATGGGCTCGTCGAACGGGTTGCCCATCAGCACGGGGAACGTTCCGGTCTGCGCGGTCGCGGCCGCGACCTCCACGAGGTTCAGTTGGGCCCAGTGCCTGTCGTCGACGGGGTCGGGCACGGCGCCCGCGCCGTCGATGGGCGCCGACACCTGCGCCAGCAGGCACACGTGCGGCGAGGCGCCTACCGGGACCGTCACGGTGAACACGCCCGTGCGCCTGGGCTTCCCGTCCGGCGGGACGACGACGCTCGTCTGACCTATGGGCGTCGCCTTGGCGAACGACATGGTGGGGTCGCTCCACCACAGGCGCACCAGCGCGACGGCCGGGAGCGTCCCCGCCCCCCAGTTGGCGACCTCGAGCTCGAGCTGGAACGGCTGCCCGCGCTCGAACGCGGTGTTGCCCGGGACGCCGTCGACCCGGAACGCCGGGCAGAGCCACGAGGCGCCCTTGCCCGCGGGCAGCGGGCGCTCGCCCCCCTTGCGGCCCACGTCGCCGTCGAAGTAGGGGATGACGAGCCAGGTGGTGACGTTCTCCGGTCTGTCGGGGTGGGGTGGCATCTCTACTCGGCTCCGTAGGGGAGGACCTGGACGCTGAGGGGTTGGTCGCGCACGGAAGCGCCAGGGGCCACGGACCAGGCGGGGTGCAGGCGGCCGCGGTCGGCGTCGAGGTCGAGGTTCACGGGGTCTCCGGCGACGTGGCTCCTCAGCGTGGCCAGCACGACCTCGCTGAACGTCGAGTCGTTGTCGACGAGGTCGACGTGCAGCAGCCAGTCGGGACCGCGGTCCGGGAACGGCGTGGGAGCGGTCGGCTGCTCCGCGGGCGTCGCCGGCGGCAAGGCGTACGACTCGTCCTCGTCGGTGGGCGTCGCCAGCGGCCACGGCCCCTGGTAGGGCGACTTCAGGAACTGCTGGTGCAGGGGCGCGGCGAGCTCGGACGGGTCCGGGTAGAGCAGGCCGCAGACGATCATGAAGGACCGCGCCGCCGCGAACGCCTGCCAGAGCCGCAGCTCGAGCTGGTAGACGTCGCCGAGGACGTGGTTCGCGTTCTCAGGCTCTCGCAGCGTCTGAAGCGTCTGCGTGTTCGCCTGCGGCGCCCTCGGGTCGGGCTCCTCGGGCGAGGCCGCCCCCAGGAAGTCCTCGATGCCGCACTTCTTGTCGGTCGTCAGTCGACCGATGCACCAGAGCAGGTAGGCGAGGCCGAGCGTGGCGATGAGCAAGAGGACGTACAGGCAGACGTCCCCCTGTGCCTTCTTCTGCGACGACACCCCCGGTGCGGAGTGGTCGGTCTCCGGGCTCAGAACGATGGTCGGTCCGTTCGGGTCCTCGGGCTGGTCGAAGGTCTGGAACTCGCTCGTGCCGCCGCTGCCCTCGGCGACGGGGACGAGCGGGGGCGGCTCGGGAGGCGGCGGCACGCGGAAGGAGTCGAGCAGCTCGAGGTGCTCGACCATGCGCCCGAACCCGAGCGCGAGGTCGGGGAGGGCGCGAGACGGGTACGCCTCGCCGAGCGCCGTCTCCAGGAGCGACGCGAGGTCGGCGGGGATCGTCGGTTCCTCGCCGCGCTCGAAGCGCAGCCGCTCGGCCAGGGCGCCGGCGTCGGGCGTGCCGATCGTGTGGTGCAACCAGGCTCCGAGCGAGTTGCGGGCCAGACGGTCGCGGAAGCGGTGCTGGCGCCTGGGACCGCCCACGACCGCCCCCAGGAACGCCGACCCGGCGACGTGCCCCGCGTAGCCGGCCAGCGCGCCCGCCGCCACGGCCTTCTGGCGCTCCGAGGTCGCCGTCGTGAGGAGGGAGTCGACGAAGGCGTGCCCGCGCCTGCCGGCGAAGGCGTCGTACCAGCCCCAGCTCACCGACGTCTCGTCGCGTTGGCGCGGGTGCGGCCGGATGTGCTCGAGCTTGTCGATGTCCGCCTTGAGGCCCTGCGCCTCCTGCAGGACGGCCTTGACCGTCGGGTGCAGCGCGGCCAGGCGGTCGAAGCCCATCTGCAGCACGTTCACGGGGTCGGGGACGTCGTCCCGGGTGAGCGCCAGCTCCAGCTCGATGCGGGCGGTGTGGAGCTCTCCGGCTGCCGCCAGCCCGCGGTCCCAGAGGTCGCGCGCTCTCCGGAGCAGGCCGAGTTCCTCGTCCGCGGAGGCGTGCGCCAGCAGAGGGCCGACGAATGCCCCGAGCAGCGCCGCGTCGGGGTGGGCGTCCGTGGCCGCCCTGAGGCTCCCCGACACCTCCGCGAGGTCCGGGTCGCCCATGGCAGCGTCGAGCGTCGCGCCCGTCGTGTCCAGCACCGCTGCGAGACCGTGGTACTCGATCAAGCGCCGCACCTTCTTCCGTTGCGAGAGGGCCTAGCGGCGTCACTCTAGGGCCGGTCGCCAGCGGCGGGACGTAACGGCCGTAGACGATCGACCACCGCGCTGTTCGCGGCCTCGTCTGCCCGGCCGTCGCGACGCTTGCCGCCGTTCACCGCCAGGTCGCCGCGGGGCGG
>DATGNP010000065.1:0-2767 GCA_035306665.1 Trueperaceae bacterium
AACGGTTCGGCAGGGACAGGGAAGAGCCGGAGTTGCGCGGACCGGAGTCTGGCCGTAGAGGCAGGCTCGAGGTGCTCACGTACCAGGCGTTGGTCGCTGACCTCATCACGGGGTTGCGTGCGGCCGAGGTCCTCGGCAAGCCCCTGAGCGAGGTTCGTGAGGAGCTCAGGCGCTACCTTACCGATCCGGTGTCGGAGGCTGTCGAGGCTTGATCTTGCTCTCCGACGCCAACGTGCTCATCGACCTGGCGTACGTGAGCGGTATCGACGTACTGCCGCGCATAGCGGCCACAGAGGTTCTGGATGTCGTACTGGACGAGTGCGTCGATGATCGACAACCCGATATCGCGAGAGAGATACAGCTCGCGGGCATCAAGGTCGTGAAGGCCGAGGCCTCGTGGCGGACCGAGTCTTCGCGGTTCAGATCAGCTGCGCTGAGCGTGGTCGACACTTTGAACCTGTACTATGCCCATTCGCGCGGCCGCATCCTTCTCGCCGCCGACAAGGCGCTACGGACCAGGGCCGAGCGTGAGGGCGTCGAGGTGCATGGCTCGCTCTGGGTGGTCGAGGAGGCTCTTAGCAGGGGGCTGAGAAGCGCGGCCGACCTATGTGACTGGCCAGCCAGGTGGTCGACCATCGGCAGCCGGCTCCCGGCGCCAGAGGTCGGCCGGTTGCGCTTGCTGCTCGGCTGTTGACGCCGCGGCAGGCGCTCGTCCTGCCGCCGGACCACAGTTCCTGATCCACTCATCCCCTGGCTACCGGCTCGTTCAGGAGCTCCTTCAGCCTCTCGTCGGCGAGCAGGTCCTTGATCTCCTGGACGCGGTCCTTGTGCACCAGCAGGAGCGCGTGGCCGCGCTTGACGATCACGAGGTCGTGGACGCCGAGGGTCACGACCACGTCGCCGTCGTCCTCGGTGTAGACGATGTTGCCCGAGGCGTCGCGGCCCACGTGCCGGCCCACGACGGTGTTCGTGCCGTCGTTCTCGACCAGGCGCTCCAGCGCCACCCAGTCGCCGATGTCGTCCCACTCGAAGCTGCCCGGCACCACGTACGCCCTGTCGGTGCGCTCCATCAGCGCGTAGTCGATCGAGATGCGGGGCAGCGCGGGGAAGACGTCGGCCACCTTGCCCCTCTCGAACGCGTCGCGCAGCGGGACCATCAGGTCGGGCGCGTGGCGGTCGAGCTCGGCGAGGACGGCGTGGACGCGCCAGACGAAGATGCCGGCGTTCCAGAGGTAGCCGCCGGCGGCGAGGTAGGCCTCGGCGGTGCGGGCGCTCGGCTTCTCGACGAAGCGCCTGACGCGGTGCGCCGGCCCCACGGTCTCGCCGGCCTCGATGTAGCCGTAGCCGGTGGCGGGCCGGGTCGGGGTGATGCCGACGGTGACGAGCCCGTTCGTCTCGGCGGCGACCCGGGCGGCGGTGCGGATCGCGTCGTGGAACCCCTCGCCGATGCGGTGGTCGGACGAGAAGAAGCCGGTGACGACGTCGCCGTGCCGCTGCGCGATCGTCAGGCAGGCGAGGGCGATGGCGGGCGCCGAGTCGCGCGATGTCGGCTCGACCAGCAGGTTCTCGACGGGCACGTCGGGGAGCTGCTCGCACACGAGCCCCACGTACTTACGCGCCGTCGCCACGTACACGTTGGCGGGCGAGCCCGCCAGGGGCAGCACCCTGTCGTAGGTCTGCTGGATCAGGGTGCGGCCCGAGCGCCCCAGGTCGAGGAACTGCTTCGGCCTGTCCGGGGTCGAGAGCGGCCAGAAGCGCTGACCCTGGCCCCCCGCCATGATCACAGCGCGGAATCCGGGGATGGCCCCCCGCCCGGCCGGCGCGTGCTCGCTTCGCTTCACCGTCCGTACCGCCTCTCGCGGGCCTGGAAGTCGCGCAGGGCCCGCAGGAAGTCGACCTTGCGGAACTCCGGCCAGTTCGCGTCGCAGAAGTAGAACTCGCTGTAGGCCGTCTGCCACGGCATGAAACCGGACAGCCGGATCTCGCCGGAGGTCCGGATCACGAAGTCGGGGTCCGGCATGCCGGCAGTGTAGAGGTGCGCCGTGAGCTCCTCGGCGCACACGTTACCGGCGACGCTCTCCAGGGTCTCCCCGGCGGCGAGCCGCGCGAGCAGCAGCTTGTTGACCGCGTCGATGATCTCCTCGCGGCCGCCGTAGCCGAGCGCGACGTTGACGTGGAGGTTGTCGTAGTCCTTCGTCGCCTCCTCCATCGCCCGCAGCGCCTGCTTCGCGTCCTCGGGGAAGTCCGACGTGTCGCCGATGATCCGCACGCGCACGCGGTTCGCGTGCAGCTTCTCGTCGGTGAGCAGCTCTCGCGCCTGCTGCGCGAACAGGGCGTGGAGGTGGGCGACCTCGTCCGGGGGACGCCCGCGGTTGTCCGTCGAGAAGCCCCACAGCGTCACGTGGGTGACGCCGAGCTCGAGGCACCAGTCGAGGACCTCGCGCGCCTTCTCGGCGCCGTGGTCGTGCCCGGCCTTGGCGTCGAGGCCCACGGCGCGGGCGAAGCGCCGGTTGCCGTCCATGATGATGCCGATGTGGCGCGGCAGCCTGCCGCCCGCGCGGATCGCCTTGACCAGCCGCCGCTCGTAGAGCCAGTAGAGCGGCCGCGACAGCGCGTTGAAGACCCTCAGCGTCCCCTTCGCCGCCTGGGCGCGCCGGCCGGTCCTGTGGGCAGCGCTCGGCCCGGCCGCGCCGGCCGTCGGGCCCGTCGACCGGACCCCGACCGCGGCACGCTCGCCGGCGCTCTCGGGGCCGGCGTTAGCCGCCCC
>DATGNP010000066.1:0-2290 GCA_035306665.1 Trueperaceae bacterium
GCGGCGCGCGCCGCGGGGCCCTCTCCGTCCTGCGTGTCCCGAGCCCGGCTCAGGGCTCGTCGCCCTGCCTGATCGGCACGCCGACCATGTTCCCCCACTCGGTCCAGGAGCCGTCGTAGTTGCGGACCTTCGGGTACCCGAGGAGGTGCTTGAGCACGAACCACGTGTGGCTCGAGCGTTCAGCGATGCGGCAGTAGGCGATGACGTCCTTGTCGGGGGTCACGCCCTCGCTGGCGTAGAGCTCCTCGAGCGCGGCGCGGTCCTTGAACGTGCCGTCCTCGTTCACGGCCTTCGCCCACGGGATGTTCGCGGCGCCGGGGATGTGGCCGCCCCGCAGCGCGCCCTCCTGGGGGTACTCGGGCATGTGCAGCTTCTCGCCGGTGTACTCCTGCGGGCTGCGCACGTCCACGAGGGCCCCCTCGCCGGCGTTGACCTTCAGCAGGTGCTGGATCACGTCGTGCGCGAAGGCGCGGATGCTGGCGTCGCGGTAGGGCACCGTGTACGTGCCGCGCGGGTAGGTCGGTTCCTCGGTCGTCAGCTCGCGGCCCTCGGCGACCCACTTCTGCCTGCCCCCGTTCATCAGCCGGACGTCGGCGTGGCCGTTGTACTTGAAGAACCACAGGGCGTAGGCGGCCCACCAGTTCGACTTGTCGCCGTAGAGCACGACGGTCGTGTCGTTGCTGATGCCTTTGCGCTCCATCAGGTCGGCGAACTCGCGCGGCCCCACGAAGTCGCGGCGGTCCTTGAGCTGCAGGTCGGTGTGCCAGTCGATCTCGACGGCGCCGGGGACGTGACCCTGCTTGTAGAGCAGGACGTCCTCGTTGACCTCGACGAGCCGGACGGCGGGGTGGCCCAGGTTGTCGGCGACCCACTGCGTGCTGACCAGAACGTCGGGCGTGGCGTAACCGCCGCCCGAGCTTGCGTCCGTCATGAAGCCCTCCTTCTCAGGACTCGGATAGTAACCCCGTGCGACCGTCCCCCACGGCATCGCGGGAGCGGAAGCCAGGCGGGGGAGGCGCCGCCGCCCAGCGGGGCGTGCGGCGGCCGGCCAGGGCTGGGCTATACTCCGCGCCGTGCGCGCCTACAAGCTGGCGGCCTCGGTGCTGGCCGCCGACTTCACCAGGCTCGGTCAGAGCGTCCAGGAGGCGCAGGACGCCGGCGTCGAGTGGCTGCACCTCGACGTGATGGACGGACGCTTCGTGCCCAACATCTCGTTCGGCCCCGCGGTCGTGGCCGCCATCAGGAGCGCCACCACGCTGCCCCTCGACGTCCACCTGATGATCGAGCGCCCCGGCGCGCTCGTCGAGCGCTTCGCCGCCGCCGGCGCCGACGCCATCACCGTCCACGCCGAGGTCGACCCCCACCTGCACAGGCTCCTGCAGCAGGTCAGGGAGACGGGAGCGAAGGTGGGCCTGGCCGTCAACCCGCTGACGCCGCTGGCCGTGTTCGAGGGCGCCCTCCCCTACCTCGACCTCGCGCTGGTGATGTCGGTGAACCCGGGCTTCGGCGGACAGGAGTTCATCGCGGGCAGCCTGGCCCGGATCGAGGCGCTGCGGCGCATGCGCGACCGCGCGAACCCGAACTGCCTCATCGAGGTCGACGGCGGCGTCACCGCCACGAACATCGCGTCGGTGATCGACGCCGGCGCCGACGTCGTCGTGGCCGGCACCGCCGTGTTCGGCGGGATGGGGACAGTGGCGGAGAACGTCGCGTCCCTGAGGGCGGCCGCCACGCCGGAGCCGGCCTGAAGCGCGTCCGCTAGGCGTCCGCCCCGGAGCGGGCGGCTCGAACCCGGCTCGCTGCGCGCGGGACCACGCTCCGCCGGGCCGGACGGGCCGGAGCGGACCTAGGCGGCCTCCGCGAAGCGACCCAACGCGCGGAAGCGCTCGTAGCGCTGGGCCAGCAGCGCCTCGGGACCGAGGCCGGAGAGGGCGTCGAGCTCCTCGACCAGCACGCGCCGCACCGTGGCGATCGCCTCGTCGGGGGCCGTGTGCGCCCCGCCCAGAGGCTCCTCCACGACCCGGTCGACGACGCCCTGCTCCAGGAGGTCCTTGGCCGTGAGCTTCAGGGCCTCGGCGGCCTTGGGCGCCTCGGCGGCGTCGCGCCACAGGATCGCCGCGCACGACTCCGGGCTGATCACCGAGTAGATCGCGTTCTCGAGGATGAGGACGCGGTTCGCCACGCCGATCGCCAACGCGCCTCCCGAGCCGCCCTCGCCGATCACGACCGAGACGGCCGGCACCTCGAGCCGGCTCATACGCTGGATGCAGGCCGCGATGACCCAGGCCTG
>DATGNP010000067.1:0-3483 GCA_035306665.1 Trueperaceae bacterium
GCAGCTCACCGACCGCCCCCTTGAGGCCGTCGGCGACGAGCTGCCGGCACCAGCTGCAGAAGCCGTCACCGACCAGGACGAGGGCGGGGGTACCGTCCCCCAGCGGGACCGAGGGCGAACCGCGGGCGACGCCGCCGACGGCCGGCAGCGCTACGGTGTTGGCGTCCACCGCTTCCCAGTCGCCGCGGTCGGCGCGCTGGAGCTGGCGGTCCAAAGCCAGCCACTGCGCTCGCTGGACCGGCCGGACCTTGTCCCGAACCGTGCCGCGCTCGTCGACGAGGTACACGGCGGTCAGGTTGGTGTCGAACGCCCTCCTGAAGGCTGGCTCCGAGGCCGGCACGACCGGCAGCCCGTGCTCCTGCGACCACGCCTCCACGGCGTCGCGGGCCGTGCGGTTCTCGACCACCACGATCTGCAGGTTCGGGTACTCGCGGGTCCAGCGCGAGACGATGTGTCCCACGGCCTCGCACAGGTTGCAGTCCTTCACCTGAGCGAACACGACGACCGTGGGCACGCCTGAGCGCGTCGGCTCGCCGCCGGTCCTCTCGACCTCCGGCACCTCCACGACGGCGCCGGGCCCGAGGGCGGCGCCCAGCCTGACGTCCTGGGCGCCCGCCGCGCCGAGCGCGAGGAGCGCGAAGAGCCCCATGAGCAAGTACGAACCACGAGCGAAGATCGGCATGGTCCACCCCCCGGGTAGTGCCAGTTGGTTGGTAACGCGATGTTCGGCCAGAACCGCGGGAATGTCAAGTACCAACACATTGCCGCGCGGGCGCCGGCCGTCGCCGCGTCCGCCGGGCTCGGGACGGGCACAGCACCCGCGGTCAGCCGAGCAGCTCGTCGACCCAGGCCGGTACCGTCACGGTCGCCGGACCCTCGCGGACCTCGTCGAAGGCCGAGGCCACCGCGCTCGCGCCGAGGTTCATCTCGACGGTCCTGGCGCCGGCAGCCGCTGCCGTCCTTACGAAGCCGGCGGCGGGGTAGACCAGGCCGGACGTCCCGATGGCCGCGAACACGTCGGACTCCCAGAGCGCGTCCTGGATCTCGTCCAAGTGGTGCGGGACCTCGCCGAACCACACCACGTCGGGCCGCAGCGAGGGCCGACCGCAGCGCGGGCAGGGCGGCCGGTGCACGAGGTCGTCGTGCCACGGCACGCGCTCGCCGCAGCCGAGGCAGCGAGCCTTCAGCAGCTCGCCGTGCATGTGCAGCACCTTCCTCGAACCGGCACGCTCGTGGAGGTCGTCGACGTTCTGGGTCACGAGCAGGACGTCGTGGTCGCCCTCGTCCTCGAGGCGCGCCAGCGCCAGGTGGGCCGCGTTGGGCACGACCTCGCGGAGCTGCCTCCGCCTGGCGTCGTAGAAGCGCTGGACCAGGTCGGGGTCGCGCGCGAACGCCTCGGGCGTGGCGACGTCCCGCACGTCGTGCCCCTCCCACAGGCCGCCCTCGTCGCGGAACGTCCTGAGGCCGGACTCGGCCGAGATCCCGGCGCCGGTCAGCACCACGATGCGCATGCCCCTAGCCTGACACTCGACCGACTCCGGTCCGGGCGTCAGGGCAGCGCCAGCACCCTCACGTCGATGTCGGTGTCTGCCAGCAGGTCGGCCACCACCTGCGGGTCCGAGTCACCCTGGTGGTACGGCACGGCCACCGCCGGAGCGATCGTGCGGTAGCACTCGGCGGCCTCCTCGGGCGGCATCGTGAACGGCAGGTTGATGGGGAGGAACGAGACGTCGACCTCGCCCAGGTCGGCGAACTCCGGCACGCACTCGGTGTCGCCGGCTACGTGGACGCGCAGGTCCCCTATGTCGAGGAGGTAGCCGTTGAACATGCCCATCGGATGGTAGGGGTTGCCGTCGTCCCGCGTCCGCACCAGGTTGTAGGCCGGCACGGCCGTGATCGTGATGCCCTCGAACTCGAACGTCTCGCCGTTGGCCAGCGCCGTCGCCTCGCCGTCGAACTCGGCGGCGCTGCTCCCGTCCATCACGAACACGGTGCCCTCGGTCGCGACCTGCTCCAGCGCCGCGGGGTCGAAGTGGTCCTGGTGCGTGTGCGTGACGAGCACGAGGTCGGCGTCGGGCTGCAGCGCGTAGTCGGCGACGTTGCTCCAGGGGTCGACGTGGACGACGAGGTCGGCGACCTCGATCCTCAGCGAGCCGTGCCCGACGGTGTGGATCGCGACCTCGCCGAGCGAGCTCGCGAAGGTCAGGGGCTCCTGCGCCAGGGCCGTGCCGGCCCCCAACGCCATCACCGCCGCTGCCGCAAGTGCCAGTGGTGCCCTCATGGTCGTCTCCCCTCCGGCGTTCTTGCCTGCGGGTAGCATCTTGGGGCCGAAGGGGAACCACAGGTATCCGGTGTTACCTCGAGCGTACCGGGACGTAGCCGCGACGCGGCTCGCGGGACGCGATGGAGGCGGCCGCCCGGATGGTCTAGGCTCTTGCCAGTCAGTGCGAACGCTCGATGGCAGCCGCGGCGCCGGCGAGGTTCGGGACGCAGCCGGTCCGTCACCGGCGGGGTCCAGGCTCGCCAGGGCCCGGTGGCCACGTAACGGCGGTGGGACGTGGCGTCAGTACCGGCAGCAGGTGGCGACCGGCGGTTCGTAGGCAACGACCGCGTTCTCTTCGGGATCATCTTCGGGGTCCTGGCCTTCTGGCTCTTCGCGCAGACGACCCTGAACATCGCGCCCGTGATGGCCGAGGACCTGGGCGTCGGCACGAACCTCATGAACATCGCCGTGTCCATCACGGCCCTGTTCTCCGGGATCTTCATCGTCGTGATCGGCGGGCTCGCCGACCGCATCGGCCGCGTGCGCACGGTGATGGTGGGGTTCGTCCTCAGCATCGCGGGCTCGCTGCTGATCGGCCTGACGCCGGTGGGACCGTTGGCCGAGGCGTTCCTGCTCGTCGGCCGCGTCCTCCAGGGGCTCTCGGGGGCGTTCATCATGCCGGCCAGCCTGGCCCTCATCAAGGCCTATTGGGACGGCGCCGCCCGCCAGCGCGCGGTCAGCCTGTGGTCGATGGGCTCGTGGGGCGGCTCCGGGTTCGCCGCCCTCTTCGGCGGCTTCATGGCGCAGAACGTCGGCTGGCGCTGGATCTTCTTCGCCGCCGCAGCCGTCTCGGTGGTCGGCATGCTCATGGTGCGCGGCACGCCGGAGAGCCGCGCCGAGACTCGCGGGGACTACCGCTTCGACACGGCGGGCGTGCTCTCGTTCATGGTCATGATGGTGGGCCTGCAGGTCGTGGCCACGCAGGGCGGGAACCTCGGCTGGACGAGCCTCCCGACCTTGGTCATCCTCGCCCTCAGCGTCGTCTTCGCCGTCGTGTTCTTCCGCGTCGAGCGGCGCAACCCCGACGCCTTCGTCGACTTCGGCCTGTTCCGGAACATGACGTACACCGGAGCGACGCTCTCCAACTTCCTCCTCAACGCCACCGCGGGCATCCTGATCGTGGCGATGTCGCTGGTGCAGCTGGGCGGCGACCTCACGGC
>DATGNP010000068.1:0-2305 GCA_035306665.1 Trueperaceae bacterium
ACAGGCAAGCGCGACGAGCTGCTCGAGGCGTTGAGGGAGGGCATCACGGGGATGCCTGGCTGCCTCGCCTACGTCGTCGCCGAGGACGAAGGCGACCCCGACGCGATCTGGATCACCGAGGTGTGGGTGGACGAGGCGAGCCACCGCGCCTCCCTGCAGCTCGAGGGCGTGCGGCGCGCCATCGAGCGCGCTCGGCCGCTCATCGCCGGCTTCGGGGAGCGTTTCGTGACCCGCCCGGCGTTCGGGGTCGGGCTGGGCTCGGACGGTGGGATGGGCCTGCCGAACTGACCCTCACCGCGTGACGGTCACCCGGCTCGCCGTCGCCGAGGGCGCCGCAGGCTGAGCGCGGCCGTCGCCTCCCGCTGGCGCGGTGATACCGTGCCGGTCAGCGGGAGGTAGTCACGGACGTGGAACTTGGCATCATCACGGACGAGGTCCATAAGGACTTCGCGGTCGCTTGCGAGCACGCGGCGCGCTGGGGCCTGCCCCTGGTCGAGGTCCGCAACGTCGACGGCAAGAACGTCGTCCTGTTGGACGACGCCGAGGCCGAGGCGGCCGCCGCCACGGTCGAGCGGCTGGGCCTGCGGGTCTCGGCCATCGCGTCGCCGGTGTTCAAGTCGCCCCTAGACGAGAAGGGCGAGGCCGGCGCCGTCGACTTCACGGTCGCCGGAGCCGTGACCGTCGAGGACCAACTCGAGCTGCTCGAGCGGTCGTGCGCGCTGGCCAAGCGCTTCGGCACGCGCCTCGTGCGCGTGTTCACGTTCCTGCGCGTGCCCGCCACCGACGAGGTCCTGGCCGCGGTCGCGGCCCACATGGCGCGGGCGGCCGCGGTGGCGGCCAGGCACGACGTCGTGCTCGCGGTCGAGAACGAGCACGCCTGCGTCGTCGGCACCGGCGCCGAGCTCGGGCGCTTCTTCGCGCACCTCGACCGGGTCATGGACCCGGCGCTCGCCCCCCACGTCGGCGCCCTGTGGGACCCCGGCAACGCGCTGGCCGCCGGCGAGGAGCGCCCCTACCCAGGCGACTACGAGGCGTTGCCGAAGGACAGGCTGGTGCACGTCCACCTCAAGGACCTCGGCGCCGAGCGCGCCTCGTTCGGCTCGTTCGTGCCCCTCGGCCGCGGCCGCATCGACTACCGCGGTCAGTTCGAGGCGCTGAGGCGCGACGGCTACGCCGGCAGCCTCGTCCTCGAGCCGCACTACGCGCCCGAGGGCATGGACCCCGTCGCGGCGGCCGAGGAGTGCGTGAGGGCCGCCCGCCAGGTGCTGGCGGCCTCCGGGGTGGCGACGTGAGCGAGCGGGTGTACGGGGTGGCCGTCGTGGGGGCTGGCAACATCGCCGCCGCCCACATCGACGCCGTCGGCCGCCTGCCCAACGCGCGCGTCACCGGCGTCGCCAGCCGCACGGCTGCGAGGGCCGAGGCCGTGGCCGCGCGGCACGGGCTGCGCGCCTACGACTCGGTCGAGGCCGCGGCGCGGGACCCCGAGGTTGACGTCGTCGCCGTATGCACGCCGTCTGGGACGCACCTCGACGTGGCGCTGGCGGCGATCGAGGCCGGCAAGCACGTGGTCGTCGAGAAGCCGCTCGAGGTGACGGTCGACCGGGCGCGGCAGCTCGTCGCCGCCGCCGAGGCGGCCGGCGTGGCGCTCGCGACGATCTTCATGAGCCGCTTCGGCGACGCGAACGCGTTCGTCAAGCGCGCGGTGGCGGAGGGTCGCCTCGGCGGCCTCGTGCAGGGCGACGCCTACGTGAAGTGGTTCCGCGACCAGGCCTACTACGACAGCGGCGCGTGGCGCGGCACGAAGCGCTTGGACGGCGGCGGCGCGCTGATGAACCAGGCGATCCACCAGGTCGACCTGCTGCTGTGGGTGATGGGCCCCGTCGCCGAGGTCTTCGCCTACGCCGACACGCTGGCGCACGAGCGCCTGGAGGTCGAGGACACGCTGGTGGCCGTCCTGCGCTACGAGAACGGGGCTCTGGGCCAGATCGCGGCAGCTACGTCGCACTGGCCCGGCCTCCCCAAGGCCCTGCACGTCCACGGCGACGAGGGCGTGGCGATCGTCGAGGACGACGTCCTCGTCGAGTGGCGCACCAAGGCGGGCGGCGAAGCCGAGCGCGAGCGCGTGCTCGCCGAGTTCGGCGGCCAGGCCACCGGCGGCGCGGCCGACCCCATGGCGATCTCGTTCGAGAACCACAGGCGCCAGTACTCGGACCTCCTGGCCGCGCTCGACGAGGGTCGGCCGCCCCAGGTCGACGGGCGCGAGGGCCTGCGCTCCGTCGAGCTCATCGAGGCGATCTACCGCTCG
>DATGNP010000069.1:0-3921 GCA_035306665.1 Trueperaceae bacterium
GCTAGCCGGGGGCCGCTGCAGCTACTCCCTCACCGAGGCCGGCCTGGGCCTGGAGCGCGTGATCGCTGCGATCCGCAGCTGGGCGGCCGCACACCTGCGCGACGCCGCGCTCCGCAAGGACGCCTGAACCGCTAGGTAACGTTCCCGCCGCGCCAGACCCGGACGCCGCGCCGGCCGCGCGGCGTACGGTCGCTGCCCTGCGCCGTCGCGATCGTGCGCCGCGCTCAGTCGCGCTTGCGGCCGAAGATCCCGCGGCGCGCGCCGCGCTTGGCCTCCTCGAGCTCCGATCGGAGGCCGTCGATCCTGTCCTGCATGGCCAGCAGCCGCTGCTTGAGCTTGGCGTTCTCGGCGCGCAGTCGCGCGACCTCCTCCTCGGCGTCGGGCCGCGTCCGCGCGGGCGCGCCCTGGCCGTCACGGCTCGCGGCGGCCCGCCCCTGCTCGCCGGGCGCGGCGAGGCCGTCCCGGCTCGCGGGCGGCGCGTCGGCGGGGCCCGCGGCCTGGGCGGCGCCGGCGTCGAGCTCGCGCAGCGAGTCCTCGATGACCGAGGTGTCGCGTTTGACGCCGGCGTAGGCGCGTGTCCGCTTGGCGTCGGCGGCGTGGACGAGGCGCGTGGCCCGCTCGCGCAGGGCCTTGTCGCCCAGCGGCTTGGGCACCAGGAGGTCCACGCCGGCGTCCTGGGCGGCCTCCCTCACCTCCTCGGGGACGCCGAGGCCGTCGCCGGGGTCGACGGTCACGATCACGGGCACGTGCTGCAGCCTGGCCACGAGCTTCAGGCGCCTGCACACCTCGATGCCGGACATGCCGGGCAGCTCGTTCGCCAGCACGACGAGGGACGGGGTGTTCGTCCTGAGGAACTCGAGGGCCTGCTTCGCGCTCTCGACCGCCGCCAGCGTGCTCTCGCCGTCGGAGAGCAGCAGGTCGAGGAGCTGGCGCTGGCCGGCGTCGGGGTCGGCGATGAGGTACTGCCGCGAACTCATCGGGCCCGAGGGTAGCAGACGCGTCCGCCAGCACGCGGGAACGCGTCACGGTCGGCGCGGCGCGCGCCGCCCCGTCCGGCCCCGGTCGCGGCCGGCGCGGGGCGGGCCACGACCGTCAGGCCCCCTTGACCGGCAGGTTGGCGATCAGGACCATGCGCTCGCCCTGCTGCTCGACGCGCACGTCGTAGTCGCCGTCGGCGGCGGGGAAGTACTTCTTGATCACGGTGAGGAGCTCGCGCTTGAGCTCCTCGACGTTGCCGGGCGACAGCTTCGCCCGGTCGTAGGACAGCACCAGCTTCAGGCGTTCCTTGAGCTCGTCCTTGGACTTGCGACGCTTGAACAGGCCGAACATCAAGCGCCCCCGAAGAGGCGCCTGAGGCCCGCCAGGAAGCCGCCCTGCGGCTCGAAGCTGGGGTAGGGCACGTCCTCGCCCTTGAGGCGCCTGGCGATGTCGCGGAACGCGGTGCCGGCGCCGAGCTTCGAGGCGTCCTCGAGCGACGCCGGGTTGCCGATGTTCGTCGACACGATGATCTTCTCGTCCTCCGGCACGATGCCGATGAGCTTGACGCCGAGGATCTCGAGGACGTCCTCGACCTCGAGCATGTCCCCGCGCTTGACCATCTCGGGGCGCAGCCGGTTGATGATCAGCCTGACCTCGGGGATCTCGCGCGCCTCGAGGAGGCCGATGATGCGGTCGGCGTCGCGGACGCTCGAGACCTCAGGGTTCACGACGACGAGCGCGCCCGACGCGGCGCTGGCCGCGGTCTGGAAGCCCGACTCGATGCCGGCGGGGCTGTCGATGAGGACGCGGTCGAAGCCCTCGTCCTCCAGCAGGGTGCGCACGGTCTCCTGCATCCTCGCCTCGGAGAGCGCGCTCTTGTCGCGCGTCTGGGAGGCGGCCAGCAGGTAGAGGCTGTCGACGCGCTTGTCCCGGATCAAGGCCTGCTTGAGCTTGCAGCGCCCCTCGAAGACGTCGATCAGGTCGTACACGACCCGGCCCTCGAGCCCCATGACGACGTCGAGGTTGCGCAGGCCGACGTCGGTGTCGATGACGCAGACCTTCTCTCCCAGCCGGGCCAGCGCCGCCCCGACGTTGGCGGTGGTCGTGGTCTTGCCCACGCCCCCCTTGCCCGACGTCACCACGATGGCTTTGGCGTTCACTCTGGGGTCCCTCCTCCAGGAACCGGCGCCCGCGCGGGGCGCCGCCCTCGGCCTCCCAAGGGACTGGGTTCGCGGGACTATACCATCCAGGAGGGCGCGAACCGGGAGGGGTCCGGGGCCGTCAGGCGCGGGGAACGGGAGGGGCCCAGGTCCGCCTGCGGGAGGCGGAGGAGTGGGCGCAGAGGCCCGTCAGGCGCGCGCCAGGCTGGCGTACTTCAGGAGCAGACGCTTGGCGCCGGCGGACTCGAACACGACGGTGATCTCGGTGCGCGCGCCCTCGCCCGAGAGCCCCACGACGGTGCCGGTGCCGAACTTCGGGTGCTTCACGCGCTCGCCACCGCGGAACACCGTCACGCCGGCCAGGCCGTCCCCGGAGCGCGCGCTCGGCTGCGCCGCCGCCGGCGGGCGCCACACGTCGCGGGCGAACTTCGAGTGGGCCTGCGGGCCCGTGAGCTCCTGTCCGAAGACGTCGGTCTCGACGACGTGCTCGCGGGGCACGTCCTCGAGGAAGCGGCTGGGGCGGGTCGGCTCGGTGCGGCCGAACGTCAGCCGCGACTCGGCGTGGACGAGGTAGAGCTCCTCCTGGGCGCGCGTGATCCCGACGTAGAGCAGGCGCCGCTCCTCCTCGAGCTCCTGCAGCGAGCCCGTGGAGCTGCGGTGCGGGACGAGGTTCTCCTCGAGGCCGATGAGGAAGACGACGGGGAACTCGAGGCCCTTGGCGTTGTGGAGCGTCATGAGGGTGACGGCGTCGTCGTCGACCTCGCCGTTGACGGCCTTGACGGCGCGGTCGTCGACGCTGGCGAGGAGCGCGGCCTCGTCGAGGAAGTCGGCGATCGAGCCCTGGTGCTCCTCCTGCCACTCGGTCACGGCGGAGACGAGCTCGTCGAGGTTCTCGAGCCGACCCTCGGCCTCGTGCGTGCCCTCCTTGCGCAAGGCGGCGGCGTAGCCGGTCTGGTCGATGACGGCGGCGAGGAACGCGGCGGCGGGCAGCTCGTCGGCCTGGCGCGAGAGGTCGTCCATCAGCTCGACGAACTCGGCGGCGCGCCTCACGGCCGGGGTGCCGGCGACGACCTCGCCCGCGCGCCTCAGGGCCTCCGAGAACGGCACGCCCTTGCGCTCGGCCCAGGCGACGAGCCGCTGCTCCGTGGTGCCGCCGATTCCCCGCTTCGGCCGCCCGATGACCCGCCGCCACGACACGTCGTCGGCGGGGTTCAGCGCGGCGCGGGCGTACGAGAGCACGTCCTTGACCTCGCGCCTGTCGTAGAAGCCCACGCCGCCCACGATGCGCGCCGGGATGCTGGCGCGCCTGAGGGCCTCCTCGATCACGCGCGACTGCGAGTTCGTGCGGTACAGCACCGCGAACGCGGCGTAGGGGAGGCCGAGCTCGGCCTTGCGACGCTCGATCGTGCGGGCGACGAAGTCGGCCTCGGCGCGGTGGTCGGCGGCGCGGTAGAGCTTGACCTTCTCGCCCCCCTGCTTCACCGGCCTCAGCTCCTTCTCGATGCGCCCCTGGTTGTGCCTGATCACGGCGTTGGCGACCTGGAGCACGCTGCCGACCGAGCGGTAGTTCAGCTCGAGCCGGTAGACCTGCGCGTCGGGGTGGTCGCGCCTGAAGTCGAGGATGTTGCGCACGTCGGCGCCGCGGAAGGCGTAGATGCTCTGGTCCGGGTCGCCGACGACCATCAGGTTGCCGTAGGTCTCGGCGAGCTGCTGCGTGAGGCGGTACTGCGCGGCGTTCGTGTCCTGGTACTCGTCGACGTGGATGAACACGGCGCGCTGCTGC
>DATGNP010000070.1:0-3251 GCA_035306665.1 Trueperaceae bacterium
CGGCGAGGAACACGACCCCCAACCCGAACCCGGTGAGGGGCTGGCGGCTGGTGCCTATCAGCGCCTCCATGGGGTCGTGGCCGGCCATCGCCGCCCGCCGCCAGGAGAGCAGCGCCAGGAAGACGCTGAGGGTGATGAAGAACAGCGCCCACGCGTCGGTGGCCTGCACCGGCGTCGTGAGCGCCAGGGCGTTGCCGTGCACGAACTGGCCGTAGGCGACGGCCGCGGCCAGCCCGAGCAAGAGCGAGGTGAGGAGGATGCCGTAGACGTCCCCGACGCTCCACGCCTGCGGCCCGTCGACGACCTCGAGGCCGCTGGTGCTGGGGATGCGGCTCTCGCCCACGAGGTGCACGGCCGTCAGCAGCAGGAGCGTGGCGAGCCAGACGAGGGCGTTGCCGCCCAGTCGGCTCAGGAGGTTGTCGCGGCGCAGCGACTCGCGCAGCGCCACGTTGCCGGCGGTGAGGTCGCCTTCGGCGTAGTAGATCAGCGACAGGGCGCGCAGGTCATCGGCCTGGGCGTCGACGTCGCGCGACCCCCGTAGCTGGTGGGCGGTCGCCAGGTGGCCGGCGGCCTCGTCGAGCTCGCCGAGGGCCCAGTGAGCGCGGCCGAGGAGGGAGCGGACCTCGGGGTCGCGGTCGTCGCCGGTGAGGTTCACGTAAGACCTGAGCTGCGCCGCCGCGGCCGCGGGGTCACCGAGCCTGAGGCGCAGGCGGGCGTCGGAGAGGCGGTAGCCGACGTTGAGGGGGTCGGCTGCGATCGCCGCCGTGTACGCGGTGAGGGCGTCGTCGTAGCGGCCGGCGAACTCGTGGATGCTGCCGGCGAGGAGCTGCAGGTGCCCCTCGAGCTCGCGGTTGCCCTGCTGCTGGAGGATCGTGCGGGCGCTGGAGAGGAAGGCCTCGGCCTCGTCCGGGCGCCCGCCGGCCAGCACGGCCTCGGCGAGGAGCACGAGCGGCTCGGCCGTGGGGATCACGTTGCGCACGCGCCGCAGGCGGCTCTCGGCGCTGGCGTGGTCGCCGAGGCGCAGCTCGATGCGCGCCAGGGCCAGCTCGGCCTCCGAGAAGCTCGGCCTCACCTGGAGGGCGTTCTGGCACGCCCGCCTGGCGGTCTCGAGGTCGCCTCCGGCCTCGAAGCGGAGGCACTGCTGGTAGTAGACGTTCTCGTCGAACGCTTGGGCCGCCGCGTGCGAGAGGATGGAAAGCAACAGGGCGAGGGCGAGGGTGCCCAGGACGCGGGCCCACGCTGACCCCTTCCCCACAGCAGGTAGTGCCGTCATCTCTTCCCCTCCACCGGTCCGTGCGACCCGGTAAGCGCGCCCCGGGCGGCGCCTTCGCGCCGCCGCGGTGGGCGAGCCTCGCCTGCGCGCGCTCTGCAGGCAAGCCTGGCATGCCGCTCTCAGCGGCAGCGGTTAGTTGGTTCACTTCGCAGGCGCACGAATCGCCTCTAGGACGCGCCTCGTGCGCTCGGGGCCCCGCGGGCGCCTCGCGCCCGCTAGGGTAGCGGCGCCTCGTCGCGGGCCCAGCAGCGTGCTCCAGGTCACGTCCCGGACCGCGATGAAGGTTAGCTTAACCGCTCCAGGACGCAATCCTGGGGTAGGGGTCCTATCATCGCCCCAGCGGTGAGACGATGAGCTTCTCGCACTTCCTGTTGATGGGCCAAGTCCTGGCGATGCTCCCGGCCATGAGCGAGGGCACGGAGCTGCGCCTCGTCTCGCCGGACCTGCTCACCGTCTACGCCAAGGCGACCGTGCAGGGGGGGCGGCTCGTGTTCACCGAGTTCCCCGGCCCGGGCACGGAGGTGAGGATCATCATCTTCCCGGCGGAGAGCTCGGCAGCGGACAGGGTGGACGCCCTGGGCGCGCGGGCCCTCGTCGGTCGCATCAGCCCGGACGGCCGCGACGTGCTGCTGACGGAGCCGGAGTCGCTCGACCCCCTCTCCCTGAGGCAGCTCCTGTTCACCGAGCGGGGCGTCCGGATGCGTTTCGCCTTGAACGGGGAGGACTGAGGTGGCCAAGCGGATCCTTATCGTCGAGGACGACCTCGACATCCTGAGGTTGCTCAAGCGCGAGCTGGAGGAGGCGGGGTTCGAGGTCCTGGCCTTCGACTCGGGCATGCGCGGCCTGACCGCGGTGCGCGAGGAGGAGCCCGACCTCGTCATCCTCGACCTGGGCCTGCCCGACGTCAGCGGCCAGGAGATCGCCAGGCGCGTGCGCCGCACCGGCGACACGCCGATCCTGATCCTCACCGCCGCCGACGAGGTGGGCACGAAGGTCGAGATGCTCAACGCCGGCGCCGACGACTACCTGGCCAAGCCGTTCCACGTGCAGGAGCTCCTCGCGCGCATCAACGTGCAGCTCCGCAAGCGCACGCTCGGCTCGGCCCAGAAGATCGGCGACATGACGATCGACCCGGTCAGGCGGCAGGTGCTGTGGGGCGAGGAGGAGGTCAAGCTCAGCCCGCGCGAGTACGAGCTGCTCGCCTACCTCGCGGGTCAGCCCGGCCGCGTCTACAGCCGCAAGGAGATCGAGACGAACGTGTGGGGCGAGGACCTGCCGCCGTCCTCGAACGTCGTCGACGTCCACATCGCGAACATCCGCGGGAAGCTGCGCGAGGTGGGCGGCTACGGCGTGATCCGGACGGTCCGCGGCGTGGGCTACGCGCTCAAGTCCTAGGACCGCGGGGCGTAACCTGCCCGGCATGAGCCGCGCGTCGCGCAGGCGGTCGGGCCTGCCGCTCACCTGGCGCGTCGCCGTCCTCGCCGGGGCGGCCACCACGCTCCTCGCCGGCCTGACGCTGCTCGTCTCGTACGTGATCGTCAGGAACGGGATGTACGAGGACCTGCGGCGCTCCCTGCGCGAGGACGCCGCGATGCTCGCCTCCGTCTACGCGACGGGCGAGGGCAGCGCGGGCGGCAGCCTCTCGGTCCCGACCGGGGGCGTCGTGCTGCAGGTGTACGGCCCCGTCGCGCAGCTCCTCGCGGCCTCGCGCCCGGAGTGGGAGACTTCCCAGGCGGCGATCCCGCCGGACGTGATCATCGGCGCCGGGCTGGTGCCGACGCTGTGGTCGGGCCAGCTCCTCGGCAAGCCCGTGGAGGCCGCCCTGGCGCCGTTCGCCGTGGGCGTCGTCGCCGTGGTCGCCGACCCGGCCTACATCCAGGACACGCTCACCTCGCTGTCGCGGACCCTCCTGGTGGTGGCCGGGATCCTGGTCGTGCTGAGCCTGCTGGTCGGCTACCTCGTGGCCGCGGCGTCGCTG
>DATGNP010000071.1:0-50194 GCA_035306665.1 Trueperaceae bacterium
CCATGGAAGCCTCGGACCCGCCCTCGAACGCAACGTAAGCCTGCCGGCCGGGCAGCGCCAGGTATGAACGCCCTTGCGCGATCCGGACGCTGCCCAGGAGGACCCGCGCGGGGCCGCCGCGGCGGGTCGCCTGCTAGAGTCTGCGTTCGTGCCGAGGGTGCCCTCACGCATCGCGTGGGCCGTGGACGCGGTAGCGAGGCTGGGCCCGCGCAGCGTCCTGGAGGTCGGTTGCGGCCGTGGGGTCGCGCTCGAGTCGCTGGCGGCGGCGCTGCCGGAAGCCAGGCTCGCCGGCGTGGACCGCTCGAAGACGGCCATAGAGGCCGCCCGCGAGCGCGACCGCGGGCTGGTCGAGGCGGGCAGGCTAGAGCTGCTGTGCGCCGACGTCAGCGACGCG
This sequence comes from Trueperaceae bacterium, assembly GCA_035306665.1. Lineage (GTDB taxonomy): Bacteria > Deinococcota > Deinococci > Deinococcales > Trueperaceae > DASRWD01. The sequence continues at coordinate 395 of DATGNP010000071.1, forward strand.
GCCGGCGCGTCCCTCGCGGCGGCGCCGTTCGACGTCGTCTTCGCCGTGAACGTCAACGCCTTCTGGCTCGACCCGCGGCGCGAGCTCGCCGCGACGAGAGCCCTGCTCGCGGCGGAGGGCCGGCTGCTGCTCCTCTACGAGCCGCCCTCGGCGACCCAGGGCGGCCGCATCGCTCGCGACCTCCCCGTCAGGCTCGAGGAGCATGGCTTCGCGCTGCTCGAAGGCCTCTCGCGACCGCTCGGGAAGGTCGAGGGCGTGGGGGTCGTGGCGGCGCCTCGTCGAGCTCGGGAGCGGTCGGCCGACAGCGCGCGCTGACGGCGCGGCCGCTCCGCGCCGGCCAGAGCGGCGCGAGCCAGGTACGCGCCGCCCGCTCCGGCGGGCTCACCAGGTGTCGCCGCCTCCCGGCGGCGGCCAGGCGCCGACGAGGCGCCTGAGCAGGATCACCTGGCCGAGGTGATGGGCGTCGTGCATGTGGTAGGACGCCACCGCCGCGCCCACCGAGCGGTCCTTGCCCGCGACCAGCGGCCGGCTCAGCTCGGCCTCGTCGGCGGCCAGCGCCCGGAAACGCTCGCGGTTGGCGAGGAAGCGCGCGACCAGGTCGGGCCACTCGCCCGCGCTCACGGCGGGCCAACCGTCGGAGGCGTGCGGCACGGGGCTCGGCGGCTCGCCGTCGACCATGCGCAGGAAGCGGTCCTGCCAGAACACCAGGTGCGCGACGACCTCGGCGACGCTGTGGGGGCTGCCGTCGGGGCGCCTCACGGCGTCCTCGCCGCTGAGCCCGTCGAGGGCGCGGGCGAACGGCGTGAAGCCGCCTGACTGGTCGGCCAGCAGGAACCGCATGAAGTCCGAGCTCGGTGCCACCAGGGGTTCGCTCATGACCAAGATCATGCGCGCTCGCGCGGCGTCCGTGCGGCGTCGCTCGGCACCGCGGGCGACGCGGGTGGCTGCCCTGGTCGTGCCAGGATCGGCCATGGCGACCACGGAGCCCGGTAGGGCAGGGCCGGCGCGGGCACCGCGGGGCGGGGCCGTCGTGCCGTCCGCAGCCGCAGCGCCCGGACGGGCCCGGCGCGCTGGGAGCGTCTCGGCCGCTCGGGCCGGGAGCGTCTCGTCGGCAGCGGTCGCGGCGGTCGCCGTCCTCCCTGTCTTCCGGGTCGTACTGGCCGCGCTCCTCGCGGTCGCGGGCGCCGCTGCGGCGCAGGCGTACCCGAACGCCAGGCTGCTCGCCGACCCGGCGTGGCTGTCCGGCCGACTCGGTGACGACACCATGCTCGTCGTCGACATGCGCAGCGCCGCGGCTCACGCCTCGGGCCATGTCCCCGGCGCGGTGAGCCTGCCCGTGGACGCGATCGTCGCGACCGTCGACCGCGTCCCGTTCGAGCTCGACGAGGACAGTGTCGTGGGCGCCCTCCGCGCCGTCGGCCTGCGAAGTGACCACACGGTGGTCATCTACGACGACCTAGGGATGATGAACGCCGCGCGCCTCTTCTGGACGCTCGAGTACCTCGGCCACGAGGACGTCAGGGTCCTCGACGGCGGCTGGGACGCCTGGGTGGAGCACGGCGGCCCGGTCGAGAGCGGGCCGGTAGCGACCAGCCCCTCGGGCTTCGAGGCCGCCCCCCGTCCAGGGCGCCTCGTCACCGCCGAGGAGCTCGCCGGTCGACTGGGCGAGCACGGGCTGGTGATCGCCGACGCGCGCTCGCGCGCCGAGTACCTGGGCGAGACGACGTTCTCGGGCCGGGCAGGCAGGATCCCGGGGGCCGTGCACCTGCCCTGGTTCGACGTCTTCACCGGCGGCGACGTCGTCCCCACCACCCAGCCCGGCTGGCAGGCCGACCTGACGGACCCCGACGTCGAGCGGATGAGGCCCGCGGCGGAGCTGCGTGCCTGGCTGGAAGCTGCGGGCGTGACCCCCGACGCCGAGGTCGTCACCTACTGCCAGACGTTCTGGCGCGGCGCCCACCTCTACTTCGTGCTGCGCCTGATGGGCTTCGAGGACGTGCGCGGCTACGACGGCTCGTGGGCCGAGTGGAGCGTCACCGACCTGCCGATCGAGACCGGCGCGCCGCGCTGACGGCCGGCCGGAACAGGCCGCGCCGCGGACGGGCCTGCGGCCGGCGGCCGCCTAGGCCGCCCGCGGCTCGTGCTCCGGGCAGTCGACGCGGAGGTCCTCGCGCTCCAGCGGCAGCTCGAGGAGCGCGCACCAGTAGGGCGTGTCGGTGCCCTCCCTGAGGAACCGGCAGGTGCGGCACATGCGCGCCACCGACACGACTCCCTCGGCCTGGAGGCCGGCGATCAGCGCCGTCAGGGTCGCGAACGCCTGCAGCTTGTCCGCCGTGGGCAGCGCGGCTGCCAGGGCCGTGACGCCGTCCGCCCAGCCCTCGGCGCGGCTCGCGACCTCGCGGCCGGCGGCGGTCAGCTCGAGCTCGACCGCGCGCCGGTCGTCGGCGGCAGGGCGGCGCACGACCAGCCCCTTCGCCTCGAGGGCGGCCACGGCGTCGCTGAGGGTCGGCGCCGACACGTCGAACCGGGCCGCCAGCGCGCCCACCCGCTTGGGGTAGGCGCGCTGGCCGACCTGGATCAGCACCTGCAGCTGGACGGGGCTCAGCCCGTGACGGCGCGCCTCGCGGCGCAGCAGGGCGCGGAGCGCCTGGCCCAGTCGCTCTGCCGCCGCGACGAGCTTGGCGTCGAGGTCCCAGTGCTGCTGGTCCAGGTCGAACGTGCCGGGCACGCCGGATGCTACCTGGCCGTCACCTCGAACGGCAGGCTCAGGTCGCCCGAGAGCACCTCGTAGACCTGGTACACGCCGAGCATCGGCCTGGCGTCGTCGCTGGTGTTCACCTCCAGGTAGGCCGCGACGGCGTCGAAGGCGAACGAGGTCTCGCCCCTGACGCGCCAGGCCGGCACCAGGACCCTCAGCGTCGCGCCGTCGAGCACCACCGAGAGGCCGGGCGAGTCCATGTACATCGGCATCCCCGGGTTCGTCGGCGGCAGCACGGCGTCGGCGCCGTCGGCGACCTCGACGACGGAGAGCCCGCCGGCCACCCGGTCGTCAGGGGCCAGCACGACCCAGTGCGTGTGGAAGACCAGGCCGTCGTCGTCGTAGTCGCCGTCGCCGTCCTCGTCCCACAACGGCGTGTCGTCGAAGTCGGGGTGCGCGGTGACGGCGAGGGTCAGGACGCCGTCGACCGGCCCGAACCCGACGGCCGCGGGGTCGAGCGTGGTCGGGAAGGCGTAGGCGAGGACGGGCGCGCCGTCGAGCCTGCCCGCCGCCACCGGGACCGTGCCGCCCGCCGCGCCCTCGACCGTCACCGCGAAGACGAGCAGGTCGAGCTCGGCGTCGTACCTCACGCTGGCCGCGACGATGTCGAGGTCGGGCGTCGCCGGCGGGGCCAGCGCCGCCGTCTGGGCGCACGCCGCGCCCAGCGTCAGCGCCACGCCCAGCGCGAGCGCTGCCACCGCGAGCCTGCCGGGGTCCGGGGCGTATACGTGCCTCATGCTCCACCTCCAGATAGTTAGGACTCCTAAATACACTGTCGTGGCGACGGCGCGCAAGGGGTGACCGCCGGGGCCGAGCGCGGGGGCGACGGCCGGGACCGCCGGGCACAGGGCGTCCACCGTGCTCGCCGCCTGGTCGCGCACCCGGCTCTCCGGCGCCCCGCTGTTGCTACCCTCGGGCAACGCCGCCTGGGAGACGCCCGTGACCGACGCGACCCCACAGCCCGCACCCCCCGAGGCGACGGCTCCGGCCGCCGCCGGCCTCGGGACCGTCGTCGCCGTCCGGGGCTCGGTCGTGGACGCGCGCTTCCCGGGCGGGCCGCCCGCCCTGCGCGAGCTGGTCGTCGGTACCGACGACGAGGACCTGCGCCTCGAGGTCAGGGCTCACCTCGACGCCGCCACCGTCCGCTGCCTCGCGTTCGGCAGCACCGACGGGGTCGCCAGGGGCGACCGCCTGCGCGCCACCGGCGGGCCGTTCCAGGTGCCGGTGGGCAGGGAGCTCCTCGGTCGCGTCGTCGACGTCTTCGGCCGCCCCATCGACGGGGCCGGGCCCGTCGCGGCCGCGGCGCGCAGGTCGGCGTACGGCCCGCCGGTGCCGCTCACCCGCCGCTCGACCGACACCGAGCCCCTGCTCACCGGCATCAAGGCCATCGACCTCCTCGCCCCGCTCGAGCGGGGCGGCAAGGCCGGCCTGTTCGGCGGCGCGGGCGTCGGCAAGACCGTGCTGATCTCCGAGCTGATACACAACATGGCCGTCAGGCACGCGGGCGTGAGCGCGTTCTGCGGCATCGGCGAGCGCTCGCGCGAGGCCGAGGAGCTCATCCGCGACGTGCGGGACGCCGGCGTGCTGGGCCAGACCGTGCTCGTGTTCGGCCAGATGAACGAGCCGCCCGGCGCGCGCTTCCGGGTGCCGCACACGGCCCTGGCGATCGCCGAGCACTTCCGCGACGTCGAGGGCGTCGACGTGCTCCTGCTCATGGACAACGTGTTCCGGTTCGTGCAGGCCGGTATGGAGGTCTCCGGGCTGCTCGGCAACCTCGCCTCGCAGATGGGCTACCAGCCCACGCTCGCCACCGAGCTCGCCGAGCTGCAGGAGCGCATCGCCAGCTCCGAGACGGCCTCGATCACCTCGGTCCAAGCCGTGTACGTGCCCGCCGACGACTTCACCGACCCCGCCGTCGTGCACGTCTTCTCCCACCTGTCGGCCTCGGTGGTGCTCTCGCGCGAGCGCGCGGCGCAAGGCCTCTACCCCGCCATCGACCCGCTGCGCTCGACCTCGTCGCTGCTCAGCCCCGCCGTCGTCGGGGAGCGCCACTACGCGGTGGCGCGCGAGGTGCGCGCGACGCTGGCGGCTTACGAGGACCTCAAGGACATCATCGCGATGCTGGGCCTCGACGAGCTCAGCGACGAGGACAAGCGCGTCGTCTCCCGCGCCCGGCGCCTGGAGCGGTACCTCACGCAGCCGTTCCACGTCACGGAGGAGTTCACGGGCCGCGCCGGAGCCTCGGTGGGCCTCGAGGAGCTGCTCGCCGACTGCGAGGCGATCCTCGCCGACAGGTACGAGGGCGTGCCCGAGCAGGAGCTGTACATGATCGGAGCGCTCCCGGCGCTGGAGGAGGCGGCGTGAGGCTGCTCCTCTCGGTGCCGACGGGCGTCCTCGTCGACGAGGCGGTGACGAAGGTCTCCGCCGAGTCCGACCGCGGCTCGTTCACGATGCTGCCGAGGCACGCGGACGGCGCGGTCCTGCTCGTGCCGGGCCTCCTCTCCTACGTCACCGCGGCGGGCGAGGAGGTCTTCGTGGCCGTCGACGAGGGCGTGATGGTGAAGGCCGGTCCCGAGGTGCGCGCGGCGTGCCGGCGGGCCGTCGTCGCCGGCGCGCTCGAGAGCGCCGAGGCCGCGCTCGCCGAGCGGCTGCGGAGCCAGGACGAGCACGAGAAGCGGGCGAAGGCGGCGCTCCTGCGCCTCGAGGCCGAGGTGCTGCGCCGGCTGGGAGGCGTATGAGCGCCGCGGGACGCGACGACGAGCTCCTCGAGACGGTCGCGCGCAAGCAGGCCCGCAAGGTCCGCGCCCGCCGGGAGCGCAGGCCGGAGCTCCTCAGGGGCCTCGGGGCTACCGGGATCGTCGGCTGGTCGATCGCGATCCCCACGCTCCTCGGGATCGCCGTGGGCGTGTGGCTCGACGGCCGCTACGAGGGAGAGTACTCGTGGACGCTGACGCTGATGGCCGTGGGCCTGGTGCTGGGCTGCGTCACGGCCTGGTACTGGGTGAAGCAGGAGGCCGAACGTGACTGACGGCGCGCTGGGCCTGGCCCTGGGCGCGGTCGCCGGCTGCGTGCTCGGGGCGGCGTTCTACGCCGGGCTCTGGCTGACGGTGAGGCGCGTGACGACCGCTCGCAGCCCGCGCGCCGCCCTCCTCCTGAGCTTCGGCGTCAGGTCGGTGCTCGTCGGGGCGGCGTTCGTCCTCATCGCCCGCCAGGGGGCGCTGCCGCTCCTGGGCGCCCTCGTCGGGTTCGTCGGCGCCAGGCCGCTCGTGACGTGGGCCGTGACGGGCCGGCCGCGGGCCGGGCACGGGGCCGGCGCCGAGGACGGAGGCCGGGCGTGACGCTGTCCCCCGACGAGCTCGTCTACTTCACCGTCGGCCCGTTCGCGGTGACCGCCACGCTCGTGTTCACCTGGGTCGTGATGGCCGTCCTCGTCGTCTCCTCGGCGCTGGTCACGCGCGGGCTGCGCGTCGAGCCGCCGCTGGGCCGCGGGCAGCTCCTGTTCGAGGCCCTCATCGCGTTCGTCCTCGACCAGATACGCGAGGTCACGCGGCAGGAGCCGCGGCGCTACCTGCCCTTCGCCGCCACGCTGTTCCTCTTCATCCTCGTCTCGAACGTGCTCGACGTCGTGCCGGGGTTCCACGCGCCGACCGGCTCCCTGACGACCACGGCCGCGCTGGCCCTGGCCGTGTTCTTCGCCGTGCCGGCCTTCGGCATCGCGCGCCTTGGCCTGCTCGGCTACCTGCGCACCTACCTCGAGCCGACGCCGCTGATGCTGCCGTTCACCGTTCTCGGTGAGCTGACGCGCACGCTGGCGCTGGCGATGCGCCTCTTCGGCAACGTGATGTCGAGCGGGATCCTCGTCGCGATCCTGCTCGCCGTGGCCCCGTTCGTCTTCCCCGCGCTGATGCAGGCGTTCGGGCTGTTCTTCGGCGTCCTGCACGCGTACATCTTCACGATCCTCGCGCTCGTCTACATCGCGTCCGGCACCGCCCAGGCGGAGAAGCGGGCACCCGCAAGGAACGGAGGAGGGCATGTCTGAAACGGCTCTCGTGGCCATCGTCTCGATCTTCACGGCCGGCATCACGACGGCGATCGGCTCGGCGGCCGCGGCCATCGGCGAGGGACGCGCGGCCGCGCAGGCCCTGCAGAGCATCGCCCAGCAGCCCGACGAGGCCAACACGATCTCGCGCACGATGTTCATCGGCCTCGCGATGGTCGAGACGAGCGGCATCTACTGCTTCGTTATCGGCCTGATCCTGATCTTCGCCAACCCGTTCTGGGGAGCGTTCTCGTGAGGGGCTAGGCAGCCCGGATGACCATCGACTGGTTCACCCTCCTCGCGCAGCTCTTCAACTTCGCCCTGCTGCTCGTGCTGCTGCGGGTCTTCCTCTACCGGCCCGTGCTCGCCACCATGCGCCGGCGCGAGGAGCTGGCGATGTCGGCGCTGCAGGGCGCCCGCGAGCTGCAGGCCGAGGCCGAGGCCCAACGGCGCGAGCTCGAGGCCGCGCGCGAGCGCGAGGAGCGCGAGCGCCAGGCCCGGCTGGCCGCGCTCGACGCGGAGGTGGAGGCGCTGCGGCGCGACCGGCTCGAGGCCGTCGAGCGGGAGGCCGAGGCGCTGAGGCGAGCCCGGTCGGAGGCCGTGGAGCGCGGCGTGGAGCGCGCCGTCGAGCGACTGCGCTCCGAGCTGGCCGCCGTCGTCCTCGACGAGGTGAGGCAGACCCTCGCGTGGCTGGCGGACGCCGAGCTCGAGCGCCAGGCGGTGGCGCGGTTCCTCGCCAGGCTCGAGGCCCTGCCGGCGGAGGAGCGCGGCGAGCTGGCCGCGGCGGCCGCGGACGGCGAGGTCAGGTTCGTGACCGCCCACGCGCTCGACGAGGGCGCCAGGTCGGCGGTTAGGGACGCCCTGGCTCGGGCGCTCGGCGTCGACGGCGTGAGCTTCGCGACGGAGCCCGACCTCCTCGCGGGCGCCGTGCTCGAGGTCGGCGGGCTGCGCCTCGACGGCTCGGCGGCGGCCCGCGTCAGGGCCCTCGACGAGCGCTTCACGCGCGTGCTTGCGGACCTCCGCGGCGGCGACGAGGGGGCGGCGTGAGCCGCGACGCGGGTCCACGCGCGGCCCGCGGCGAGGTGCCCGCGTGAGCCGCGCCGGCGGCGGCGACCTGGGTGAAGCCCTGGCCGCTGGCCTCGCCGCGCTCGACCGCGCCCGGCGCGAGGTCCCGCGCGACCTGGCGTACGACGAGGTCGGCACGGTCAGGTCGGTGGCGCAGGGCGTGGCCCTCGTCGACGGGCTGCCGGGCGTGACCGCGGGCGAGACCGTGACCCTGGGCCCGGGCGCCCTCGGGATCGTCAGCGACCTGCGCGAGGACCTGGCCGGCGTCGTGCTGCTGCGCGGGTCGCGCGCGGTCGCCGCCGGCGTCACGGTGCGGCGCACCGGCCGCGTGCTCGCGGTGCCGGTCGGCGAGGCGGTCCTCGGCAGGGTCGTGGACGCCCTCGGCGACCCGCTCGACGAGAACGGCCCGCTCGAGGCCACGGCGCGGCTGCCGGTCGAGCGCCCCGCGACGCCGATCGTCGACAGGGCACCGGTCACCGAGCCGCTGCACACCGGCGTGAAGGTCGTCGACGCCCTCTTCCCCATCGGCCGCGGCCAGCGCGAGCTGATCGTCGGCGACCGCCAGACGGGTAAGACGGTGCTGGCGCTCACCGCGATCCTGGCGCAGCGCGACACGGGCGTCCGCTGCGTCTACTGCTCGATCGGCCGCCGCGGCGCCGAGGTGGCCCAGACCGTGGCCCGGCTCCGCCGCGCCGGCGCGATGGCCTACACGACGGTCGTCGTGGCGTCGTCGGAGTCCGAGCCGGGCCTGCGGCAGGTCGCGCCGTTCGCGGCCATGAGCATCGCCGAGTCGTGGATGGAGGCGGGGAGCCACGTGCTGGTGGTCCTCGACGACCTCGTCCAGCACGCCAGGGCCCACCGCGAGGTGTCGCTGCTGCTGAGGCGCCCGCCCGGCAGGGAGGCCTACCCGGGCGACGTCTTCTACCTGCACGCGCGGCTCCTCGAGCGCGCCACCCAGCTCAAGCCCGAGCGCGGCGGCGGGTCCCTGACCGCCCTGCCGATCGTCGAGACGCAGGAGCGCAACCTGGCCGCCTACATCCCCACGAACCTGATCTCGATCACCGACGGCCAGATCGTCCTCTCGCCGGAGCTGTTCGGCCGCGGGCAGCTGCCCGCCGTCGACGTCGGCCTCTCGGTGTCGCGCGTGGGCGGCAAGGCCCAGCTCCCCGCCTACCGCGCGGTGGCCGGCGGCGTGCGGCTCTCCTACGCGCAGTTCGAGGAGCTGGAGGAGTTCGCGCGCCTGGGCGCCGACCTCGACGAGGCCACCCGCCACGCGCTCAGGCGCGGCCGGCGCGTCAGGGAGGTCCTGCGTCAGGGCGCGCTCGAGACGGTGCCGGTGGTGAGGCAGGTCGCGACGCTGCTGGCCGTCGACTCCGGCCTCTTCGACGCGGTGCCGACGCGACGGATCGGGGAGCTCGAGGAGGCGATCGGCCGCGAGGTGCTGGCGCGGGCTCCCCACGTGGCCGCGGGCATCGAGGCCGGGGCGGAGCTGAGCGAGGAAGACCGCGCCGCCCTGTACGAGGCGGCGCGGCGCGTCGTCGCTGCGGCGGTGCCGGGGCCGTGAGCGGCAGCGCGCGGATCAGGCGCCAGCTCGAGAGCGCCGAGGGCCTGAGCGGGGTCGTGGGCACCATGAAGAGCCTCGCGTCGGTGCGCGTGAGCCAGTACCGCCGGACGATGCGCGCCCTCGACGCCTCGACGCGCACGCTCGACCACGCCGCCCGGGCGCTGCTGCACCTCCACCCCGAGCTGGCCGAGCCCGAGGACCCGAGGCAGGAGTCCGGCGCGGCCGTCGTCGTGTTCGGCTCCGACAGGGGGCTGTGCGGCCCGTTCAACGACCGCATGGCGCGCTACGCCGCCCGCGAGCTGGCCGCCGGGCGCGGCGGTCACGAGGCGGAGGTCGTCGCGGTCGGCAGGCGCCTCGCCAGCCGGCTGCGCGCCGCCGGGGTCGAACCGCGCGTGCAACTCCCGGCGCCCAGCTCCCTCGACGCCCTCGACGTCGCCGTGGCCGAGCTGCTCGGGCTCGTGACCGCGTGGCGCGACGAGGGCCGCGCCGCCCGCCTCCTGCTCCTCTACTCCCGCCCGGCGGGCGCGACGAGCTTCGCGCCGCGCACCGTCCAGGTGCTGCCGATCGACGCCGACTGGCTCAGGCAGCTGCGCGAGAAGCCGTGGCCTTCGCGGCGGGTGCCGATGCAGCTCTCGGACCCGCGGCGCCTGGTCGCCGGCGTGATCCGCCAGCGCATGGCGCTGTCGTTCGTCAAGGCGTTCGGCTCGTCCCTGGCGGCGGAGAACGCGGCCCGGCTGGCGGCGATGGAGGCGGCGTCGCGCAACATCGAGGAGCTGCTCGAGCAGCTCCGCACCGCGTACCACACGGCCCGGCAGGCCGCGGTCACCGAGGAGCTCCTCGACATCCAGGCCGCCGCCGCGGCGCTGGAGGGGTCCTGAAGGGCGCGTGCGGTCCCGGCGGCCCGGCACGCCCTCAGCGCGTGCGTCCGGAGTCGGGGTCGACCATCAGCGACGAGACGTCGACGGCCTCGAAGTCGGCGCCGGTGACGCGCCTGAGGTCCCTGAGCGCGTCGTCGTCCCAGCGCTCGTCGGGGGCGCCCGAGAGGTACCACGCCGAGCCGTTGTCGGCCAGGACGATGCCGTAGCGCTTGAGCGCCGTGACGATCACGCGCGCCTCGTCCGAGAAGCCGGTGTCGTCGAAGTCGGCGCGCAGCCTGAAGCGCTGCCCCATGGGCGGGTACTCGGGGCCCGTGAGGTCGGAAGCGTGGTGCCTGGCGGGCCAGACGTGCGCCGCTCGCGTCCGCGGCGCCGTGAAGCGCAGGGCGTGACCGATCTCGCCGGCCGCCACCTCGTCGTACCTGACGAGCCCGGGGAGGATGGGCAGGCCGGCGGCGTCGGCCGAGGTCCAGCCGTCGGGCCTGAGCTCGTACCCGCCGAGGTCGAACACGGCACCCGAGCCCGCCCGCCAGGAGCCGTCCGGCTGTTTGACGGCCGCGAACAGCTCGTAGAGCACGCAGGCCGACGCGTCGACGACCAGGACGTGCCTGTCGCCGCCGGCGGCGACGCCCCCCGGCGGGGCTCCCTCCACGGGCGCGTCGGGCGGCACGGGGTAGGGGCCGGGGTCGCTCTCGTCGGCCCAGGTGAAGCTCACCGCGACCCGTGGCTGCGAGCCGTCGACGACCGTGTAGGGGATGCCGATCGGCGCGCCCTCCCACAGGCCCGACCCGAAGTCGGGGTGGACGGGACGGTCGGCGCCGATCGTCGCGACCCACGCCGCGGAGCTGGGGTGCACGGGCAGGTGGTCGACGCGGACGTTCCAGACGTGGTCGGCGGGGAACACGTCGCAGCCCGCCAGCGTGGGCGGCGGCCCGGCCGGGCCGCCGCGGGGCGCGGTGCCGCAGGCGACGAGGGCGAGCAGCGACGCCAACGCCGTACGGAGCCTACTCGGCGGTCTCACGCGCACATCCTAGGCGGCGCCCGCGCGTGCCCGCCGCGAGGCGAGTAATCCTGCCGTAAGAGCGCTCGGGGCATGCTCCCCGTCGTGAGGAACATGCAGGCTCTGGTGGGCCCGCTCGCGGGGTCGCTGCTGGCGTTCCTCGTCTTCTGGCTGATCTACTCGACGCCGGATGCCGACCCCCGCCTGGCCGCGCCGCTGGCCCACTTCTGGGTCGTGTCGCTGACGTCGCTCCTGGCCGTCGCGGTCGCCGTCGTCGTGGGCGTGGCAGGCGCCAGGGCCGGCGACTCCCGCGTCGTGTTCCTCGCCGGCGGCTTCGCGAGCATGGCGGGGTTCTTCGCCCTGCACGGGCTCTCCACGCCGTTCGTGCTCCTCGGCCCCAACGTCGTGACGCCGATCGCCTCGCAGCTCGCCATGATCGCGTTCGCCGCGTCGATGGTCGCCGCCGCCTACCTGCGTCCCTGCGAGGGACGCGGCTCCCTGGCGCGCACGCTGGCCGGCTGGGTCGGGGCGATCGTGCTGTTCGACGTCGTGCTCATGGCCCGGCCGGACCTGGCGCGCTTCGTGCCCGTCCACCTCGCGCCGCTGAAGCACGCGGTCGCCGTGGTCGTGATCGGCCTGCTGGCGCTTGCCGGCACGCGGTTCCTCGAGAGCTACCGCCTGGCGCGGTCGAGCATCCACCTCGTGATGCTCCACGTCGTGGGCTGGGTGATGGTCGCCCAGCTGATCATGACCCTGGGCGAGACGTTCCGCCTGTCGTGGTGGCTCTACCACCTCGTGCTGCTGCTGGCCGTCACGCTCATGCTCGTGACGTTCGCGCGGCAGCTCCGCGCCGGGCAGCTCGGCTCCGACCTCAACGCGCTCCTCGACGACGACGCGGTGCGCCGCCTGGCCTACGGGCTGCGGCCCGAGGTGCGGGCGCTCGTCGTCGCGACCGAGGCGAAGGACCACTACACCGCCGGCCACATGCAGCGCGTCGCCGAGCTGGCCGTGCGCGTCGGCAAGCGCATGGGGCTGCAGGCCGAGGACCTCCGCGTGCTGGCGCAGGCCGGCGTGATCCACGACGTCGGCAAGATCGAGGTGCCGGACGCGGTGCTCAACAAGCCCACGCGCCTCGAGCCGCACGAGCGCGACCTGATCGAGCAGCACCCCGCCAACGGCGAGCGCATCGGCCGGACCCTCGGTCTGCACCGGCTCGAGCTCGAGGTCATCAGGCACCATCACGAGCGCTGGGACGGCAGCGGCTACCCCGACAAGCTCGAGGGCGGGTCGATCCCGCTCCTCGCCCGCATCATGGCCGTGGCCGACGTCTACGACGCCCTCACGTCCGCGCGGGCCTACCGACCCGCCTGGACGCAGGAGGCGGCCCGCACCCTGCTGCAGCGCGAGGCCGGCACGTCGTTCGACCCGCGGGTCGTAGCGGCCACGCTCGAGGTGCTGCGCGGCGACGCCCAGCCGGTCGCGGCCAGGCAGCGCGACGTCAGGCTGACCCTGGCCGGCGCCGACTAGCTCGGCTCGGCCCGGCCGCCGGCGCCGACCTCGCCCGGCGCCGCCTAGGTGCCCGGCTCGGTTGCCGAGTGGTAGCCTGCGCCTCCTGGCCGAGCGTCGCCTGACAGCGGCACCTCCGGGCGCCGCGGGGCCAGGCCGGGCGCTCCGCGCGCACGGACCTCCATCCCCATGGCCACGCGCGTCTCGGTAGGAAAGCTGGCATGAACCTCGTCGTCGGTCTCCTCCTCGCCCTCGCCTCCGCCAGCGCCTTCGGCACCTCGGGCGCGCTGGCGAAGGGCCTCCTGACGGCGGGCTGGACGCCGGCCGCCGCCGTGACGTGGCGCGTGGCCGTGGGCGCGCTGGCGCTGCTCGTCCCGGCGGCGCTCGCCATGCGCCGCCGCTGGCACACGCTGCGCGCCGGCTGGAGGAGCGTGCTCCTCTTCGGCCTCGTGGCGGTCGCGGGCTGCCAGCTCACGTACTTCCTGGCCGTCGAGCGGCTCACGGTCGCCGTCGCGCTGCTGCTCGAGTACTGCGGCGTCCTCCTCGTCGTCCTGTGGCACTGGCTGCGGCGCGGGCGCCGGCCCCGTCCCCTGACCCTCATCGGCACGGCGCTGGCCCTGGTGGGCCTGGCGCTGGTCCTCGACGTGTTCGGGCCCGTGCGGGTCGACCCCCTGGGGGTGATGTGGGGCCTCATCGCCGCCGCGGGCCTGGCCACGTACTTCGTCGTGTCGGAGGACGAGAGCCACGGCATGCCACCCCTCGCCCTCGCCACCGGCGGCCTCGCCATCGGGGCGCTGGTGCTGCTGCTCGCCGGCGGCGTCGGGCTCCTCGAGACGACGTGGGTGGCGACCGACGTCGAGCTCGCCGGCCGCGTCGTGCCGTGGTGGGTGACGGTGCTGGCGCTGGGGCTGTTCGCGGCCGCCTTCGCCTACGCCACGGGGATCGCCAGCGTGCGCCGCCTCGGCTCGAAGCTGGCCTCGTTCGTCGGCCTCTCCGAGGTCCTCTTCGCCGTCGCCTGGGCGTGGCTGCTGCTGGGCGAGGCCCCGGCGCCCGTGCAGCTCGCCGGCGGCGTGCTGGTGCTGGCCGGCGTGTTCGTCGTCAGGCTCGACGAGGAGCCGAAGGGCGAGGCCGGGACCGTCCCGGTGGAGGCCCTGGGCACGCCGGGCGACTGAGCCGGCTCACGCCAACCCGAGCCAGCGCAGCACGTCCCAGCCGTGCGCCTCGAACGCCGCGTCGGCGTGCTCCCGCGCCCACACGACGGTCGTGAGGCCGCCCAGCGCGGCGACCCGCCGCAGCGTCTCCTCCTCGTCGGCCGTCAGGTCGCGGCCGTAGCCGGCGAGGAAAGCCTCCCGGAGCGCCGGTTCGCGGCGCCACTCGCCGACCCAGAGCCGCTCGAGGTCGGCGACGCCCAGGTCGGGGCGGGCGTGCTCGAAGTCGAGCACGACCAGCTCGCCGCCCTCCCGCGCCAGCCAGTTGCGCGGCGTGTAGTCGCGGTGGCAGCGGACGCGCGACAGCGTCGCCAAGGCCGGGAGCGCCTCGGTGAGGGCGGCGCCGACATCGGCGACGACGGCGTCCGGCACCACGCCGCGCGCGCGCTCCGACCAGGCGGCCAGGCGCCGGGCGTAAGCCTCGTCGAGCGGCACGGGGTCCGGGTCCGCGAAGGGCAGGTCGTGGAGAGCGCGCAGGAACGCCCCGGCGCGGGCGCGCAGGTCGTGCGCCGCGGGCCCCGACGGCTCGAGGTCCGCCACTAGCGCGCCCCGCTCCCACGTCAGCACGACCCCGCGCGGGTGCTCATCCCGGTGGGCCAGCAGGCGCGGGGTCCCGATGCCGGGCGGGAAGGCGCGGCGTACCTCCGGGGCGCCAGCCTCGCCGGTGGGGAGGGTCCCGGCGGCGCCCGCGTCGGCGGGCTCGAGCAGCGGCAGCCACTCGCGGTAGGCGGTCAGCTCCTGCGCGAACTTGCGTCGCTGCCGATGCCCCTTCAGCGCGACGACGCCCGCCGGCCCCGCCACGCGCCACACCGCCGACTCGCCGTGGTCCCAGGAGAGGTCGGCGACCGCGGTCGGGGCGCCTACGTGCGCCGCGGCGAGGACGAGGAGCTCGCGCGGCGGCGTCCCTCGCCCGGACCTGGTCGACCCGCTCGACACGGCCGGCCAAGCTAGCACGCGCCGCCGCGGTCAGGCGGCTACCTCAGCGGGCGGCCGCGGCGGCGCGTTCCGGAGGCGCGGCCGGCCAGCCGGCCGGCGGACCCAGGTAGCTGGCGTCTAGGTCGTGGACCGAGGGGCAGCCGAGGAGCTTGAGCGTGCGCTCGAGCTCGGTGCGCAGGATGTCGATCGCCTTGGCGACGCCCTCGCGCCCGGCGGCGCCGAGACCGTAGGCGTAGGCGCGGCCCACCAGGACGGCCCTGGCGCCCAGCGCCAGCGCCTTGGCGACGTCGCCACCGCGCCTGACCCCGCCGTCCAGCAGGACCTCGACACGGTCCCCGACGGCGGCGACGACCTCGGGCAGGACCCGCAACGTGGCCGCCACGCCGTCGAGCTGCCTCCCGCCGTGGTTGGACACGACGACGGCGCTGGCGCCGACGTCGACGGCGCGCCTGGCGTCGTCGGCGGTGTGCACGCCCTTCACGACGATCGGGCCGTCCCAGGCCTCGGCGATCCAGGCGACGTCGTCCCAGGACACCGCCGCGGCGGCGAGCTGGGCGCCGATGTCGGCGTACGGCATCGGGCCCTCGGGCAGCAGGATGTTCGGGAAGTCCATGGGGAAGCCGTCGCGCCAGAAGTCGAGGACCCACCCAGGCTTGACGAGCACCTGGGGCAGGAAGGGCACGACGTCGGGGAAGCGCCTGGCGATCAGCTGCGCCGAGCCGTTGCGCACGTCGCGCTCGCGCATGCCGGCGACGGGGGTGTCGATCGTCACGACCAGCGCCGAGTAGCCGCAGGCCTTCGCCCGCGCGACCGCTTCGAGCCCCACCTCGCGCCCGCCGCAGAGGTAGAGCTGGTACCAGCACGGCCCCGAGCTCGCCTCCCTGACCTCCTCCATGCGCGTGCCGGACAGCGTGGAGAGGGTGTAGACGGTGCCCGCCTCGCCCGCCGCAGCGGCCGCCTGGGCCTCGCCGCGCGGCCAGAACATGCGGCTCGAGCCCACCGGCGCGAGGATCACGGGTAGCGACAGCTCGTGGCCGAGCACGGTGGTCCGCAGGTCGACCTCGGGGTGCACCACCGCCGAGCGCGGGCGCCAGGTCAGCTCCGCGAAGGCGGCCTCGTTGGCGCGCAGGGTGCGCTCGTCCTCCGCGCCGCCGTCGATGTAGTCGAACACCATCCGCGGCAGCCGGCGCCGCGCGAGCCTACGCAGGTCGGCGACGCTGACGACGGTCGGTCCCAGTCTCGGCAACACGGCGAGTATAGCCGCGAGGCGTTACGCTCCGCCGGTGCTAACGGTCCCCCGCCTCGACGCCCGCACGGCCCGCCGCGTCAGCGACCGGCACGGACTGGCGGCGGCGCGGGCCCTGGTCCTCGCCCACGGCTGGAACTCGACGTCGCACCAGGTGCTCGACCCGGGGATGCTGCTCTGGTTCAGCGGGGCCGGCGACGCCGTCGTCGGCTACGTCAGGGCGGCGGGGTTCAGGGTCGTGGCCGGCGCGCCCGTCGCGCCCGGCGAGCGGCTCGCGGCCGTCGCGGCAGAGTTCGAGGCCGACGCCCGCCGAGCCGGCGAGCGTGTCTGTTACTTCGCCGTCGAGGAGCGCTTCGCCGCCGCGCTGGGAGCCGGCCGGGGAGAGCCCGGCGGGGGTGGTGCGGGGCCGGCCCATGCCGGGGGCGCGCCTCCCGCCCGCCGTCACGCCCGGCACCTCATCGGCCTCCAGCCGGTGTGGGAGGCGGCCGCGTGGTCGCGGCGGTTCGACGCCAAGGCGTCGCTGCGGGCGCAGCGCAACCGGGCGGCGAACAAGGGGATCACCGTGGCCGCGGCGCCGGCGACCGCCGAGGGATCGCCCGAGCTGCGCGCGTGTCACGCGGCGTGGCTGCGCGCCAAGCGCCTGCCGCGGCTGGGCTTCCTGGCGCACTCGGACTCCGCCCGCGCCGACCCGCGCGTGCTGCGCGACCGCCGCCTGTTCGTCGCGCGGCACGGCGGGACCGGCGCGGCCGCCGGCCGGGTCGCGGCCTACCTCGCGGCGTGCCCGGTGCCGAAGCGCCGCGGCTGGCTCGTCGAGAAGGTCGTGCGCGACCCCGCAGCGCCCAACGGCTCCTGCGAGCTGCTGCTAGACGCCGCCCTGCGTGCCCTCTCCGCCGAGGCCGACCGGTTCACCCTCGGGCTCGCGCCGCTGGCGCCCACGGCGGCGCGGCCGCGCGGGCCGGGGCCCCGCGACGGCGGCGGGCCGGTGGACGGCGACCGCGCGGGGCAGGGGACGCGCGGCCGCCGCGAGCCGGAGGCCGCCACCGGGCACGCACCCGATGACGTCGCCCGCCACGCGACCGAGGCCCCGCCGCGGTGGCTGAGCCGGGTGGAGGCGCTCGCCGTCCGCTACGGCCGAGGGCTCTACGACCTCGCCGGCCTGCACGCCTTCAAGGGCAAGTTCGAGCCCGACGCGTGGGAGCCCGTCTACCTCCTCAGCGCCGAGCCGCGGCTCACGCCGCGCGCGGTCCTGGCCGTGGGCGCCGCGTTCCTCGCCGCCTGACCGGGCCGGGCGTCACGCCGGGGCGCCCCGGTCAGGCGGGGCTCGCCACCCGGCGGGCTCGCACCTGCGCTACGCCGTCTGCCCGGCGTGCACGCCCTCGGCGACCTCCTCGACGAGCTTGCGGGTGAAGGCAGGCAGGTCGGCGGGCTTGCGGCTCGTGACCAGACCCTGGTCGACGACGACCTCCTGGTCGAGCCACTCGCCGCCGGCGTTCTGGATGTCGGTCCGGAGGCTCGGGTACGAGGTGAGCTGGCGACCCTCGACGACACCCGCCTCGACCAGCACCCACGGCCCGTGGCAGATCGCCGCGACCGGCTTGCCCGCCTCGAAGAACGAGCGCACGAACCTCACGACGTCGTCGTTCAGGCGCAGCCTGTCGGCGCCCACGGTCCCGCCCGGTATGACGACCGCGTCGTAGTCGCTCTCCCTCGCGTCCGGGTAGGCGACGTCGACGTCGTACTCGCTGCCGGGCTCGAGGTCGTGGTTGTTCGTCCTCGCCTTGCCCTCCGGCGGGCCGACGATCACGGTCTCCGCCCCGGCCTCCAGCACGGCGCGCATCGGCTCGACGAGCTCGATGTCCTCGGTGCCCTTGTCGGCGATCAGGAACGCCACCTTCTTGCCTCTCAGGTCAGCCGCCATGTCCCACCTCCGTGGCCGCTGAAGCTAGGGGCGGCCGCGATGAGGAGGGTGGCAGGAGAGCGTGCCCAGGTGAGGGCGCGGGCGCTGCGGTAAGTGCCCCGCCCGAACGCGCGGACGTCTAGCCGAGCGCGCCGGCGCGCCACGGGCCGGCTTCCGGCGACCCCAGCCACGCGTCGAGCGTCTCGCTGGCGTGCCGGTAACCGACCGCGATCGTCTCCTCGTGGTGGTCGAACTCCAGCGAGGTCACGGCACTCGACGGGTAGGTCACGACCAGGTCGGCGTACCTCGCGGCCTCGTCGAGCAGGCGCTTGCTCGCCAGCGAGGTCGCCCGCATCAGGGTCCCCAGCAGGCTCGGCGCCTTGACCCGCGGGCCGAACGGGAGCAGCTTCGAGCGCAGCACCGCCCACCCGGACACGTCGTCCCCGAAGGACATGGGCTTGCCGTCGGTCTTGCCGCCGTAGGCGTTCGAGGCGATCACCGTGCCGGCGCCGAGGAAGCCCCTCAGCAGGTCGACGGGGAGGTTGTTCATGACGCCGCCGTCGACGAGCACCTCGCTCCCGCCCTCCGCCATCACGGGCGTGAACACGCCGGGGATCGCGGCCGACGCCCGCACGGCGCGCCACATCGGGCCGCGGTCGTGCAGCCTCAGCTCGGCGTTCGTGAGGCTGGCCGACACGCAGGCGAACGGGACCCACAGGTCCTCGACGCGGGTCTCGGGGCCGAACATCGAGCGCAGCGCCTCGTTCACGCGCCGCGACCGCGTCAGGGCGACGAGCGGCAGGGTCCGGTCCATGAGCTGCTTCCTGTCGCCGAACCGGCCCGCCAGCCTGCCGCACGCCTCGGCGTCCTGCGTGAGCGCGTACGCGCCGCCGATGACCGCGCCCATCGACGTGCCGAACACGACGTCGACCGGGACCTCCCGCTCCTCGAGCGCCCGCAGGAGGCCGATGTGGACGTAGCCCCTCGCGCCCCCGCCCGACAGAGCCAGCCCGACCGCCCTGCCGGCGACGCGGCGGGCCAGGCGGCCGAGGTCGCTGTCACGCCCGAGGCGAACGTGATGGTGGGCCCTCGGCCGCAGGGCGTCGAGCCAGCGCGCGGTCCCCGCCGGGAGCGCGGTGTCGTCGGGGTGGACGAGCACCAGCTCGCGCGGCAGGTCGTGCGCCGTGCCCTCCTCGGACCCCCGGCCCGCGTCCGCCGCATGCGGCGCGACCGGCGCCCGGGCCGGGTCCAGGGGCTCCTCGCCCGCGGCCGCCACGAGCAGGGCCGTGTCGGCGAGCTGCAGGCAGCGCCGGGTCCACGGGGTGGGCTCGGGGTCCGCGACGAGGACGACGTGCTCGTGGTCGCGGAGCTGCTGGTCGAGCCACATCGCGAGGGCGGGCGCGAGGCCGTGGCCCGCGCCGGCCTGGGACGTGCCCGCGCGTCCGAAGCGCTCGTCTACGGCACGGCTCGAGAGCTCCAGCGTCGGCCCCCAGGCGCGCAGGCGCGCGACGACGGCGGCCGCGACGGCGTCCACGGGGGCGCCGGAGGAGGCGGGCAGGAACACGACCCTCGCCCCCGCCGTGCCGTCGACGCCGGGGTGGGTGGACCTCGCGATCAGGTCGCCGGCGAGCCGCGCCATGAACCTGGCGCTGGCGGCCGCCGCCCCGGCCGGGAAGGCCGCGACGTCGGTCTCCCTGAGCGCGACGACGGCGTGACGCCTGGCGCCGTCCCCGACGACTGCTGACTCCCCCACGACGGCGCCGCGACCGGCGGTGCGGACGCGCTCGCCGGACTCGTCCCTGACCGCCAGCAGCCCGGACACGACGAGGTAGACCTCCTCGGCGGGGTCGCCCAGACCGAAGAGCGCCTCGCCGCGCGCCAGGCGGCGCCACACGGCGCGCGCGTGCCACGCGGCCACGTCGGCGTCCGTGGCCGCTCCGAAGCGGTCGGCCAGCAGGGGCGCGAGCTGCGCCCGCTCGAGCCGGGGCGCCGTGACGGCGTGGACGGACTCGAGGAGCGCGGGGTGCGTGGCCACGAGGTGCTCGAAGTCCGACCGCACCAGGCGCCACAGGAGCGCCCCGTCGCCCGCGGCCGTCACCGTCGCGCTGCGCTCCGGCGCCGTGAGCAGGGCCATCTCGCCGACGACCGACCCGGGCCCCAGCCTGTCGACGACGGCGCCGTCCACCGCGACGGCGAGCTCGCCCCTCTCCAGCAGGCACATGAAGTCGCCGACCTCCCCCTGGCGGAACAGGGTCTCCCCCTGCTCGAGCGCGAGCGGCTCGAACCGGGTCGCCAGCGCGTCGAGGTCGTGCGCGGCGAGGCCGGAGAAGACGGGGACCTGGGCGAGGAGCTGGCGGACGGCGTGCGAGGTGGCTGTCAAGGTCTCCCCTTGTGCGGCGTTGCGGAGTCGCCACCAAGGTAGCAGCCGCGCGGGCCGCCTGGCACGGATCCGGTCCCGGGCCGCGGTCGTGGTGAGGGAGCGTGCACGCGGCGAGCGCGCGCCTGGGTAGCCTGTCGGGATGAGCGAGAAGCTGTCCGCCGCCGAGGCCCGGCGCGTGTTCCTCCACGCCCAGGGCCTGGCGCGGCGCCGACCGAGCGGACGCGTCGGCGTGCGCCGCTTCCGCGAGTACCTGCGAAGGCAGGGCGTCCTGCAGCTCGACAGCGTCAACGTGCTGGCCCGGGCGCACTACCTGCCGCTCTTCTCGCGCTTCGGCGCCTACGACCACGCCGCCCTCGACGACTACCTGTGGTCCTCGGGCGAGACCTTCGAGCATTGGGGCCACCAGGCCTCGGTGATGCCTCGCTCGCTCCTGCCGGCGCTGCGCCACCGCATGGCGTACGAGGAGGAGCGGTGGTCGCGGTGGCTCGCGAAGCAGAAGAGCGAGCGCCTCACGCCCGCGCTCTTCGCGGCGGTCGAGCGCGCCGTGCACGAGCGCGGGCCCCTCAGCGCCAAGGACCTGGAGCACCTCGAGGCCCGAGGCAGGCGCCGCGGGAGCTGGTGGGACTGGAGCGACACCAAGCTCGCCCTCGAGTACCTGTTCATCACGGGCCGCGCCGCGGTCGCGGCGCGGCCGAACTTCCAGCGCCTCTACGCGTCTCCCGCGCAGGTCTGGGGCGAGCACGCCTGCCTGCCGGCGCTCGAGCGGCGCGAGGCCCAACAGGCCCTCTTCGACCTGGCGCTGGCGGCCAACGGGATCGGCACCGTCGCCGACCTGGCCGACCACTTCAGGCTGAAGGTCACCGACGCGAGGCCCCTGGCCGAGTCGGCCGTGGCCCGCGGCCTGGCGCGCTGGGTGCGGGTCGAGGGCTGGCAGCAGCGGGCCCTGCTGCACGCGGACGCCACGGACCCCGGCCGTGCGACGGGCGCCGCCCTGCTGTCGCCGTTCGACCCCGCGTGCTGGTTCCGCGACAGGCTCCTGCGGCAGTTCGGCATGGACTACCGCATCGAGATCTACACGCCGGCCCACAAGCGGGTGTACGGTTACTACTCCCTGCCGTTCCTCCTCGGCGACCAGATGGTCGCGCGCGTCGACCTCAAGGCCGAGCGCAAGGCCGGCGAGCTGCGGGTCCTGTCGGCTTGGGCGGAGGAGTCGCCTGCGCCCGGCGCGCGGCCGCGGCGGCGGACCGAGGTGGCGGCGGCGCTGGCGCGCGAGCTGCGCCTGATGGCGGCGTGGCTGGGGCTCTCCCACGTCGTCGTGTGCCCCGCCGGCACGCTCGCGCCGGCGCTGGCGCGCGAGGTCGCCGCCGGGGGCGAGTCGTGACGTCGCGGCTCAGCCCCGTCGAGGCCCGGAACCGCCTCATGCTCAGGGCGCGCGACGAGATGGACCGGCGCTACCGCGAGGAGCTCGACGTCAAGGGGCTGGCCGCCCTGGTCGGCATGTCGCCGGCGCACTTCATCCGGACCTTCAAGGAGGTCTACGGCGAGACCCCGCACCGCTACCTGCAGCGCCGGCGGGTCGAGCGGGCGATGTACCTGCTCCGGGAGCAGGAGCGCAGCGTCACCGACGCCTGCTTCGACGTGGGGTTCAACAGCCTCGGCACGTTCAGCCGCACGTTCAAGGAGATCGTCGGCGCCTCGCCCGCCGCGTACCGCCGGGGCAAGGGGCCGGCGCCGGTGCCGTCGTGCTTCGTCGCCGCGTGGACGCGGCCGAGCACTTTCGGAGAAGCACCCGGCGGCGCGCGTCCCTACAGTGACCCCCAGGCCGCAGGGGACGACGCGAGCCCCGAGGCCGCGGAGGCGACACGATGATCAAGAGCATCAACATCTCGCACGTCTGGGTGTTCGACCAGGACGAGGCGCACGACTTCTACGTGAACAAGCTGGGCCTCGAGGTCAGCGCCGACATCGACATGGGCCCGATGCGCTGGCTGACGGTCAGGCCGCAGGGCGACCCGACGCGCGAGATCCTCCTCGAGCTCGTCGCGCCGCCCAGCGTCGACCCCGACGCCGTGGAGAAGATCCGCGAGGTCGTGTCGAAGGGCGCCTCCGGCTTCGCCGTCGGGTTCACCACCGACGACGCCCGCGCGACGTGCGAGGCCCTGAGGGCGAAGGGCGTGCTGATCCGCGAGGAGCCGGAGGAGCGGCCGTACGGCATCGACTTCGCGATCCGCGACCCGTTCGGGAACCACATCCGCATCGTCGAGCAGCGGCCCTTCCAGATGCCCGCCGATTGGGAGGGCACGGTGGCGGACGCCCCCAGCGGCGACTGAGCCGCCGCTTCCGGTCGGGCGGCGCGTCGGCTACTCTGACCCGCATGGTCGGAGAGCCCGACGCGCCGCCTCCTCACGTCGCGCTCAACAGGCGCTACTGGGACGCCACGGCCGCGTGGTGGGTCGAGCGGGGCGAGCGCGAGTGGGAGCGACGCGAGCCGGTGTGGGGCATCTGGAGCATCCCGGAGTCCGAGCTCCGGCTGCTGCCCGAGGACATGACGGGCCTCGACGCCGTCGAGCTCGGCTGCGGCACGGCGTACGTGTCCGGCTGGATGGCGCGGCGCGGGGCGAGGGTCACGGGCATCGACAACTCGGCCGCGCAGCTCGCCACGGCGCGGCGCCTCGCCGAGCGGCACGGCGTCGCGCTCACGCTGGTGCATGGGGACGCCGAGAGGACCCCGTTCGCGGACGCGAGCTTCGACTTCGCGATCAGCGAGTACGGCGCCCCCATCTGGTGCGACCCCTACGCCTGGGTCCCCGAGGCGCACCGCGTCCTCCGACCCGGCGGGCGCCTGGTCTTCATGGGCAACCACCCCTTGCTCGCGCTGTGCAGCCCCGTGGACGGCGGCGACGTCGGCTACCGGCTCGAGCGCGACTACTTCTCCCTCCACCGCCTCGACTACAGCGCCGTCGCGGACGATCCCGGCGGCGTCGAGTTCAACCTGCCGTTCTCGGGCTGGCTCGCCCTGTTCGCGAGGGTCGGGTTCGAGGTCGAGGAGCTGCTCGAGCCGCGGGCGCCCGAGACGGCCACCGGCACGGAGTTCGCCGTTCCCGCCGAGTGGGCGAGGCGCTTCCCCAGCGAGCAGGTCTGGAAGCTGCGCAAGCGGTAGGCGGCAGGGCCGCTACGGCTCCTCGCGCGGGTAGAGGGCGACGCTGAGCACGTAGCCCCTCGTCCCCTCTCGGCCCGAGCCGCCGCGCTCGAAGCGCTCGAGCGCCGCGTAGAGCAGACGCTGCAGCTCCGTGGCCTCCGCGGCGGTCAGCGCGAGGTCGACGACGTAGTCGATGCCGATGCCGCGGCGCGGGTCGAGCCAGTCGAGGCGCGCCGCGGGGTCCCCTGCGCTCTCGATCCACGTCTCCCCGTGCTCGTCGCGGTAGAGGAGCTGGCCGGACCACCCGTGCTCCCTCAGGCGCTGTGCCTGGACCCTGACCCTCTGCTCCAGGTGCGGCCTGAGCTGCGCGAGCATCCTCTCCTCGAGGCTCGCGAACGGCGTGAGCTCGTACGGGACGAAGTAGGCGTCGCGCGTCGAGCGGTAGACCTTGACAGGTCTGCCCGGCCGCTTCACCTCGCGCACGACCGTCAGCAGCCCGGCCCGCAGGAACTGCCGCACGCGGTAGAGCACCGCGTTCAGGTCGGTCCCGGCCTCGCGGGCGGCCTCCGACGCGGTCCTGTCGCGGGCCAGGAACGGGCGGAACAGGCGCTGGCTGGCGGCGTCCGTGAGGAGGCGCGCCTGCTCGGGGTCGGTGACGGTGAAGAACCCCGCGCCGCCCGCGGGAGCCGGACCCGCCCAGCGCTCCGACCTACCTGAACCGTCGTCTGCCATTCACTGTAGGGTACCCGCCATCCTCGCCTCGACATGAGGCTCTCGGTCAGGAACGCCTACTGGCTGGTCACGTCGCTCAACTGGTTCGCCGCGGTGCTGCCGATGCCCGTGATGGTGCTGCTGGCGCAGTCGCGCGGCGTGACGCTGGCCGAGGTCGGCCTCTACATGGGCGTGTACGCGCTCGTCGTGGCCGCGCTCGAGGTGCCCTCGGGCGCCGTCGCCGACGCGATGGGCCGCAAGCGCGCGTACCTGCTGGGCGGCGCGCTGACCGTGGTGGCGCGCCTGGTCTACCTGGCGGCGTTCGACCTGTGGGCGTTCGTGCTGTTCGCGGCGCTCTTCGGCGCGGCCCGCGCCCTGACGTCGGGCGCGCTCGAGGCCTGGTTCGTCGACGCCCTGCAGGCCGAGGACGAGGGCGTGGACCTGCAGCCGGCCCTCGCGACGGCGGGCAGCTTCCAGCTCGCCGCCCTGGCGCTCGGCACCCTCGGCGGCGGGGCGCTGCCGGCGCTGTTCGCCCGCCTGCCGGAGGCCGGCGCGGTCACGCCGCTCGCCGTCCCTCTGCTCGTCTCGGCGCTGCTGCAGGTCCTCGTGCTGGCGCTGGCGGCAGCGGTCGTCGTCGAGCGTCGGCCGGCCGCTGCCGGTTCCCTGAGCACGGCCGTGAGCCCTCTCGCCGTCGTGGCGCTGGTGCGGCAGGCGTTCGTGGCCGTGGCGCGCGCGCCGCGCCTGCGGCTGCTGCTGGCCGCCGACGTCGTCGTCGGCGCCGCGCTGGCCGCGTCGGAGAACCTGTGGCAGCCGTTCTTCGCGGCGCTCCTGCCCGGCGACGGCGCCGCCGTGGCCGCGGGCGGCGGGACGCTGGCGCTGGGCGCGATCCTGGGCGGCTCGTTCGCCGTCGGCATCCTCGGGAACCTGCTCGCCACGCGCCTCGCAGCGGCGCTGGGCAGGCGTCACGCGCTGGTCGCCGCGCTGTTCCAGCTCGCCCAGGGGGCTGCCTTCGTGCTGCTGGCCCTGGCGGGCGGCTTCGTCGCGGCGGCCGCGCTGTTCCTCGGCACCTACCTCGCCCGCGCCGCCCTGAGCTCGCCGCACATGGCGCTGTACAACCGCGAGGTCACCGCGGACCGGCGCTCGGTGATGCTCTCGGTGCAGTCGCTGGCCTCGTTCGCCGGCGCCTTCGTCGGGAGCGTGGCGCTGGGGACCCTCGCCGAGGCGGCGTCGATCGCGACCGCCTGGGCCGTCGCCGGCGCGGCCGTGGCCGCGACCTCCCTCCTCTACCTGCGCCTCGACCGCGAGGCGCGCCGCGAGCGCGGCGCCGCCTACCGCGGCACGAAGCTGTCCGTCGTCGACGACATGTGACGGTAGCCGAGCGCGGCGAGCTCGCGCAGCACGTCCAGGTCGACGTCGGCGAGCTTGTTCACGTAGACGCAGGAGGCGCCCTGCCGGTGCTTGCCGAGGCGCTGCAGCAGCTCCTCCGACCCCGGCGCCGAGTTGAACCCGTAGAGCACGAGGTTCGCCTTCCGCGGCGCGAACCCGATCCTGCCAACGTCGCCCTCGCGGCCCGAGGAGTGGCGGTAGTGGTGGTCGCCGAAGCCGACGATCCCGTACGTCCACACGACCGGCTCCTCGCCGGTGACCTCGCGGAGCAGGCTCACCAGCGCCTCGGCGTCGGCGCGGCGCCTCCCGTTCTCGATACCGGCCAGGAACTCCTCGATCGGCGTGTCGGTGGGGACCAGCTTGAGCGCGGCGTCCTTCTTGGCAGCCATGCGCCAGTATGGCAGGCCACGCCCACGGCGCCGGGACCGGCGGCTAGGGCTAGGTCGCCTCGGCCGTCGCGGCCTCCGCCTCGGCCGCCTGCAGCACCGCCTGCACGTCGATCTCGATCCTCACCTTGTTCGCCACCAGCACGCCGCCGGTCTCCAGGGCCTGGTTCCACTTCAGGCCCCAATCCCGCCTATCGATCTCCGTCGAGGCCGTGAAGCCGACGCGCTCGTTGCCCCACGGGTCCTGCCCACGGCCCTGGAACATCACGTCGAGCACGACCTCCTGGACCGTGTTCGCGATCGTCAGGTCGCCGGTGACGCGGAAGCGCGCGCCCTCCTCGGGCACGGCGCCCATGACCTGCTTGCTGCGGAACTCGATGTCGGGGTAGTTCTCGGCGTCGAAGAAGTCGGGGCCGCGCAGGTGCGCGTCGCGATCTGGGGCGCCCGTATCGAGGCTGGCCGCCCTGACCTTGACCTCGCACCACGAGCGGTCGGGGTCCTCCCTGTCGAGGTGGAGGACCCCCTCGAACTCCTTGAACCGCCCCCGCACCGTCGTGAACATCATGTGCTTCGTCGAGAACTCGATGGTGGAGTGGCTCGGGTCGATGATCCAGGTCCTGTACGCCATGGCCGTCCTCCATCTCCGGGAGCGCCCGGGCGTCCATGCTAGGCAGCCCAGATGTGCTGACTAGGTGCCGGGCCGCGGCGCTCTCACGCGGCACGCGACTGGCTCACGTGGGCGCCGCTAGGCTCGCCGCACGGAGGGAGGCGAAGATGAGGGACACCGCCGCTGACGATACGAAAGCGCCGGGCACGCGCCCCGGGCGCGACGAGGAGCGGTTCGACGACGACCTCGGCGAGGAGCTGGAGGCCGAGCTGCGCGACCGGGGGAGCCCAGACGCCGTCGACCCGCTCGGTCCGGACTCCGACGAGGCGACGCCGGGCGGCACCGGCCTCACTGCCGACGCCCTCCCCGGCACGCCCAACGAGGACATGGGCAACCTCGCGGCGCCGCTGCCCGACGAGGACATGCAGCGCCTCTCCGACGACAACGACCTGGACCCCTCCGGCAGCGTGACGTTCCGACCTCACATGCGCGGCGTCTACGAGGCCATGGCGCGACGCGACGACATCGCGCGACGCGTGGAGGAGCTGCTCGTCGAGGTGCAGGAGTGGGCGGACGAGGACGGCTCGGACGAGGCCCGTGACGTTCTGGACGCGCTCGAGGACCTGGCCGAGCGTCTAGGGGAACCGCCGGAGGCCTCGGACACCTGATACGGTGGCCTCGCAAGCGCCCTTGCGAGGTGAGAGATGGCCGACCAGCAGCCGCACCCCTGGCTCAGGGGACCCGTCGAAGGCGTCCCCGCCGAGCTCCAGCCCGTGGCCCACGCGCTGATCCAGACGCGCGAGGAGGTCGCCGCGTTCACGGCGGGCTTCCCCGACGCGCTGCTGTGGGAGGGCGTGGCGGGGCTCGCCCCGGTGGGGTTCCACCTCAAGCACATCGCCGGCGTGATCGACCGCCTGTTCGGCCAGGCGGAGCTGACGACCGTCACCGACGAGATGCGCGCCGCGCTGGCCGTGGAGCGGGCGCACGGCGAGCCCGTGGGCGCCACGACGGCCTCGCTCGTCGCGGCGGTCGACGCGGCCGTCGACCGCGCCATCGACCAGCTCAGGCGCACCGACCCGAGCACGCTCTACGACCACCGGCCCGTAGGCTCGAAGCGGCTGCCCTCCACCGTCGCCGGGATGCTGTTCCACGCCGCCGAGCACGCCCAGCGCCACTGCGGCCAGCTGCTCGTGACCACGCGGTCCCTGCTCGCCGGCGTGGCCGACTAGGCCGTCTCGGCAGCCGGCCCGGCCGCCGCGACCGGTCGGCTTACGGCCTCGGCGACCCGCGCCGGTCGGGAGCGCTACTCCTCGCCGAAGAAGCGTCGCCGCGCGCGCTCGTCGCTGGGGCCGTCGGGGCCCACGCCCACGACGTCAGGCGCGCGGGTCGGGTCGGCGGCGAAGAGCGGCAACGCGCGCTCGCGCAGGGCGTCCGCCTCCGGGCCCGGCGTCCTGAACACCGTGGTCAGCCAGCCGGTCTGGCGCCGCAGCGCGGCGTGGTAGGCGTCGTGCTCCGCGGCGTAGGCGCCGCCGGCCGCCGCCGGGTCGCCTGACGCCAGGAGGGCGCCGCTGAGGGCCCGGACGTCGCGCCATGCCAGCGCCAGCCCGCAGCCCCAGTTGGGGTCGCTCACGGCGGCGGCGTCGCCGACGAGGGCCACGCCGTCGCGCCACGGGTGCGGCGCCCACAGGTCGGCGCCCGAGAACTCGGCCAGCGGGCCCACCAGCCGGGCGCCCTCGAACCAGGCGGCCGGCATGCCGGCCGCCGTCGCCGTCGCGACGAAGGCCGGGAGCGCGCTCGAGCCGCTCAGGTGCCGCCGCCCCGTCGCCAGGTGGTAGCCGGCGTAGACGCGGTGGCGGCCGCCGCCCACGTTCATGGCCATGCCGAGCTCGCCGCCGCCCGGCCGCATGTAGACGTGGCCGGCGCCCGCGGGGACGCCGGCGCCCGCGACCAGCGCTCCGGCCAGCACCAGGGCCTCGGGCGCGCGCTCCACGGCGAAGCCGGCGGTGGTCCTCACGGCCGAGTCGCGGCCGTCGGCGCCCACGACGAGGCGGGCGGTGTGCCTGGCCTCGCGGCGGGCCGCCCCCTCGCGGGCCACGACGGCGGGCTGGGCGCCAGGCTCCACCCCGACCACGGCGGCGCCCCTCACGACGCGGGCGCCCGCGGCCTCGGCCGCCGCCAGCAGCAGCGCCTGGACCTCGGGATGGTGGAACGCCAGGGCCGGCTCCCCGGCCGGCGTGGTCGCGGGCAGGTCCCGCCTACGGCCGGGCAGCGGGTCGATGGTCGTGTTCCAGGCGCGCAGCTCCGTGACCGCCGGCGCCACGTGCTCGAGGAGCCCCAAGCGCCGCCCCTCGGCGACGCCCCAGGGGTAGATCACCTCGCCCCTGACGCGGTCGCGGAACTCGCGCTCGCGCTCGAGGACCAGTACGTCGACGCCGGCGCGGGCCAGGACGAGGGCCAGGGCCGCGCCCGCGAAGCCGCCACCGACGACCACGACGTCGTGCCGGGACACGGCCAAGGTTTAGCACGCGCGCTCCCGGAGCCACGACCACGCCGTCGGCGGCCACGTCGCCGCACGAGGGAGCCCGCGCCGTGACGGCGCGGGCTCGGCACGTCCCGCCCGGCGCCTGAAGCGCCCGGTCACGGGTCAGTAGCGGTCGCGGTCCCCCGGCACGTCGGGCTCGATGCGGTCGCTCTCGGTCGACACCGTCGTCGCCGGGCCCATGCGGTCGACGGACCGCTCCGCCTCGCCGATCACGCGGTCGCGCTCGGCGGCCGCGACGGAGCGGTCGACGGGGTCGTGCCAGCCCGACACGGCCTCGCCGCTCTCGGCGAGCTCCTTGAAGCGCCTCAGGTCGCCGCTCATGCGGCCGTTCACGAGGCCGAGGGCGGCGCCGACGTTCTCCACGAAGCCCTCGGGGTCGTACTCGACGTGGAGGTGGACGCGGGTGGTGTCGGCGTCGACCTTCTCGAAGCGGACCTCGCCGGCGTTGCGGGCTCCCGCCACGCTCTCCCAGGCGATGCGGGTGTCGGGCTCGTCGGCCACGACCCGCGCCTCCCATTCCTCCTCCCTGCCGCCGATGTTCGCGCGCCAGTAGAGGCGGTCGGGTCCCTCGCGCCTGACCTCCTCGACCCCCTCCATGAAGGCAGGGAAGCGCTCGAACTGCCGGAACAGGGCGTAAGCCTGCGTCACAGGCACGTGGACGTCCATCGATTCGTCGAATGCAGCCATGGCAGTGCTCCTCTCGGCCCGGATGGTAGGGACGGCGCAGATGGGAATCGTCCGGGCTGGCTGAGAGCCCCTGGGGCGGCGACCCGCCCACCCGGCCCGGCCGGCCCGAGCGCCTCTC
Source organism: Trueperaceae bacterium (assembly GCA_035306665.1). Taxonomy (GTDB): domain Bacteria; phylum Deinococcota; class Deinococci; order Deinococcales; family Trueperaceae; genus DASRWD01. The sequence goes on from DATGNP010000071.1 coordinate 30,445, forward strand.
CTGGCCGGCGCCGGATGTGACGCCAACTCAAGCCCCTCTAACGCGAGCCGAGGGGAGTCGCTCAATAGTCGGGCACCAGCGGCGAGGCCCTGGCACCAGGAGGTGAGCCGTGGCAGCGAACGAGGCGGGGGACGTCCCCATCGAGTCGGCCGGCGTGCGTCCCTCGCGCGAGGACCCGCCCGACCTGCCCGAGCCGCCCGAGATCGACAAGCGCATCGTCTTCCACCCCACCCAGGTCGCGGGCCTGGTCATGGTCGGCCTGCTCCCGCTCCTGTCGTTCTTCGGCCTGTTCGGCATCGGGCGCGGGACGGTAGAGGGCACGGACGGGACCGTCGCCGTGCGCGTCGAGCACCCGACCTGGCACCGCCTGCGCGTGAGGCAGCCCCTGCTCCTGCAGGTCACGAACGCGACGGACGCGGCGGTGAGCGGGGTAGAGCTCCGCGTCCCGCGCTCCTACCTGTCCGCCTTCGCCGACGTCGCGTTCACGCCGGGACCCGACCGCGTCGACGCCCGGGACTACGTCTTCGCCCTTGCCGACCTGTCACCGGGCGAGACGCGGACCGTGACGGCGGAGATGCAGGCGAGCGGCTACTGGCGGCACGAGGCCGCCGTGTCGTGGCGCGTGCTGGGCGAAGCCGGCGACCAGCTCGACGCGGGGTCCGTGGCGTTCGCCACCTTCGTGTGGCCGTGAGGAGGCCGTCGTGGAGAGCGTGATCCGCGTGGCGATCGTCTACCTGTTCGTCCTGTTCGCGCTGCGGCTGCTGGGCAAGCGCGAGTTCGGCGACCTGTCGCCGCACGAGTTCGTGATGCTGATGCTGATCCCCGACATCGTCGCGCAGGGCATCGTCAAGGAGGACTTCTCGCTCACGAACGGGCTCGTCGCGGTGAGCACGATCATGCTCCTGGTGGCGCTCACCTCGCTCCTGATACACGTCAGCCGCCCGGCGGAGCTGGCCGTCACCCCGCGGCCGACCGTGCTGCTGTTCGACGGGAACCTCTACACCTCGAACCTGAACAAGGAGCGCGTCTCGGCCGACGAGGTCCTCCAGGTAGCGCGCGAGTCCGGCCTCGAGACGCTCGACCAGGTGAAGTGGGCGATCCTGCAGTCGGACGGCAAGATCGCGATCGTCCCCAAGGAGGCCGCGTCCTAGCGGCGCGGGAGGCAGCGGCGGGCCGCGGAAGCGCTACGCTCCGGCCATGACGATCCCGCGCGAACAGCTCCATCCGCCCGAGGTCAGGGCCAGCGCCGGGGCGCCGCTCGCGAGCGCGAAGGCGGCGACGGTCCTCGTGCACGGCCGCGGCGACAGCGCCAACGGCATCCTCGGCCTCGCCACCGTGGTGGACGCGCCTGAGGTCGCCTTCCTGGCGCCCGAGGCGCGCTACAACGTCTGGTACCCCCACACGTTCCTCGCCCCGCCCGAGCAGAACGAGCCGTGGCTGAGCTCGGCGCTGGAGGCCGTCGACGCCGTCGTGCGCGCCGCCGTCGACGGCGGCGTGCCGCGCGAGAAGGTCGTCCTGCTCGGCTTCTCCCAGGGCGCGTGCCTCGTCTCCGAGTACGCGGCCAGGCAGGGCGGCCGCTTCGGCGGCGTCGTCGCGCTCTCCGGCGGCGTGATCGGCGACCGCGTCGAGCGCGGCCGCTACGCGGGCTCGCTCGACGGCACCCCGGTGTTCCTCGGCTGCTCCGACGTCGACCCCTACATCCCGGTCGAGCGCGTGCACGAGACGGCGGCCCTGTTCCGCGAGCTCGGCGCCGAGGTCGAGGAGCGCATCTACCCTGGCTTCGCGCACAGCGTCAACCAGGACGAGGTCGACTGGTGGCAGGCGCTGCTCGATGCCCTAACATCTGGCGCATGACACGCGGTACGCGCACGTTCTCGCTCGCGTTGGCCCTGGCGCTGACCGCCCCCGCTGCGCTCGCGCAGGGGGCGCCGGGAGGAGACCCCATGCCCGCCCCAGCCGACCTGCCGGTCACGAGGGTGGTCCTGTTCACCAGCGGCGTCGCCTACTTCGAGCACGAGGGCACGGTCGTAGGCGACCGCGCGTTCGAGCTCAGCGTGCCGCCGTCCGAGATGGACGACATGCTGCAGACGCTGGTGCTGCAGGACCTCGACGGCGGGACGATCGAGCCCGTCACCTACGACTCGCGCGAGCCGCTCGGCCGCATCCTGGCCGGCTACTCGATCGACCTCTCGGGCGCGCCGACGCTCGCCCAGATCCTCGGCCAGCTCAGGGGCGAGGTCGTGCAACTCGAGGCGTCGCGACCCTTGACCGGCGCCATCGTCTCCGTCGAGCGCGTCGAAGCGCCGGAGGAGGCGCCCCGCACCTTCCTCACGCTCGCCACGTCCGGCGGCCTGACGCGCGTCGACCTCGCCGAGGTCACCAGCGTCAGGCTCGACGACCCCGAGCTCCAGGCCGAGCTCGACGCGGCCCTCGCGGCCGTCGCGCGCCACCGCGCCGCCGAGGCCACCACGCTGCGCCTGTCGTTCTCGGGCGATGGCGCCCGGCGCGTGCGCGTCGGGTACGTGCGCGAGATGCCGGTGTGGAAGAGCACCTACCGCCTGGTCGTGGACGACGACGGCACGGGCACGCTCCAGGGCTGGGCGATCTTCGACAACCCCACCGACCTCGACCTCGAGGACGTGCGCGTCTCGTTCGTCGCCGGCCAGCCGGCGGCGTTCGTGACGACCCTCTACGACCCCGTCTACGCCGAGCGCGGCCGGGTCGCGCCGCCCACCGCCGCCGAGCTGACCCCGCGCGCCGACGCGGGGGTCGTGGGCGCGGCGCGCGCGTTGGCGCCGGCGGCGGCGCCCCAGGCCCAGGCGTTCGAGGCCGCCGACCTCGCCGCCGGCGTGACGGCGATGGCCACGGGCGAGCGCAGCGGCGCGACGTTCGCCTACCACGTCGACACGCCCGTGAGCGTGGGCCGCCACCAGTCGGTGATGGTGCCGATCGTGCTGACCGAGGTCGCGGCCGCGAAGGTCGCCCACTACGACGAGCGCGTCCTCGCCGAGCACCCGCTGGCGGCCGTCAGGCTCGTCAACGACACCGGCCTCCACCTCGCCGGCGGGACCGTCACCGTCTACGACGCCAACGGGTTCGCGGGCAACGCCCTCATGGCCGACGTCGTGCCCGGCGACGCCCGCGTGCTCGCCTACGCCGTCGACCTCGAGGTCGCGGCCGACGTCGAGGCGGCGAGCCAGCCCGAGCGCGTGGTGGCGGCGCGGCTCGTGCGCGGCCTGCTCGAGACCGAGGTCAGGCAGCGCCTGACCCGGACCGTGCGCCTGACGCCGCGGACCGAGGAGGAGCGCCTCGTCCTCGTCGACGTGCCGCGCGCCTCCGGCTACGAGGTCGTCTCTCCCGAGCCCGCGCCCCTCGTCACGCCCGACGCCCTGCGCTTCGCCGTCGTCCTGAACGCGGGCGCGGACGCGCGTGCGCCCGAGGGCGTGCCCGTGCAGCAGCGCTGCGCGGCCGGCGACGGGTCGTGCGCGCTCGAGGTCGTGCTCGAGCGCGTGACGCGCCGCTCGGTGTCGCTGATCGACCTCGCCCCCGACGTCATCGCCGTGTACCTCGAGGACCTGCGGCTCGACGACCGCACCCGCGGCGCGCTGCAGGAGGTCATGGCGCTCCAGCGCGAGGCGGCCGGGCTGCGCGCCGACCTCGCCGCCCGCGAGGCGCGCGTGCAGGAGATCGCCGCCGACCAGGAGCGGATCCGGGCGAACATGGCGAGCCTGGACCGGAACTCGAGCCTCTACCGGCGTTACGTCTCGGACCTCGAGGCGCAGGAGGGCGAGCTGGACGCGCTCGAGGCCGAGATCGCCACGCTCAGGCAGCGCGTGCAGGAGGTCCAGCGGGCGCTGCAGGACCTCGTCGGCACGCTCGGCGGCTGAGCCCAGCGCCTGGCCGACGCGTTCGCGGCGCGCCTCAGACGAGGCGCGTGCCGCCGTCGGCCAGGCGGAACCTGACCTCGCGCAGGCCGGGGAGGGCGGCCCTCACCGCCTCCTGCTGGCCGTCGGGGCAGCACACGACGGCGTAGGCGCCGATCTTCCCGCCGGGGAACTGGACGCTCGCGCCCAGGGCTGCGACGGCCGCGCCCACGGCCTCGACGAACCCGTCGACGAACGCGCCCGGCAGGCGCTGCTTCAGGCGCTGCTGCTCCCCGATCGCATGGGCCACGGCCGGCAGGTCGCCGCGCTCGAACGCCGCGGCCGTCGCCTCGCCCAGCGCCTTGATCTCGTGCAGGACCTCGAGCGCGCCCGCGATGCCGTCGGCGAGCCGTCGCAGGCTCGCCTTCGTGCTCGCGGCTCGGCCCGTCTCGAAGAACAGCAGCGAGCGCTCGAAGCGCTCCAGGAACCCGGCCGGCGGCTCGAGGCGTCGCGCCGCGACGTCGGCGCCCCGGTACGTGACGTGGAGCAGCCCGCCGCGGGCGCAGACGTGCGGGTCGTGGTAGCCCGACGCGCCCCCCAGGCGCTCGACCTCGACGTGCGCGGCGTCGGCGGCGACCTCCTCGACCGTCACCGACCGGCCCATCAGCGCGCGCAGCGCGTGCACGACCCCGACCGTGACGGCGCCGGAGGCCCCCAGGCCGCCGTGGTCGGCGGCGTCGAGGCTGACGGTCACGGTGAGCGGCGGTCCGTCGTAGCCCACCTGCAGCACCGACTCGCGCACGAGGTCGACGTCGAGGTCCTCAAGACGCCACGCCTCCTGCGTCCTGCCGCCCCACTCGACGCGCCACGGCCCCGCGGCGGGCGCGGCCGTTACGACGGCGCCGCGGTCGATGGTCGCGCTCACGGTCACCCCGCCGAAGCGCTCGGCGTACTCCTTGAGGTCTGTCAGCCCGCCCGCGAACGGCACGCGCAGGGGCGTGAACGTCGTGACCACGCGCCCACTCACGCCCGCGGCGCGGCCGGCGCGTGCTCGAGCACGCGCCGCACGACGCTCCTGACGTTCTCCTCGGGGCTCGGCAGGGTGCCGCCGAGGTGGACCCACTCGTCGGTGACGACGTACCCGCAGGCCTCGCCGGAGTCGATCGCCCGCTGCAGGTTCACGAGCATCCTGACCTCGCCGCTCTCCGCCCTCGCCTCGCCGATGCGGGCCAGCACCGCCGGCGAGAGCTTCCACAGGCCCACGTCGTACAGGGGTCCCTCGCCCTCCCACACGCGCGTGACGCGGTCGCCCGCGACGGTGGCCCTCAGGAAGGCGGGCTCGTCGGCGTGGCCGGGCCCGAGGCTGACGACGGTGCCCGCCGGGTGCGCCGCCACGGCGCGGAACATGTCGGCGGTGACGAAGAGGTCGGCCTGCCAGGCGATCACGCTGGCCTGCGGCCCGAGAGCGTCGCGCGCCAGCGAGAGGGCGTGGCCGGTGCCGCGCCGCTCGGCCTGGTGTACGTAGACGACGTCGAGCCCCTCGAACCTCGCGCCGAAGTACGCGCGCACCTGCTCCTGGAGGTACCCCACGACCAGCGTCAGGCGGTCCCGGCCCGGCACGGCCACGCCGCTCGCGAGGAGCTGCGTGAGCGTGTGCTCGAGGAACGGCCGCAGGCCGACCGGGTACATGCACTTCTGCAGGTAGGTGCCGAGCCTGCCGAGGCGCGTGCCGTGGCCGGCGGCGAGACAGACGAGGTCCACCAGCGAAAGGTAACACCCGCCCCGCCGACCCCGGGCGCGCGGCCGCCGGGACCGGGGACCGGCGCGGGGAGGGTCGCGGGACGCGCCGCCGAGCCAGCTGCCTGGCGCGCGCCGCCGAGCCCGACGCGGGGTCCGCGCCAAGAGGCCGGGACCGGTGCCGGCCACGGGTCCGCCGCGGTGCCGGGAGAGGATGAAGCCCGCCTCAGCCGCCGCCGTCGGGAAGCGATAGAGTCATGGTCCGTCACGAACGGGTCGGACCCTCACGGGTCCGCGGCAGGAGGTCCTCTCGGCATGGTCGCAGGCGCGCTCGCAACGTCACCCTCGCGCGGGCCACGGCGCGTGCAGGCGAGGCGCGCTTGACCGCGACCGTGAGGCCTCAGGTCAGGGCCCTGAGGCCACCGTTCGACGACGTCGTCGCCGGCGTCACCGTCGCGCTGGTCCTCGTCCCGCAAGCGCTGGCCTACGCCGCGCTGGCGGGCCTGCCGCCGTCCGCCGGGATCATGGCCGCGATCTTCCCGCCGCTGGCGTCGGCCCTCCTCGGCTCCAGCCCCTACCTGCAGACGGGTCCGACGGCCCTGACCGCGCTCCTGACGATGGGCGTGCTGGCGGGCACGTTCGTGCCCGGCAGCCCCGGCTACGTGCAGGCCGCGGCGCTGCTCGCGCTCATGGTCGGCGCCGTGCGGGTCGTGATCGGCCTGGCGCGCTTCGGCTCGCTGGCGTACTTCATGAGCCTGCCGGTGCTGCGCGGGTTCACCAGCGGCGCCGCCGTGATCATCATCGTCTCGCAGGTGCCGGCGCTGCTCGGGCGCGGCTCCGCGGGGCTGGGCGTGTGGGCGGCGGCCTGGCGGGCGGTGAGCGACCCGGCTGCGTACAACTACGTCGCGATCGGCCTGGGCGCCCTGACCGTCGTGGTCGTACGCGGCTTGCGCCGCGTCTCGCCCCTGATCCCCGGCGTGCTCGTCGCCGTGCTGCTGGGGCTGGCGGCCACGGCCGCGTTCGGGCGCGTCACGCCCGTCGTCGGCCCCATGCCCACCACGCTCACCGCCCCGTCCCTCGACCTCCCCTGGAACCGGGCCAGCTCGCTGGTGCTGGGCGCGGCCGTTATCGCCGTCGTGGGCTTCGCCGAGCCGGCGGCGATCGCGCGCACGTTCGCCTCCCGCCGCCACCCGTGGGACGCCGACAGGGAGCTCGTCGCGCAGGGCGCCGCGAACCTGGTGTCGGGCCTGATGCACGGCATGCCGGTGGGCGGCAGCTTCTCCCGCTCGGCGCTCAACCGCCAGGCCGGCGCGAGGACGCGCCTCTCGGGAGCGGTCGCCGGGCTGGCCGTCCTGGCGTTCCTGCCGTTCTCTGGCGTCCTCGAGGGCCTGCCGCGCGCCGTCCTGGCCGCGATCGTGATCGTCTCGGCCACCTCCCTGCTGCAGCTCGGCGCCCTGCTCAAGCTGTGGCGCTACGCGAAGATGCAGGCCACCACGGCCCTGGTCACGTTCGTGCTCACGCTCGTCATGACCCCACGCATCGACTACGCCGTCGTCCTCGGCATCTCGCTGGCGGTGATCACCCACCTCTACCGCGAGGCCCAGCTCGGCGTGACCGTCGAGCGCGACGGCGGCACGGTCACGATCCGCTTCGAGGGCGTGCTGTGGTTCGGCTCGCTGCAGGCCCTGGAGCGCGTCCTGCAGCGCCTGGAGGAGGACCTCACCGGCGTCGAGCGCGTGGTCCTCGACACGAGCCGGCTCGGCCGCGTCGACTTCTCGGCCCTGATGCTCCTCTACGACGCCGAGCAGCGGCTGTCCGACCAGGGCCTGGACGTCGCGATCACCGGCCTACACGGCCGCGGCGAGATGATCATGGGGCGGATCAGGCGGGGCTGAGGTCCCGTCAGTCCTCCTCGGGGCTCCTGACCATCAGGAACGGCTTGTCCGCCCGGCGCAGCGCGCCCTCGGCCACCGAGCCGAACATCCAGCGGTTGAAGCCGCGGCGTCCGTGCGTGCCCATCACGACGCAGTCGTGGTCCTTGCTGGCCTCGACGATCGCCTTCACGGGGTCGCCGTCCTCGACCATCCGCGTCGTGGCCGACACGCCGGCCGCCTCGGCGCGCGCCGCGGCCTCCTGGAGGATCTGCTCCCCGCTGGCCCTGAGGTCCTGGTAGAGCTGCGCGGCGTAGGGCATCGCCTCGGGCGTCGCGTACCCGCTGGTGAGGGGGTTCTCGAGCACGTGGAGGAACGTCACCCTGGCGCCGGCGAGCCGGGCGAGCTCCAGGCCCTTCTCGATGGCCTTGTCGGAGGTGCTGCTGCCGTCGGTCGGTATCAGGATCGACTCGAACACGGTGATACTCCTCTCACGACCATCGTAATGCCGCGCCACGGGACGTCCGTCCCCCACGCTCCCGTATCATGAGTCGACCCCCGGCGGCAGCCGGCGAGGGGAGCGCGGAGCACTCGGGCCGCGCCGCTGGAGGACCCATGCGCATCCTGCACCCGACTGACTTCTCGCGCACGGCCGAGAAGGCGCTCATCGTGGCGCGCGACCTGGCGGACCGCCTCGGCGGTTCCCTGCACGTCGTGCACGTGCAGACGCGGTTCGAGGAGACGCTCGGCGCGGTGCGCCTCCGGCCGCACCTCGACAACGTCAACCCCGAGCTGGAGCGGCGCCTCGAGGAGGCACGCCGCGAGGAGGTGCAGCGGCTCAACGACATGCTGCGCAGCCTCGCCAGCCCGAACGGGACGTACGAGCTGCGGTGGGGCGACCCCCTGCCTGAGCTGCTCGCCATGCAGGACGACTTCGACCTGGTCGTGATGGGCGCGCACGGCTCCGACCGGCTCGACAGCTTCTTCCTCGGCGGCGTGGCCGGGCGGTTCCTGCGCCGCACCCGCGTGCCCGTGATCACCGTGCGCGAGGAGAGCACGACGACGAGCGTGCGGCGCGCTCTGGTCGCTACCGACTTCAGCCTGGCCGCCGACGGGGCCGTCGCGGCGGCGCGCCAGCTGGGGGAGCACGGCGTGAGGCTCGTGCTCTGCCACGTCGTCGACGACCCGCGCTTCCGCGACGACCCCGCCTACATCAACACCGTCACCGACTCGCTGAACCTCCTGGGGGAGGGCTTCGAGCGGCACGTGATCCGCTACGGCGACCCGGCGAAGGAGCTGCCCGCCGCCGCGGGCGAGGTCGGCGCCGACCTGATCGTCATCGGGCTCAAGCAGCAGCGCGGTGCGATCGGCCTCCTGCTGGGCAGCCGCGTCGACGCGCTGATCCGCTCTAGCGCCGTCCCCGTCTTAGCCGTGCCCACAGAGGTCGACTGACCTCGCCGCCCTCGGGCTCGGCGGCGCCCGAGGCGGGCTCCGGAGCGCCGGGCGCCGGCTCCGGCGGGGCCGCGGCCGGCGGCTGCGCCGGGGCCGGGTATGGCCGTGACGACGGCGGCAGCGCCCGCTCCCCGGCCGTCGCCGCCGCGCTCCCGCGCCACACCATGGCCGTGCCGCTGGCGATGAGGGCGACGGCGATGAGCGTCTCGACGAGGCGACCCGTGAACAGCGAGATCAGCGCCAGAGCGGCCAGGGCGATCGACAGGTAGAGCCCCCAGCCGGGCCCGCTCGGGGTCCGCCGGTGCAGCATGAACAGCGTCGCGGCGAGGCCGGCGAACAGCACCCAGCCGTTGTCGAGCCGCGGGAACGCGCCCTCCAGCAAGGACATCAGCGCCAGGCTCACGAGAGCGCCGCCCACGAGCAGGAGCCAGCGGCCGCCGCTCTCGCGCAGGAACAGCACGATGCACGCCGCGCCGGCCAGGCCCAGGAGCAGCCCGCCGCCGACGTTGCCGGCGACGACGGCCGCCGCCAGCGCCACGAGCCCGAAGCCCGGGTACAGGGCCCACCAGTGACGGCGGTCGCGGGCGTAGAGCACCAGGAACGCCGCCGCTCCGGCCGCGAACAGGAGGGCCCACAGCACGCTCCTGATGCCGACGGCCCAGGCGAACCTGTCGACGAGGAAGAGCGCGCCGAGCCCGATCAGCAGCGGGCCGAAGGCGTTGGGGCCGAGCGCCGTCCGCGCCCTGCCCGCGTCCGGCGGGGTGGGCAGCGGGGGCGGCGGCTCCGGCGCCGGCTCGGGCGCCTGGCCCCGTCTGCGCCTCACGACGCCACCCCGGCGGCGGCGAACGCCGCGGCGACGAGCTCCTGCGCCTCCGCCTTGAGCCTCTCGAGATGGTCCGCGCCCGCGAAGCTCTCGGCGTAGACCTTGTAGACGTCCTCGGTGCCCGACGGCCGCGCCGCGAACCAGCCGCTCTCGGTCACGACCTTGATCCCGCCCAAGGGCGCGCCGTTGCCGGCCGCCTCGCCCTGGACCGCCAGCACCCGCTCGCCGGCGAGCTCGGTGGCGCGCACGTCCTCGGGGCGGAGGCGCTTCAGGACCTCGCGCTGCGCCCTGTCCGCCGGGGCGTCGACGCGCGCGTAGGCGGGCTCGCCCAGGCGCGCCGTCAGCGCGGCGTAGCGCTCGGCAGGGTCCTGCCCCGTGGCGGCCGCGATCTCGGCGGCGAGGAGGCCCATCACGATCCCGTCCTTGTCGGTCGTCCAGGTCAGGCCGTCGCGCCGGAGCAGGGTAGCTCCCGCGCTCTCCTCGCCGGCCAGGCCGAGGCGACCCTCGGCGAGGCCGGGCACGAACCACTTGAAGCCCACGGGCACCTCGGTCACCTCCCGTCCCGCCTCGGCCGCCACGCGGTCGAGCAGCGCGGTCGTGACGGCGGTCCTGCCGAGGCCGGCGCCCGCCGGCCAGCCCGGACGGTGCTGGAAGAGGTACTCGGCGGCGACGCACAGGAAGTGGTTGGGGCTCATCAGGCCGCCCGCGCGCGTCACGACGCCGTGGCGGTCGGCGTCGGGGTCGGTGCCGAAGGCGACGTCGTAGCGGTCCTTGGCCGCCACCAGGCCGGCCATCGCGTACGGCGAGGAGCAGTCCATGCGGACCTTGCCGTCGTGGTCGACGTGCATGAACCCGAACGCCGGGTCCACGGCGTCGGAGATCACCTCGAGGTCGAGGCCGTAGCGCTCGGCCAGGGGCGCCAGGTAGGGCAGCGCCGAGCCGCCGAGCGGGTCGACGCCGACCCTCACGCCGGCGGCCACGACGCGGTCGAGGTCCACGACCTCGGCGAGGTCCTCGACGTAGGGGCTCACGAGGTCGCGGAGCTCCACGTCACCGCTCGCGAACGCGCGGTCCACCGGGACGCGCTCGACCCTTCGCAGGCCCTCGTCGAGGTGGCGGTTCGCGGCCGCCTGGATGGCCGCGGTCTCGTCGGTGTCGGCGGGCCCGCCGTGCGGCGGGTTGTACTTGAAGCCGCCGTCCTCGGGCGGGTTGTGCGAGGGCGTGATCACGATCCCGTCGGCGCGGCCGGCGGCGGCCCCGCCCCGGCGGCCGGCGTTGTGGCTCACGACGGCGTGGGACACGACCGGGGTGGGTACGGGCAGCAGGTCGGGCAGCGGCCCGCCGGGCGTCCTCCGCCCCTGCCACGCGCCCGGCGGGGCCGCCTGGGCGCTGGACACGACGACGTGCACGCCGTTGGCCGCCAGGACCTCGACGGCGGTGAGGAGCGCCGGGCTCGACAGCGCGTGCGTGTCCGCCCCGAGGAACAGCGGGCCGGTCACCCCCCGCGCGGCCCTGTGGTCGGCCACGGCCTGGCAGATCGCGGCGATGTGGTCCTCGTTGAACGAGCGCTCCTCGGACGTGCCCCTGTGCCCCGAGGTGCCGAAAGACACGGACTCGCCCGCGCGCTTCGGGTCGGGCTTCAGGGCGTAGTAAGCGGCCACGAGGCGGGGGACGTCGATCAGGAGGCTGCGTGGCGCCGGCTTCCCGGCCAGAGGATGGGTGCTCACGTGGCTTACCTCCGACAGTAGCGACCACGTTACAACCCGAGCGTGAGGCGGCCGCGTCGGGAGCGGGGGCCGCGGTACTGGTGGTAGACTCCTTGTCGCTATTCCGGCCCGGCGCCGGACAGGAAGCTGCGGTCGCGGTACTGGGTGCCGCGACCGCGCGCAGTGCTGGGACCGGACGACCACAGGCACCAAGTGGAGGAACGATGGACCTGCTAATCACCCTCGTACCGCTGGCAGCCATAGCCGCGCTCGTCGCGGCCGGGATGCTGGCGCGTAGCGTCATGGCGGCCCCGACCGGCAACGAGCGCATGGTCGGGATCTCCGATGCGATCCGCCAGGGAGCCGCGGCCTACATGAACCGCCAGTACCGCACGATCGCCGTCGTCGCCGTGGTGATCGCGGCCATCTTCGCGATCGTCGCGCTCACCTCGGAGCCGGGCCACGACCGCACGCTGTGGTGGTGGACGACCGTCGGCTTCCTCGTGGGGGCGCTGTTCTCCGCGATCAGCGGCTACGTCGGCATGAACGTGGCGGTGCGCGCGAACGTGCGCGTCGCCCAGGCGGCGCGCGAGGGCCTGCCCGGCGCGCTGAAGATCGCCTTCGACGGCGGCGCCGTCGCCGGCCTGGCCGTGGCGGGCCTCGCCCTCCTCGGCGTGGCCGGCTTCTTCTGGCTGTTCACGGTCGTGCTCGGCCTCGCGAACCCCGTCGAGCCGCTGGTGGGCTTCGCCTTCGGCGCCTCGCTGATCAGCCTCTTCGCGCGCGTGGGCGGCGGCATCTACACCAAGGCCGCCGACGTCGGCGCCGACCTCGTCGGCAAGGTCGAGGCCGGCATCCCCGAGGACGACCCCCGCAACCCGGCCGTGATCGCCGACAACGTCGGCGACAACGTCGGCGATTGCGCCGGCATGGGCGCCGACCTGTTCGAGACGTACGCCGTCACCGCGATCGGCGCCGTGTTCCTCGGCTTCCTGCTGCCTGGCACCGGCACCGTGACGAGCCTCGTGACGTTCCCGCTGCTCCTGGGCGCGATCGCGATCGTGGCCAGCATCGTCGGCACGCAGTTCGTGAAGCTGGGCGCGAACAACGACATCATGGGCGCGCTCTACAAGGGCGTCTACGCCAGCGCCGCGCTCTCGGTCGTCGGCTTCCTCCTCGCGAGCTGGGGCCTGTTCCGGAACGCCGACCTGGCCGCGCTGCTCGGCCGCGACGTCACCTGGTTCGGCCTCTTCCTCACGAGCCTCATCGGCATCGCGGTCGTGCTGCTGATCATGTACATCACCGAGTACTACACGGCCACGCGCTTCCGCCCGGTGCGCCGCATCGCCGAGGCCTCCGTGACCGGCTCGGCGACGAACATCATCTCGGGCCTCGCCGTCGGCATGCAGTCGACCGCGCTGCCCACCGTAGTCCTCGTGCTCGCGACCTTCGGCGCCTTCCAGCTCGCCGGCCTCTACGGCATCGCCGTCGCGGCCGTGGCCATGCTGTCGGTCACCGGCATGGTCGTGGCTATGGACACCTACGGACCCATCACCGACAACGCCGGCGGCATCGCCGAGATGTCGGAGCTCGACGATTCGGTCCGCGCCAACACCGACGCGCTCGACGCCGTCGGCAACACGACCAAGGCCGTCACCAAGGGTTACGCGATCGGCTCGGCCGCCCTCGCCGCGCTCGTCCTCTTCGCCGACTTCGCCGAGCGCCTGAAGCTCGTCGACGCGCTGCGCTTCGCCGAGGGCGCGTTCCGCCTCAACGACCCCATCGTCCTCGTCGGCCTGCTGATCGGCGCGATGCTGCCCTTCCTCTTCTCCTCCTACCTGATGGAGTCGGTCGGCAAGGCCGCCGGCAGCGTCATCGAGGAGGTCAGGCGGCAGTTCCGCGAGATCAAGGGGATCATGGAGGGCACGGCCAAGCCCGACTACGGCAAGGCCGTCGACATCGTCACCCGCGCCGCGCTGCGCGAGATGGCCCTCCCCGGCGTGATCGCCGTCGTCGCGCCCCTCGTCGTGGGCTTCCTGTGGGGCCCGCTGGCGCTCGGCGGCCTGCTCATCGGCGTGATCGCCTCCGGCCTGATGATGGCGCTGATGATGTCCAACGGCGGCGGCGCCTGGGACAACGCCAAGAAGTACATCGAGGACGGCAACCACGGCGGCAAGGGCTCCGAGGCCCACGCCGCGGCCGTCGTCGGCGACACGGTCGGCGACCCGTACAAGGACACCGCCGGCCCCTCGATCAACCCGCTGATCAAGGTCATCAACACCGTGGCCCTGATCTTCGCGGGCGTGATCGCCCTGTCCGGGGGCTGGCTGCTCTAGGCCAGACAACGCAGGCACGCGAAGGCGCCGGCGGGCCCTGTTCCGCCGGCGCCTTCGTTCGTCTCCGCTCGTGTAAGCCCACCGGGGGACGAGACCCGGGTGCGGCACGCGCGCCGCGGGAGCCGAGGTCGCGCACAGGCGGCCCCTGAGCGCCGAGCACCACGCGGGTTACGCGCCATGACCGGCCCGGTATGCCTTACGGTAGGCCCAAAGAACGATGATAACCCGCATCCGCGGGCCGCAATAGGACGCACGACCATACTTGGGTCCTACGCCATGGCGTAGCATCGTAGGCGAAGGAGGTTCTGTTATAGACGAACAGACCCACTTCTTAGGAGAGCGGCCCCAGTCCCACTAGAGGCTCGACCGAGTCACCCGCGGCCCAGACGCCGAGAACCGGGAACCGACGGAGCACGAAAAGGCGACGGGGTCGTTCTTCATTGTTGCGCCGCGTAGCCCTGGGTCGGCGCCGCACTGTCCGTCGCCCCCGCGCGCCCCGCCCCCGCCCGGCACGCACGTCAGGCCGACTCCGGTACCGGCCTCGGCCGGCAGGTGCCCCGCTGTGACGCATCACGCCTTGCCGGGCACGCTCGGCAACTGTCACACTCTCCTTGGCCGCCGTCCATCAGCCCGTGGGCGCGGCGCCTGGAGAGGAAGTCATGGCTTACGTCATCGCCGAGCCCTGCATCGGCACGAAGGACGCCTCCTGCGTCGACGTCTGCCCCGTCGAGTGCATCTACGAGGCCGACGACCAGTTCTACATCCACCCCGAGGAGTGCATCGACTGCGGGGCCTGCGTCCCGGCCTGCCCGGTCGACGCGATCTTCCCCGAGATCGACGTGCCCGCCGAGTGGGAGACGTACATCGAGAAGAACGCCCGACTCTCGGGCCTCTGAGGCTCGCCCGGCCCGACGGCCGGGAGGCGCGTCCGGCCTAGGCGGCCCCAGGCGCGCCGCCGCGACCGGGCGCGGTGCCGGCGCCCCGCGCCCCGGCGGCCCGGCGCGGCGCGACCGCCCGCTCGCCCCTTCTCATCGCCCGACTGCCTAGCTTGGCTAGCGACGACCCTTCGATCTCGAGGAGGTCCCATGCTGGCTCCAGAGCAGGTCCGTTCCCTCTCCGAGCAGCTCGCCCCGTACGGCGACAGAGTCATCAGCCTCTACCTCGACGTCAACCCGGCCTCCGCGGACAACCAGCGCAAGGCCTGGGTCCTGCGCGCGCGGGCGGCGATGGAGCAGCTCGGGCTGCCCAACGGCAGCGCGCGACGCATCGCCGAGCGCCTTCGGGGCCAGGTCTTCGAGGGGGCCAGGACGGTGGCGGTCTTCGCCCATCCCGACGACGAGGAGCTGTTCCACACCGTCCCCATCGAGCACACGCTCCGCGCCGTCACGGGGCACGACGGCGCGATCGCGCGCTTCGGCGAGGCGTTCCTCGCGCCGATCCAGCTCAACCTCCTGAGGCGCCGGCCCAGCCTGGTGCTGCAGGTCGTGGGCGACCGCGTCAGGGTCTTCCTCGTCTCGCCGGGACGCATCGAGGAGCTGGCGAAGGTGCAGCAGACGTGGGACGAGACGTTCTGGCGCACCGACGAGGCGACCGGCTCGTTCAAGCCGGGCGAGACGCAGCGCGGCGGCTCGCCGAAGGACGCCTACGAGGAGCGCACGGCGGACTGGATCGCCAGGCTCTACAAGCGCGTCGCCGCCGACCTGCGCCAGCTCGTCGCGAAGCACGGCGCCGCCCGCGTGATCCTCTCGGGCACGGCCCCCGACCTCGCCGCGTTCGAGGAGCAGCTCGACCCCGCCACCGCCGCCAAGGTCACGGGCCGCATCCCGCTGCAGCCGAACCCCGAGGCCTCTGCCGGCTCCCTCCACGCGCTGTTCCTCGAGGCCGTCGCCGCCGCCGAGGAGGCCGAGGCGTCGGCCGACCTCGCGCGCGCGAAGGAGGAGGGCGTCGTCGGCGCCGAGCCGACCCTGGGCGCCGTCAACGAGAGCCGCGTCCACCTGCTGATCGTCCCCGACGTGCCTTACCAGGAGGTCTGGCGCTGCCGCGACACCGGCCGCGTGTTCGCCACGCGGGAGCGCGGGGCCGCCGAGTGTGACGGGGCCGGGCTCGAGCCCCTGCCCCTCGCCGACGCCCTGCCGCGCCTCGCCCAGGACCACGGCATGGAGCTGCGCTTCGTCAGCGGCGACGCCGACCGTCGGCTGCGCGAGGAGCTGGGGGGCCTGGCCGGCCTGCTGCGCTGGTAGCCGGCGGCGCGGCCCCACGCGCGGCCGCCTCCGGTCCGTCCGACCTCCCGCCGGCCGCGGCCCTGAGGTCCTCGAGCTCCACCGCCATGTCGGCGACCTGCGCCTTCGCGGCGACGACGGCGGCCTTCGCCGCCTCCAGCGAGCTCAGCGCCCTCTCCAACGCGGCCAGCGCGCCGCCGTCCTCGAGCAGCGCCCGCCGCGCCAGGCGGCGCTCGCGCCAGCGCAGCAGCGCCGCGGGCGCCCCGGCGCCGAAGCCGGCGAGCGCGGTGCCGGCCAGCACGGCGGCCAGGAGGTTGTAGAGGGTCGCGGCCGCCGGCCCGCCGCCGAGGTAGTAGTCGAGGAGCGGCGTGAGGAACGGCGCCGAGCTCACGAACGCGACGTCGATGACCGCCAGGTGGAACCGGAAGGCCGCCGCCGCCACGACGCCGACGCCCAGCCCCCACCACCCCAGGCCGGCGAGGCGCCCGCTCCTGGGGGCGCCGCCCCGCACGAGGCCGCGTAGGTCCTGCGGACCGGCGGCGCGGGCGAAGAGCGCCATGCCCACGAGCGCTCCCGCGAGGGCACCGAGGCCCACCCAGCGCCTCAGCGTCGCCGAGAGCCACGCCGTGGGGGTCAGGAACACGGCCAGCAGCGCCAGCACCGCCGGCACGAGCTGAACGACGGTGACGGCCGTGCCGTAGACGCCGAGGGCCTCCTTCAGCCACTCGTAGGCCTTGTTGCCGGCACCGATGAGCTTCTTCGGGCTAGCGCCCCTCGCCCCCCGGCTCGCGGGGCCGCGTGCTGCCATCAGGGCCTCGGGAGGAACGCCGGCAGCACCACCGTGAGGAGGTCCGCGCCGCCCGCGCCGGGCTCGCGGACCGTCAGGGTGAGGAGGTCCCGGTAGGCGGCGCCGCCCGCCGGCACGCGGACGCTCACGGCGCCCGGCGCGCGGTGCGTGACGGGCACGAACGCTCCCGTGGCGGCAGCTCGGAAGGGGCTGGGGCCGGTGACCGCGGCGTCGGCGGCGCCCGGCAGCAGGTCGAAGGCCTCCCACGCCAGCACGAAGCGGGTGCCGTCGAGCTGTGTCGGGTCGTCGGCCGTGGCCTCGTAGACGAGCGTGAGGCCGTCCTCCCCGCGCTCGAAGCGCGACTTCACGACCAGGTCGAGCGCGACGGCGCGCCCCTGCGAGTCGACGACCGTGCCCGCTACCTCGGTACCGACGCTGGCCGCGGCGGCGCCCACGTCCGGGGAGCTGAAGGCGACGAGGCCGGGGCTGGTGACGTGGAAGGAGTCGGCGTTCAGGCCGTAGCCGATCGTGGTCTCGCCGCCGACGAAGTCACCGTCGAAGTAGCGCGCGACCTCCAGCCAGGGGCACTCCTGGTCCCGGGGGCAGCGCGCGAGCCTGGCGACGTCGACGAGGACCTCGGAGCCGGCGGCCCACCTCACGGGCGTCGGCGGGCTGCCCGGCAGGTTCCGCAGGCGGTAGGCCGTGCAAGCGCGGCCGTCGGCGGCCGTGCCGCCCAGGGACTCGAACACGAACGCGAAGCCGCCCTCCCGCGCCTCGGCGGGCGGGACGGGCAGGCTCTGGGCCACCTGGCAGGCGAGGACCGTGGCGGCCGCGTCGGGTCCGCCGGCCGCCTGACCGCCTGGGGCGGAGGCGTGGGAGACGCAGAGGAACAGCGTTGCCGCCGCCGTCAGGGCCCGTACTGCTGGGCACCGCGGGTCGGGCATGGCGGCATGTTAGGGCACGCCGGCGCCCCGGTCACGTCCCGCCACGCGCCTCGCCCTGAGCGCGAGGAACAACGGGATCTCGGGGTTCGAGCGCCCCTCCTCGTCCTTGACCGGGTCGGGCAGCTCGACGAGGGCGTCGACCCACAGACCCTCGGCGGCCAGCGCGTTCACGTAGTCCTGCAGCGGCCTGTGGAAGCTGATGGTGGCGCCGCGCGGCGCGCCCTTCCTCACCTCGGCGTACTCCTTCATCGGCACAGCCCCAGCCGTGAGGTAGCGCTCGACGCGCCGGTAGGTGAGCTTGCGCTTGGGGTCGTAGCCCCAGCCGCTGCCCCGCGGCGGCCGGAACGCAGGGTGGACCATGAAGGCCACGACGCGGCCGTCCGGCTTGAGGACCCGCGCCGTCGAGGCGAAGACCTGGTCGAGGGGGTCCATGTCCTGCAGGCTGAGCAGGAACACGGCCGCGTCGAAGGTGCCGGGCGCGGCCGACGTCGTGCCGGCGAGGTCGCGGGCGTCGCCCTCCTCGAACCGCCCGTCCTCGCCCCGGCGCCGGCGCGCCAGGCGGATCATCTGAGCGCTGGCGTCGACGCCGAGGTACTCGGCGCCGGCCTTGACGACGTGGAACGCGAGCACGCCCGTGCCGCAGCCGACGTCGATCACGCGCTCGCCCCGCCTCAGGTCGGCCAGGCGCATCACGGTGGGGATCGCGGCCTTGCGGTGGTGTGGGCTGCCGCGCACGCCCACCGTGGCGTCGTACCAGCCCGCGACCGCGTCCCAGCTGGAGCGGCTGCCCCTCTTCACGCCGGGACTATACGCGGCCGCGACGCGAGATGGCCCCCGGCCGAGCCGCCGCGCGGCCGGCCCGGCGCGTGCGCCCGCCGGGACCCGCCGCCGCAGGGACGCGAGCCCGTCGGGACGCGCGCCCACCGGATCGCGCGGCCGCCGGGTCGCGCGGCCGCCCCACCTCGTCCCCCGCCCGCCTGTCACGTCCCACGTTGTCTCGCGGCGCGGCGCCGCCCTTGACACCCGCCACCCGGTCTACATACGCTCCGGTCAACCTGACACCTGATTCGCCCGTCAGGTCTGGCGCTGGCCGGACCCTGGCGGCGGGACGAGGACGATGAGCGAGCTACCCATCCCGAGCACGGCTCGGGGCGAGGCCACGAGGCGCAAGCTGCTGGACGCGGCGGAGGCGGAGATCGGCGAGAACGGCTACGCCGCCACGTCGGTCGCCTCGATAACGCGCCGCGCCGGCGTCGCGCAGGGCACGTTCTACCTCTACTTCCCCAGCAAGAAGGACGCGCTGGTCGAGCTCGTCAGGCACATGGGGCACAGCCTCCGGCGAGCCCTGACCGAGGCGACCCGTGGCGCGACCGACCGGCTCGAGGCCGAGCGGCTCGGCTTCCAGGCGTTCGTCACGTTCTCCCTCGAGCACCAGAACCTCTACAAGGTCGTCATGGAGTCGCAGTTCGTGGAAGAGTCGGTGTACCGCGAGTACTACCAGACCCTCGCCGACGCCTACGCCGGGAACATCTCGCGGGCCCAGGGACGGGGGGAGGTGCGCGAAGGGGACCCGTCGGCGCTCGCGTGGGCGCTGATGGGCATCGCGCACTTCCTGGGCCTGCGCTTCCCCATCTGGGACCGCAGGCCGCCGCCGGCCGAGGTCATGGACACGGTCTTCGCGTTCATCCGCGCCGGCCTCGCCCCGCAGGAGAGCGGCGGCGCGGCGGCCGGGCCGGACGGCGAGGACGCGTGAGCGCGCCGGGGCCCGGCATCACCGGCATCGGCACCTACCTGCCCGCCGGACGGATGAGCTCTGCTGAGCTCGCCGCCGCCAGCGGGCTGCCCGAGTGGGTGGTGCGCGAGAAGCTCGGCGTCTCGGCCCGCGTCGTGCCCGGTCCCGACGACCACCCCACGGCGATGGGCGTGTGGGCGGCGGAGGCGGCCCTCGCCGACGCCGGCGTGAGGCCGGAGGACGTCGACGTCGTCGTCTCGATCACCGAGGAGTACAAGGAGTA
>DATGNP010000072.1:0-4877 GCA_035306665.1 Trueperaceae bacterium
CAGACCCCCTGCCTTGCTGTACGGTGCGACCTCGGAGGCGGCGAACAGGACGCGCATGAACAAGAGATTAGGCCGTCGGGACCCATACGGACCGCTGTCCGACGGCTGCGTATACTTCCCCGTGCACTGCGAGGCTGGGACGGACCGCGAGCCGACCGGCCGCGCACTTGGAGGCTTATGAAGCGCAGATGGATGATCGCCGGTCTGGTGGGGCTGATCCTCGCCACCATGGCCGTCTACGCGCAGGTGTCCCGCGACTTCGCCGGTGAGTTCCTCAACACGGCGGCGGGACGGGCGCTGATCCAGTCGTACGGTGCCCTCAAGAGCGGGTACCTCCACGACGTCGACGACGAGACGCTGATCCGCGGCGCGATCAAGGGCATGATCGCCTCGCTCGAGGACCCCTACTCCTCCTACGTCGAGCCGCGCGCCGCCGCGCGCGAGCTCCAGGACCTCTCCGGCTCGTTCGAGGGCATCGGCGCGGTCCTCACCGCCCAGGACCGCAGCACCGGCAAGGGTGTGCAGGTGCTCACCGTCTACGAGGGCGGGCCGGCCGCCCAGGCGGGCCTGCAGCGCGGCGACGTCTTCCTCGAGGTCGACGGCGTCGACGTCCGGGACTTCACGAGCTCCGAGGTCGCCGACGTCGTCCGTGGGCCGAAGGGCACGACGGTTAGGCTCACGATGAGCCGGCCCGGGGCGCCAGAGCCACTGACCTTCGAGATCGTCCGCGACACGATCCAGGTCATCCACGTCAGCAGCACCATGCTCCCCGACGACGTCGGGTACGTCAGCCTCTCGTCGTTCAACAGCCAGCGCCTGCACGAGCAGATGGTCGAGCACGTCGACCGCCTGATCGCGGCCGGCGCGACGTCGCTGATCCTCGACCTGCGCGACAACTCCGGCGGCCTCCTCACGCAGGCGATCGCCGTCGCCGACGAGTTCCTCACCAGCGGCGACATCGTCTTCCAGCGGGCCAGGGGCGTCACGCAGCGGATCGCCTCAGCCGACCCCGCGGGCTACGACCTGCCGCTGGTCGTGCTCGTCAACGAGCAGTCCGCCTCGGCCTCCGAGATCGTCGCCGGCGCCCTCCAGGAGAACGGTCGCGCCCTGATCGTGGGCGAGCAGACGTTCGGCAAGGGCGTGGCGCAGTCTGTCCTCACGCTCTCCGACGGCGGCCAGCTCAGGTACGTCTCGTTCGAGTGGCTGACGCCCAACCGCCAGAGCATCGCCGAGCAGGGCGTGACGCCCGACCTGTTCGCCGAGGACACGCGCTTCCCGAACACGATCTCCGCCAGCGGCCGCGGCCTCAAGCCCGGCCAGACGGTCGAGATCGTCGTCGACGGCGAGGTCGTCGGCACCACCACGGCCGACGAGGACGGCAGCTTCGACGTCCTGGCCCTGGGGCCGCTGCCCGAGGTCAGCCCCGTGCAGGGCGAGGCGATCGTGCACCTCGACACCGACACGGCGCTGCAGATCGCCTACGACGCCGTCGTCGAGCAGCGCGCGAGCGCGATGGCCAACGCCGCCGACTGAACCAGTCCTCCACGGGCACGTGCAGCGGCCCGGGCGCCAGAAGCCCGGGCCGCTGCCTGTCGGTCCGGCCGCGGCCCCGGTCCGCCGCGCCCGCGGCGACAGCGGGGCCGACCGCCCCCGCCTGACGGTTCGCCCACACGGCGCCACGCCCGCCGTCACGTAGCCTGGACCGCGTGATCGAGGTCAAGGGGCTCGTCAAGCGCTACGGCCGCTTCACGGCCGTCGACGGGCTGTCGTTCGAGGTCGCGCGCGGGCGCGTGCTCGCGCTGCTGGGTCCCAACGGGGCGGGGAAGTCGACGACGATCCGCGCCGTGACCGGGCAGGTCATGCCATCGGCCGGGACCGTGGTCGTGGGCGGTTTCGACGTCGCCAAGCGCCCGCTGCAGGCGAAGGCCCTGCTCGGGTACGTGCCCGACCGGCCCTACCTCTACCCGAACCTCACCGGCCGCGAGCTGCTGCGCTTCCTGGGACGCCTGCGCAGGGTGGAGGGGGCCGAGGAGCGGGCCCGCCGGCTCCTCGAGGACTTCGAGCTCACGCGCTCCGCGGACGAGCTCGTGCAGACCTACTCCCACGGCATGCGCCAGCGCCTGACGTTCTGCGCGGCGCTCCTGCACCGCCCCGCCGCCCTCGTCATCGACGAGCCGATGGTTGGCCTCGACCCGCGCGGCGCCAGGGACGTCCGCGCCCTGATGCGCCGTCACGCCGACGAGGGCGGCGCCGTGCTGCTCACGACGCACTCCCTGGCCGTCGCCGAGGCCGTCGCCGACGAGATCGTGCTGATGAGCCGCGGCCGCGCCGTCGCCCGCGGCACGCTGCAGGAGCTGAGGCAGCGCGTCGGCGACGCCGGGGCGGACCTCGAGGAGATCTTCCTGCGCCTCACCGAGGAGGCCGCCTAGCCCGTGGCCCTGGCCGCCATGCGCCTGCGCGGCGCCGTCAACGGCCTCAGGCGGCGACCCTTCCGCGCCGTCGTCGGGACGGCGCTGCTGGCGCTCGTCTACTGGGGGATGCACGGGCTGACCGTGCGCGGCCTGAGGTTCCTCGCCGGCTACCCGGACATCGGGACGATCGAGGAGGCGGTCGTGCGCCGCAGCCTCGAGGGGCTACTGGCCGTGCTCATGGTCGCCGTGGCGTTCTCGGTCCTAACCGGGGCGATCGGCACCCTCTACGGCTCGGTAGACCTGCCCTTCCTGCTGTCCCAGCCCGTGCCCGCCTACCGCGTGTTCGCCCTGAAGGTCGCCGAGACCTACGCCTCGAGCGCGCTGTTGCCGGCCGTGTTCACGGTGCCGGTGCTGGTGGCGCTGGGCGGTGAGCGCCACGCTCCGTTCGCCTACTACCCGGTGGCGCTCCTGGCCCTGACGAGCCTCTACGCTCTGCCCGTGGCCCTCGGCGCGCTGCTGGCGCTCGTGCTGATGCGCGTGTCGCCGGCCGGCAAGGCGCGCGAGGTCGCTACGGCGGCCAGCGTGGTCGCGGCGGCGGGGCTGGTGTTCGGGCTCAGGGCCCTGCGCCCCGAGCAGCTCCAGGCGATGACGCCCGAGGAGTTCGAGCAGCTCTTGGGCGCCTTCGCCGCCCTCGAGATCGGCTGGCTGCCGAGCGCTTGGGCCGCCGACGCCGTGTGGCAGGGGCTGGCGGGCCGCTTCTCCGCCGGCGCGACGGTCCTCGTCGCCCTCGCGCTCCTGGCACTCGGGGGCCTGGCGCTGCTGGCGGCGCGGGCGTACGCCGCCGGCTGGTACCGCTCGGAGGGCGACACGGCGTGGGCTCCCGGACGTCGGCGCTCCGCGGAGCGCCCGCCGCGCTGGGAGCGGGCTCTCGGCCCGCTCGGAGGAGGCATCGTCGTGAAGGACCTGCGCCTCCTGCTGCGCGACCCCTCGCAGTGGTCGCAGCTCCTCGTGCTGGCGGCCCTGGCGGGCGTCTACTTCATCAGCACCGCCAGCCTGCCCGTGGGCATCCAGCGCTTCAGGGACGTGATCGGGGCGATGAACGTCGCGTTCCTCGCGTTCTTGCTCGCCGGGGTGGGGGTGAGGCTGGCGTTCCCGCTGGTCTCGCTCGAGGGCGAGGCCGTGTGGCTTCTCAGGACGGCGCCGGTACGCGCCTGGCGCGTCGTGTTCGCGAAGTTCCTCGGCGCCCTGCCGCCGATGCTGGCCCTGGGCGTGGGCCTGGGCGCGGCCGTGGCGAACCGGCTCGAGCTCTCGCCGGCGCTGGCCGTCGCGGCGCCGCTGGCCGGGGGTCTGGCGGCGTTCGCCACCGCGGGGCTCGGCGTGGGCCTGGGAGCGGCGTTCCCCCGCTTCGACAGCGTCAACCCGCACGAGGTCGCGGTCTCCAGCGGCGGCCTGCTGTACATGGCGCTGTCGCTGGCGTACGCCGCGGTTTCCACGCTGCTGTTCGCCTACCCGTCGTGGCGGGCGCTGGTCGGGGGCAGAGCGGCCTTCTCGTGGACGGCGCCGGACGGCCTGCTGGTGCTCGCCGCGCTCGTGGTCGTGTGCGGGCTGTTCACGCTGGTGCCGCTGCTGCTCGGCAGCCGGCGGCTGTCGCGCTGGGAGCCCAACGAGTAGCCGCGGACGCGGACGACCGGCAGGGCGGCGCCCGCCGTCGGGTCGGCCGGGTCCTTGCCGTCGTGCGGGGCGCCCGACCGGGGACTAGACGTCCGACCGGGTACTAGCTGGGCCCGGCGTCTGCGAGGTCGCCGGCGACGCCGGCGAACGCCCGTCGGAAGTTCTCGCGGAACATGCCCACGAGGCGCGCGGCCGTCGCGTCGTACGCCTCGGCGTCGGCCCAGGCGCCGCGCGGGTCGAGCACCTCGGCCGGCACGCCGGGCGCCGCGGTGGGGTAGACGAGGCCGAAGAACGCGTCCTGGCGCATGGGGACGTCGTCGAGCCGGCCGGCGAGCGCGGCGCGCACCAGCGCGCGCGTGGCCGGCAGCGACATGCGCTGACCGACGCCGTGCGGCCCGCCGGTCCAGCCGGTGTTGACGAGCCACGCCCGCGCCCCGTGCCGCCGCAGCCGCTCGCCGAGCATCGCGGCGTAGGTAGCGGGCGCCAACGGCATGAACGGCTCGCCGAAGCAGGTGCTGAACGTGGCCGTGGGCTCGGTCACCCCGCGCTCGGTGCCGGCTACCTTCGCCGTGTAGCCGCTGAGGAAGTGGTACATCGCCTGGTCGGGCGTGAGCCGTGAGATGGGTGGCAGCACGCCGAAGGCGTCGGCGGTGAGGAAGACGACGTCGCTCGGGTGGTCGCCCAAGCCCGTGTCAGAGGCGTTCGGCACGAACCCGATGGGGTAGGCCGCACGCGTGTTCTCGGTCTTCGCGTCGGAGCGGAAGTCGACCTCGCGCGTCTCCGGGTCCACCACCA
>DATGNP010000073.1:0-2697 GCA_035306665.1 Trueperaceae bacterium
GCCTCGCCGATGATGGCGCCCCCCACCCCGATCGAGTAGATGACGATGAGGCTGGGCAGCACGCCGGGGAAGACGTGCTTGAAGAGCAGCCGCGCGCTGCCGGAGCCGAGGGCCCTGGCTCCCTCCACGTACTCGGAGTGCTTCAGCTTCAGCGCCTCGCCGCGCACCAGGCGCGCCACGCCCGACCAGCCCACGATCCCCAGGGCGATGTAGGCGGTCAGCAGCCCCGGGCCTATCGACACCGACAGCACGATGAGCAGCAGCAGGCTGGGGAACGCCTGCAGGATCTCGATGAGCCGCGAGATGAGCACGTCGACCCAGCCGCCGAAGTAGCCGGCCATCAGGCCGAACACGATGCCGAGCACGAGCGAGAGCAGCTGCGAGCCGAAGCCCACGGCCAGCGACACGCGCGCGCCGAAGACGACGCGCGAGAAGACGTCGCGGCCGGCGCGGTCGGTGCCGAACCAGTGCTCGGCGGAGGGCGGCGAGGCCCGGAAGCTGACCGCGCGGTCGGGCCTGGCGGGGTCCCAAGGCGCGATCTGCGGCGCGAAGATGGCGACGAGCACCAGGGCGACTATCACCGAGGCGGCCACGATGGCGCCCGGGTCGCGGCGGATGCGCTTCCAGGCGATGCCCCAGGCCGAGATGCCGCGCTCGGCCGCGCCTGGGTCCCTCTGCGGCTGGACGGTGGTGATGGCCATCAGTCGTACCTGATCCGCGGGTCGATGACGCCGTACAGGAGGTCGACCACGAGGTTCGCCACGATGTAGAGCGTCGCCGTGTAGATGACCAGGGGGATCATCACAGGGAGGTCGCGGTCGAGGAGCGCGCCCAGGCCGTAGCGCCCCATGCCGGGGATGTTGAAGACGTACTCGGTGAGGAACGCCCCGTCGATGAACGACGCCAGGTCGAGGCCGATGACCGTGACGACCGGGATGAGGATGTTGCGCAGCGCGTGCTTCACGGTCACGGTGCGCTCGGGAAGCCCCTTGGCGTGCGCGGTGCGGATGAAGTCCTGCCTGATGACCTCGAGCATGTTCGAACGCGTGATGCGCGCGATGAACGCCGCGGCGCGGGTGCCCAGCACGAAGGCCGGCAGGAGGTAGAACTGCAGGCTGCCGTCGCCGATGCCCGTCTGGGGCACCCAGCGGAGCTTGAAGATCACGAGCAGTATGGCGATGAGCGCGTACCAGAAGACCGGCACGCTGATCCCCGTGAGCGTGACGAACATCAGGAACCTGTCCAGGAACCGGTTCTGGTTCAGCGCGGCGATCACGCCCACGCCGACGCCCACCACAGTCGAGAAGGCCATGGCCAGCACGGCCAGCTTCAGGGTCACGGGGAGGCGGTTCTTGATCTCGGTGAGGACGCGCTCGCGCGTGACTATGGAGCGGCCGAGGTCGCCCGTGACGACGTTGCGCATGATGCGCAGGTACTGCTGCACGGGCGGGTCGTTGAGGCCCAGCCTGGTGCGCAGCTCCTGCACGGCCTCGGGGCTGGCGCGCTGGCCGAGCAGCTTCTGCGCCGGGTCGCCCGGCACGGTGATCATGAGCACGAACGTCAAGACGCTGACCCCGAAGATCACGGGGACCGCCTGCAGCAGGCGTTTGACTACGTAGACAGCCACGTTCCCCCGGAGCCTACGCGAAGGGCGCCCCTCGCGGAGCGCCCTTCGCAGGCCGTCGTGCCCTCCTTAGGGGAGGCGCACCTGCGTGAACTTGTCGGCGTTGAAGATCGGGTGGGTGAGGAGCCCCTCGACGCCCTCGCGCACCACGCTGTACGACACCGGGTAGCGGATGTAGACGACGGGCACGTCCTCCACGATCAGCCGCTGGGCTTCCTGGTAGAGCGGCACGCGGTCCTCGAGGTCGGCGAACGTCTTGGCCTCCTCGAGGAGCTCCGCGACGCGCGGGTTCGTGTAGCCGTAGCGCTGCGCGCCCTGTGCCACGTAGAGCGGGTGCAGGAAGTTGTAGGCGTCGGCGTAGTCGGCGAACCACGACAGGTAGAACGCGGGCGCGCGGCCGGCGATGGCGTTCTCGATGAGCACGCCGAAGTCGACCTGGTTGATCGTGGCGTTGATGCCCACCTCGCTGAGGAAGAACTGGATCAGCTCGGTGACCGCGACGGTGACCTCGGCGCGGGTGGACCAGATCTCCATGTCGAAGCCGTCGGGGTAGCCGGCCTCGGCCAGGAGCCTCTTGGCGCCCTCGGGGTCGTACGGGATGGGCTCGATGTCGGGGTCGTGGCCGGCCAGGCCGGGCGGGATGGGGGCGTTCGCCAGCTGGTCGGTGCCGTTGTAGGGGCCGTCGATGATCGCCTGGCGGTCGATGGCCATGGCGATGGCGCGGCGGACGCGCACGTCGTCGAGCGGCGGCACCTTCTCGTTGAGGGCGAAGTAGTAGACCGCGAGGTCGTTGGTCGTCTGTATGACGTTCGCGTACTGCGGGTCGTCGATGACGTCGAGGAGGAGGGCCGAGGGGATGCTCGCGGAGTCGAGGTTGCCGGCGTTGAACTCCTCCCACTCGATGAGCGGGTCGGTGATGATGCGGTAGTGCACGCCGTCGATGTTCGGACGGCCGGCGAAGTAGTCCTCGTTCGCCTCGAGGTCGAGGCTGGAGTCGCGCACGCGGCCCGCGAACCTGAACGGCCCGGTGCCGATGGGGTCGCTCGACATGTCCTCGCCCTCGGCGAGCTGGC
>DATGNP010000074.1:0-3545 GCA_035306665.1 Trueperaceae bacterium
GCACGAAGCCGATCATCCCCACCGGGTTGCGGGCCAGGCGGGCGAGGAAGCCGCGGCGGGCGCGGCGAGGCGCGGCGGCGGCCCGGACGGCGGAGCTCATCGACGGGCCCCCGCGGCGGCGCGGCGCCGGTCCCCGTCAGCGCGGCGGCTCACGAGTACTCCACGCGCGGGTCGATCCACGCGTAGGCGAGGTCCACGAGGAGGTTGACGAACACGAAGACGGCGGTCACCACCAGCACGATCCCCTGCACCAGCGGGTAGTTGCGCTCGTTGATCGCCCCGATCACCAGGCGCCCGACGCCGGGGATCGCGAACACCTGCTCGATGACCACGACGCCCGAGAGGAGGTAGCCGACCTGGACCCCGATGACGGTGATGACCGGGATGAGCGCGTTGCGCAGCGCGTGCTTGTAGAGCACAGTGCGCTCGCTGGCGCCCTTCGAGCGCGCCGTGCGCACGAAGTCGCTGCCGAGGACCTCGAGGAGGCTCGAGCGCAGGATGCGCGTCAGGCCGGCGACCATCGGCAGGCTCACGGCCACGACGGGCAGGACCATGCGCGCCAGGTTGCCCGCGGGGTCCTCGGCGAACGGCACGTACCCGATCGACGGCCAGCCGGGGAACCGCACCGAGAAGAGGTAGAGCAGCAGCACGCCGACCCAGAACGAGGGCAGGGTCAGCCCCACGATCGCGACCACGCGCACGATCACGTCACCGGCGGTGCCGCGGGCCCTGGCGGCCAGGACGCCGAGGGGGAAGGAGAGCACGAGCGCCAGCAGCAGGGCGAGGCCGGTGATCTCGAGTGTGACGGGCAGGCGCGCCGAGATCTCGCGGCTGACGGGCGTTCCGGTCCAGACGCTGCGCCCCAGGTCGCCCTGCAGCACGCCCTTGAGCCACTCCCAGTACTGCACGTGCATGGGCAGGTTCAGCCCGAGCTGGCGCCGCAGGTTCTCGACCCTGTCGGGCGTGATGTCCGTGTTCGCCCCCAGCATGATCGCGACGGCGTCGCCGGGGATGAAGCGGATCATCAGGAAGATCAGCACGGAGACGCCGAACAGGACGAACACGAGGTCGGCGAGGCGCTTGGCTACGTACTGGGCCATCGTGGCTGGGTGACCGCTCCTCCGGGCCGGGCGCAGCTAGGCGCCGGCCCCTCCGACACGTTAGCCGTCGGAGGGGCCGGATGGGTCTCGAGCCCGGGGCGAGGCGCCCTAGGCCCGCCTGAGCGTCGCCGCGCTCACTCCAGGGTGGCCTCGCGCAGGTAGCGCAGGCCGCGCGTCGGCATCTGCACGAAGCCCTCGACGCGCTCGGAGACCGCGCTGAACAGCGTGCCGTAGGCGACGTGCGCGACCGGGCCCTCGCAGGCGAGCTTGCGCTGGAGGTCGGCGTAGATGTCGTAGCGGGCGGCGGGGTCCGTGGTGGTCCTGCCCGCCTCCAGCCACTCGTCGACCTCGGGGTCCGAGTACTTGAAGACGTTCGTCGAGCCGCCCGTGATGAAGGTGCGGTGCAGGTAGCCGTCGGGGTCGACGCTGCCGCCGTTCAGCGAGACGAACATGTCGAAGTTCGAGTTCGTCCAGTCCTGCACGAAGGCGCCGAACTCGGCGACGTTCACGTTCGCCCTGATGCCGACGTCGGCGAGCTGCGCCTGCAGCACCTGGGCGGTGTCGCTCACGACCTGGATCGTGCCGAACGTGAGGATGTCGGCGTCGAAGCCGTCAAGGTAGCCGGCCTCGGCGAGGAGCTGGCGCGCCATGTCGCGGTCGGTCGCGTAGCAGGCGAACTCCTCGGTCGGGAGCGCCCACTCCGTGAGGCCGGGGCTGAGCGGGCCGCCGGGAACGGCGTTGCCGAAGTAGACGGCCTCGACGATCTCGTCGCGGTCGATCGCGTAGTTGATCGCCATGCGCACGCGCGGGTCGTCGAACGGCTCGCGGGAGACGTTCAGGCCCAGCAGCGTGTACGCCAGGTCCTGCGTCTCGCGCAGCTCGACGCCCTGCGCGCCGCGCAGCGTCTCGGCGGTGGCGGGGTCGACGTCTGGGATCAGGTGGTAGGCGCCGGTGCGCATGCCGGCGGCGCGCGTCGAGGCCTCGGGGACGATGTTGTACCTGAGGTACTCGAGCCTCGGCTCGCCCTCGCGGTAGTAGCTCGGGTTGTAGTGCAGCCGCACGTAGGTGTCCGGCACGATCTCGTCGAGGACGAACGGCCCGGTCCCCACGGCCTGCTGCTGCAGGTCGCCGAGGCGCTCGACGACCTCGCGCGGCACGACGTAGAGGTTCGTGACGTTGCTGAGGAAGGGCGCGAACGGCCGGCTGAGGGTGAACGTGACCTCGTACTCGCCGGTCGCGACCGCGGACTCGACCTCGGCGAAGCGGCTCGCCTGCGGCGAGGCGGTCTCGGGGTCGACGATGCGCTCGTACGAGTAGACGACGTCGTCGGCGGTCATGGTGCGGTCGTTGTGGAACTGCACGCCCTGGCGGATCTGGAAGACGTAGGTCAGGCCGTCGTCTGAGACCGTCCACGACTCGGCCAGCGCCGGCTCCAGCGACAGGTCGGCGTTGACCTCGAGCAGGCCGTCGTAGATCTGCCCGATCACGACGAACGAGGAGAAGGCCGTGACCTTGTGCGGGTCGAGGCCGACCGGCGCCGTGTCGACGGCGATCTCGAGCGTGCCGGACTGAGCCATGGCGCCGCTCGCGAGCAGGGTCGCCGCGCACAGCAGCGCGGCGGCAAGGCGTCTAGCTAGTGGCATCCTCGACCATCCCTTCGGGCTGACGACCCGGGCCGCCAGCGCGGAACGTCGCCGCGCCGGCCGCCCTGGCGGGCGCTGCCGTCTGGGGCGCGACGACGCGTGCCGGGAAGATACACCGCCGGAGCGAAGCCCGCGCCCGGGCCACGCCGCTGCCGCCCTCCGGCGCGGTGATACCGTGCCCGTAAGCGGGAGGTAGTCACGGACGTGGAACTTGGCATCATCACCGACGAGGTCCATAGCGACTTCGCCGTCGCCTGCGAGCACGCCGCGCGCTGGGGCCTGCCCCTGGTCGAGGTCCGCAACGTCGACGGCAAGAACGTCGTCCTCTTGAGCGACGCCGAGGCCGAGGCCGCCGCGGCGACCGTGAAGCGGCTGGGCCTGAGGGTCTCGGCGATCGCGTCGCCGGTGTTCAAGTCGCCCCTCGACGAACGGGGCGAGGCCGGCGCCGTCGACTTCACCGTCGCGGGCGCCGTGACCGTGGCCGACCAGCTGGAGCTGCTCGAGCGGGCGTGCGCCCTGGCGCGGCGCTTCGGCACGCGCCTCGTGCGGGTGTTCACCTTCCTGCGCGTGCCCGCGACCGACGAGGTCCTCGACGCCGTCGCGGCCCACATGGCGCGGGCGGCGGAGGTGGCCGCGCGGCACGACGTCGTGCTCGCGGTCGAGAACGAGCACGCGTGCGTGGTCGGCACCGGTGCGGACCTCGGCCGCTTCTTCGCGCGCCTCGACCGGGTCATGGCGCCCGCGCTCGCGCCCCACGTGGGGGCCCTCTGGGACCCGGGCAACGCGCTGGCGGCCGGCGAGG
>DATGNP010000075.1:0-12121 GCA_035306665.1 Trueperaceae bacterium
CTCGAGCGACTTCTCGCCCACCCCGCCGACCTTCTTCAGGTCGCGCTCGGACAGCGCCAGTAGGGCGTTGACCGAGTCGATGCCCTCCTCCTGCAGCGAGTGCAGGACGCGGCTGGAGAGGTCGAGGCTCTCGAGGGACAGGATCACCTGGTCGGGCCGCGCTGGCGGCTCCTCGGCCGGCTTCGCCGACGGGATCTTGATGACGGGGGCCTTCTCCTCGCTCGGCTCGGCCCCCGTGCCGTTGAACACCGCGAGCTGGCTGCGCAGCGTCTCGACGGCGTGGTCGAGGGCGGTGCGGGGGTCGACGCTGCCGTCGGTCCACACACGCAGGAGCAGGCGGTCGAGGTCGGTGCGCTGACCGACGCGGGTGTCCTCGACGCGGTAGGCGACGCGCTTCACGGGCGTGAACACGGCGTCGACCGGGATCGAGTTGATGCGGTCCTTGGTGCCGTGGACCTCGGCCGGCACGTAGCCCGTGCCGCGCTCCACGCGCACCTCCATGACCAGCTTGCCGCCCTTGGCGAGGGTGGCGATGTGCAGGTCGGGGTTGATGATCTCGGCGGTCGCGGGCACGTCGAAGTCGGCAGCCGTGACAGTCCCTTCCTTCTCCGCCCGCAGCATCAGCGTCACGGCGTCGTCCTCGTGGAGCTTGACGACGAGCTCCTTGAGGTTGAGGATGATCTGCATGACGTCCTCCTTGACCCCGGGGATCGTGGAGAACTCGTGCAGGACGTCCTCTATGTAGACGCTCGTGACCGCCGTCCCCGGGACCGAGGACAGCAGGATGCGCCGCAGGGGGTTGCCCAGCGTGACGCCGTAGCCACGGGGGAGCGGCTCGACGACGAACTCGCCGTAGTCGGCTCCCACCTTGGCCTTGAACTCGGGGATGATTTGCACCTGTACCTCCTGGATTAGGCCTTCGAGCGATGCGCCGCTGTCAACGCGAGTAGTACTCGATGACCTGCAGCTCGTTGACGGGGACGACGATGTCCTCGCGAGCCGGGCGGTGCAGGAACCTGCCCTTGAGCGTCTCGGGGTCGAACTCCAGCCACGGGCTGAGCTTCCCGCGGCGGCGCTCCTCGACGTTGGCGCGGATCACCGGGTTCTTCTTCGCCCGCGGGGCGACCTCGACCTCGTCGCCGGGGCGGAGGCGGTAGGACGGGATGTCCACGCGCTTGCCGTTGACGAGGATGTGGCCGTGGGCGACGAACTGGCGCGCCTGACGGCGGGTGTGAGCGATCCCCAGGCGGTAGACGACGTTGTCCAACCGCGACTCCAGGAGCTGCAGGAAGACCGAGCCGGTCGAGCCCTCGGCCTTGGCGGCCTCCTGGAAGAGGTTGTGGAACTGCTTCTCGCTCATGTTGTAGTAGATGCGCAGCTTCTGCTTCTCGCGCAGGCGCACCCCGTAGTCGCTCGGCTTGCGGCGACGGCGCTGGCCGTGCTGGCCGGGCGGGTAGGGGTGGGCCTCCATGTAGCGCTGAACCTTCGGCGTCTCGATGAGGTTCACGCCTTCGCGGCGGCAGAGCTTGACTACCGGTCCTCTGTAGCGACCCATGTCTCTCCTTCAGCTCCTTACGGGCGCTTGCGCTTGCGCGGGCGGCAGCCGTTGTGCGGGGACGGGGTGTCGTCGATGATCGTGCGGACGTTCACGCCCGTGGCCTGGATCGACCTGATCGCCTGCTCGCGGCCCGAGCCGGTGCCGCGGATCACGATGTCGACCTGCGAGATGCCCATGTTCTGGGCCTTCCGGGTGGCGTCGGCGGCGGCGAGCTGCGCGGCGTACGGCGTGCCCTTCTTCGAGCCCTTGTAGCCGATCGAGCCGGCGGAGGACCACGCCACCGTGTTGCCGTCCATGTCGGTGATCGTGACGATCGTGTTGTTGTACGAGGCGTGGATGAACGCCTTGCCCTCCGCGAGGCTGCGCTTGACGCGCTTCTTCGCGGACTTGGTTCCAGCCTTAGCCATGCTGCATCAGCCTCACTTCTTCGGCGCCTTCTTCTTGCCCGCGACGGTGCGGCGCGGGCCCTTGCGGGTGCGCGCGTTCGTCTTCGTGGACTGACCGCGCACCGGCAGGCCGCGACGGTGCCGCAGGCCGCGGTAGCAGCCGATGTCCATCAGCCGTTTGATGTTGAGCTGCACCTCGCGCCTGAGGTCGCCCTCGACCTTGTACTCGCGGTCGATGATCTCGCGGAGACGACCGACCTCGGTCTCGGTGAGGTCCTTGACCCGCGTGTTCGGGTCGACCTCGGCCTTCGCGAGGATGTCCTTCGAACGCGACCAGCCGATCCCGTAGATGTACGGGAGGGCCGCTTCCACGCGCTTCTCGCGCGGCAGGTCGACGCCTGCGATCCTAGCCATGCCTCACCCCTGCCTCTGCTTGTGCTTCGGGTTCACGCTGCAGATCACGTACACCCTCCCGTGGCGGCGGATCACCTTGCACTTGTCGCACATCGGCTTCACTGAAGCTCTAACCTTCATCCCGGCTCCTACTTGCGGTAGACGATGCGACCCTTCTCCGGGTCGTACGTGCTGATCTCGACGACCACCCTGTCGCCAGGGAGGATCCTGATGTAATGGCGCCTCATCTTGCCCCCTACGTGGGCAAGCACCTCGGGCCCGGCGTCCAACTGGACCAAGAAGGTCGTGTTGGGTCGCGCTTCCAGGACCACGCCTTCCGTTCGGATCGTGTCTTGGGTCGTCTCCTCCTGACGGTCGTCGCGTGGCGGCCTGCGGGGTCCCGAGCGTCTACGACGCGCCATGTACACCTCCTGCTTCGGCGGCGCTGGGGGCGGTCTCCCCCGCCGCTCGCCGGTCCGTGAGCACCCATGGGCCGTCTTCCGTGATGGCCACGGTGTGCTCGAAATGCGCCGCCATGGAGCCGTTCTCCGTGTAAGCCGTCCAGCCGTCGTCGGCGACGAGCACGCGCGTGCGGCTCTGAGCCACCATCGGCTCGATCGCCAGGACGAGGCCGGGACGGAGGACGGGCCCCGTGCCGGCACGACCGAAGTTGGGTACCTCGGGCGGCTCGTGGAGGTCGCGACCGATGCCGTGACCCACGAACTCCCTCACTACCCAGAAGCCCTCGGCCTCGACGACGCCCTGTATGGCCGCGGAGACGTCGCCGAGACGAGCTCCCGCCTGCGCGGCGGCGATGCCGGCGTGCAGGGCACGCTCGGTCGCCTCCAGCAGACGACGTGTTTCGACAGGGACCGTTCCGATGGCGTAGGTCCGCGCCATGTCGGCGGCGTAACCGCGGTAGAACGTCCCGATGTCGACCGAAACGATGTCTCCGTCCCGGAGCGGCTCGTCCGACGGGAACCCGTGGACGACCACCTCGTTGACGGAGGTGCAAAGCGTGGCGGGGAAGCCGTTGTAGCCCTTGTAGGCAGGCTTTCCGCCGCGCGAGAGTATAGCATCCTCGGCGATCCTGTCGAGCTCGGCGGTTGACACGCCGACCCGCAGCGCCGCCTCGACGGCCTCGAGCGCCGCGCTGTTGATGGCGCAGGCCTCGGCCATGACCTCGAGCTCGGCGCGGCGCTTGAGGATCACGCGTTCACACCGTCCAGGACCTGGGCGATGCGGGCGAAGACCTCGTCCTCGCTGCCGACGCCGTTGACGCGGTGGAGCTTGCCGGCGGCGCGGTAGTAGTCGAGCAGCGGCCGCGTCTGCTCCTGGTAGACCTGCATGCGGGTGCGGATCGTGTCCTCGTTGTCGTCGCTGCGGCCCTCGGCGGCGGCGCGCCCCATGAGGCGGCGCACCAGCTCCTCCGAGTCGACGGACAGGACGACGACGGCGTCGATCGGGGCGCCCAGCTCCTTCAGCAGGTCGTCGAGGGCCCTGGCCTGCCCCGTCGTGCGGGGGAAGCCGTCGAGGAGGACCCGCACGGGGTCCATCCCCATCAGCTCCTCCCTGACCATCGCGATGATCAGGTCGTCGGGCACCAGCACGCCCTCGTCCATCAGGCTCTTGGCGCGCCGGCCCAGCTCCGTGCCGCGCCTGACGTGGTCGCGCAGCATGTCGCCGGTCGAGAGCTTGGTGAGGCCCCGCGCCTTCGCGAGGAGCCCGGCCTGGGTGCCCTTGCCGGCTCCCGGCGGGCCCATCAGCAGGACCACGCTGGTCCGCTCGGCCTGGTCGGCGGCCACCTAGAAGCGCCTTCCGCGGCCGCGGATCCGGCCGCGCTGCACGAAGCCCTCGTAGTGCCGCATCATCAGCTGCGACTCGAGCTGCCTGAGCGTGTCGAGCGCGACGCCCACCATGATCAGCAGGCCGGTGCCGGAGAACGCGAACGAGAGCTGGCCCGTGCCCGTGATCCAGGCGAGCGCCTGCGGCAGCGCGTTCACCGCGCCGAGGAACAGGGCGCCCCAGAGCGTGATGCGCGTCGTGATGCGCGTGAGGTGGTCGGTCGTGGGCTGACCGGGGCGCACGCCGGGGACGAACCCGCCGTACTCGCGCAGGTTCTCGGAGATGCGCCTGGGGTCGAACGAGATCTGCGTGTAGAAGTACGTGAACGCGACGATCAGCAGCGTCGAGACCAGGAGGCCCTGCCACTGCGACGGGTTGAACCAGGCGCCGAGGTTCTGCATCCACACGACGTTGGGGAACGCGCCGAGGACCGTCTGGGGCAGGATCAGGATCGCGACGGCGAAGATGATCGGGATCACGCCGGCGGCGTTCAGGCGCAGCGGGATGTAGGTCGTCTGGCCGCCCATGACCTTGCGCCCCACGACCTTGCGGGCGTACTGGACGGGGATGCGCCGCTCGGACTGCTGCACCAGGACCATGCCGGCGATCGCGACGATCAGCAGCACGAAGAAGATGATCAGCCCGAAGACGTTCGCCTCACCGGTGCCGATGAGCGCGAACTGCTGGCCGAGGGCGCCGGGGAACGCCGCGACGATGCCGGCGTAGATGATCAGCGAGATCCCGTTGCCGATACCGTACTCGGTGATCTTCTCGCCGAGCCACATCACGACGCTGATGCCCGCGACCTGCGTGACGAGCACGACGAACCAGAAGAACGGCCCGTTGCTCCAGCCCACCTTGAGCGCACCGGAGGGCCCGAGGAGCGCTACGGCGAGGAAGACGGCCTGGATCGCGCCGAGGGCCGTGGCGCCCAGGCGGGTGTACTGCGTGATCTTGCGGCGGCCTTCCTCGCCCTCGCGCGCCAGCCGCTCGAGGGGCGGGTACGTCGAGGTGAGGAGCTGGATGATGATGCTCGCCGTGATGTAGGGGATGACCCCCAGCGCGGCGATCGAGAAGACCTCGAAGTTCCCGCCCGAGATGAAGTTCAGGAGCGAGAAGATGTCGCTCGAGAGCGCGCCCCCCTGCAGGGCCTCGATGTCGACGCCCGGCGTGGGGATGTGGACCATCAGGCGGTACACGCCCAGCAGCCCGATCGTGACGAGCAGCTTCCTACGCAGGTCGGGGATGACCAGGGCGTTGCGGAAGGCCTGCAGCATCGGCTAGTTCTCCTCGGCGGAGGCGTCCGGGTCCGCGGCGGGCTCCTCGTCGCCGGCGCCGTCGGCGGCGGGCTCGTCGGCCGCGGCGCTGGCCCCGGCCTCCGCCTCCGGCGGGGCTTCCGCCTGCGCCTCCGCGGCCGGCTCGGCCTCGGCGGCCGCCTCGGTCTCGGACGCCGGCGCCGCGGCGGGCGCCGCGACGGCCTCCTCGGCCTCGCCCTCGGGCAGCACGAGCGTGCCGCCGGCGGCGGCGACCGCGGCGACGGCGGCGCCCGAGGCCTGGTCGACCTTGACCTTCAGCTTCCTGACCTCGAGGACGCCGTCACCCAGGAGCTTCACGGGGTGGTCGGCGCGCCTGATGAGACCGCGGGCCTTGAGGGCAACGGCGTCGACCTCGTCGCCCTCGGCGAAGGCGTTGAGGTCGCCGACGTTGACGATCTGGAGCGGGGCCTTGACACGGGTGAAGCCGCGCTTGGGCAGGCGCATGATCAGCCGCGAGCGGCCGCCTTCCCAGCCCGCGCCCTGGCTGAAGCCGGAGCGGCTCTTCTGCCCCTTCTGGCCCCGGCCGGCGGTCTTGCCGCGGCCGCTGCCGACGCCCCTGCCCAGGCGCTTGCGGTCCTTCTTCGCGCCGGGCGCCGGCTTGAGTTCGTTGAGCTTCACTTCCGCTCCCACCCTTCGATGTCGAGCAGGTACGCGACCTTGGCGACCATGCCGCGGGTGCTCTCGTTGTCCTTGACCTCGCGGACGTCGCCGATCTTGCGCAGGCCCAGCGCGTGGACGGTCGCGCGCTGGTCCTTGGGGATGCCGATGAGGCTCTTCCTCAGCGTGACCCTCATCGCGCGTTCTCCCGCTCCCGCTTCGCCTCCTCGTAGGTCTTGAGCTGCTTGAGGCCCTCCATGACGGCGTACGCGACGTTCGTCTGGTTGCGGGACCCGAGCTCCTTCGTGAGGAGGTTGCGGTAGCCGGCCAGCTCGACGATCGCGCGCGGCACGCTCCCGGCGATCACGCCGGTGCCGGCGCCCGCCGGCTTGAGCATCACGCGGCTGGTGCCGTGCTCGCCCACGACCTCGTGGGGGATCGTGCCGGGCTCCTCGATCGGGACCTTGATGATGTTGCGCCGGGCCACGTACTGGCCCTTCTGCACGGCGACCGGGACCTCGCGGGCCTTGCCGAGGCCGAGGCCGACGCGGCCGTTGCGGTCGCCGATGACGACCATGGCCCCGAACCGGAACCGCCTGCCGCCCTTGTAGGTCTTGGCGGTGCGGCGGATGAATATGACCTTGTCTTCGAAGTCGGTTTCAGCCATCAGAACTCGAGGCCTCCCTCGCGGGCCCCGTCGGCGAGGGCCTTGACGCGGCCGTGGAACTTGAACGGGCCACGGTCGAACACGACCCGCTTGACGCCGGCCTGCAGCGCCCGCTCGGCGATGGCCAGCCCGACGGCCTTGGCCTGCGCGGTCTTGTCGCCCGAGACCTCGACGTTCTTCGTGTTGGCCTCCGCGACGGTGCTGCCCGTGCGGTCGTCGATGACCTGCGCGTAGATGTGCTTCGCGCTGCGGAACACGCTCAGGCGGAGCCTGCCGGTGTCGACGGGCCGCTTGAGCCGGCGCCGCGTGCGGTTCGTGCGGCGCTCCCTGCGTACGTTGATGTTCATGCTCATCGCTTATGACCTCAGCGCGCGGCGGCCTTGCCGGGCTTGAGACGGACCTGTTCGCCCGCGTAGCGGACGCCCTTGCCGTGGTAGGCGTCGGGCGGCCTCAGCGCGCGGATGTTGGCGGCGACCTGGCCGACGGCCTGCTTGTCGATGCCGCTGACCTGGATCTTGGTCGGCTCTGGAGCCGTGATCGTGATGCCCTGCGGCGGCTCCACGACGACGGGGTGCGAGTACCCGAGGCTCAGCTCGAGGTTCTGCCCCTTCATCTGACAGCGGAAGCCGACGCCGTGGATCTCGAGGTCGCGGGTGTAGCCCTCGGACACCCCCACGACGGCGTTCTGCAGGAGGGCGCGGGCCAGGCCGTGTCGGGCGCGCACCTCGCGGTCGTCGCCCTGACGCGTCACGGTCAGCACGCCGTCCTCGATCTCGAGGCCGAGCTCGGGGTGGACGTCGACGGTGAGGGTGCCCTTGGGGCCCTTGACCTCGATGACGCCGCTCCTGACGGTCTTGACCTCGACGCCCTTGGGGAGCTGGATCGGGTTGCGGCCTACGCGGGACATCTCACCACACCTCGCAGATGATCTCGCCGCCGACGTTCTTGGCGCGGGCCTCGCGGTCGGGGAGCAGCCCCAGGGGCGTGGAGATCACGGCCAGGCCGAGCCCGCCGCGGACGACGGGGACGCCCTTCGACCGGGTGTAGGCCCGGCGGCCGGGCTTCGAGACGCGGCGGATCGAGTTGATCACGCTCTTGCGCTTCGGGCCGTACTTCAGGCCGATGCGGAGCACGGCCTTGCCGTCCTCCACGACCTCCTCGACGTCCTTGAGGTAGCCCTCGCGGACGAGGAGCTCGGCCAGGGCCTTCTTGAACTTGCTGGCGGGCACGTCGACGCTGGGCATCGCGATCGCCGTGGCGTTGCGGATGCGCGTCAGCATGTCCGCTATCGGGTCTGTCTGCATCTACTTCCTCCGTGGGGGCGGTTTCCCCGCGTGCGCGAGGACCTCTACCCCGCTGGCGTTGACCTCTCTGTTGACGACCGTCCTCCCGCCCCAGGGGTGCCCCCGGGGCGGCGTCCCTCACCAGCTCGACTTGACGACGCCGGGCAGGAAGCCCTGGTGCGCCATCTCGCGCATGCAGATCCGGCACAGGCCGAAGTCGCGCAGGTAGGCGCGCGAGCGGCCGCAGCGGCCGCAGCGATTGATCTGCCTCGACTGGAACTTGGGCTTGCGCTGGGCCTTGGCGATCTGGGCCTTGGTAGCCACTTGTCCTCCCTCTCCTTACTTCCTGAACGGCATGCCGACCAGCTCGAGCAGCGTCCTGGCTTCCTCGTCGGTCTGCGCGGTCGTGACGATGGTGACGTCGAAGCCGCGCGTCGCGTCGACCTGGTCGTAGTCGATCTCGGGGAACACCATCTGCTCGCGGATGCCGAGGCTGTAGTTGCCGCGGCCGTCGAAGCTGTTCGTCGACACGCCGCGGAAGTCGCGGACGCGCGGCAGCGCGACGTGGATCAGGCGGTCGAGGAACGACCACATCCGCTCGCCGCGGAGCGTCACGCGCAGGCCGACCGGCATGCCGGCGCGGACCTTGAAGTTCGACACCGACTTCTTCGCCCGCGTCACGGCGGGGCGCTGCAGCGCGATCTGGGCCAGCTCCCGGCTGGCGCGCTCCAGGACCTTCGAGTCCTCGCGGGCCTCGCCGAGGCCCATGTTGATGACGACCTTCTCGAAGCGCGGCACGGCCATGACGTTGTCGTAGCCGTGGCGCTCCATCAGCTGCTGCTTGACAGCCTGGTAGCGCTGCTTCGTCGGCGACTGTACCTGCCGGGTGTCTGCCACTTCCGTCCTCACTCGTCCAGCTCGGCGCCGCTGCGCTTGGCGACGCGCACCTTGGTGCCGTCGTCCTTGACCGTCACGCCGATCCGCGTGGGCTTGCCGCTCTGCGGGTCGACGAGCTGCACGTTGCTGAGGTGGATGCTCGCCTCCTGCTCGACGAAGCCGCCGCGCGGGTTCTCCTGCGTGGGCTTGCGGGCCTTCTTGATGATGTTGACGTTCTTGACGAGGACGCGGCCCTTCTCGCGGAGCACCGCTAGGACCTCGCCCTCCTCGCCCTTGTGCTTGCCGGCGATGACGCGGACGCGGTCGCCCTTGCGGATGCGGGACTTGACCGTCGTCATCACAGCACCTCCGGCGCCAGGGACACGATGCGCATGAAGCGCTTGTCGCGGAGCTCGCGGGCGACGGGACCGAACACGCGCGTGCCGCGCGGCTCGTTCTGGTTGTTGATGATCACGGCCGCGTTCGAGTCGAAGCGGATGGAGGAACCGTCCTTGCGGTTGACCTCCTTCTTGGTCCGCACGATCACGGCCCTGACCACGTCACCCTTCTTGATGGCGGCGTGCGGGATCGCGTCCTTCACGGCCGCGACGATCACGTCGCCGACCGATCCGACCCACTGCTGGCCGGTCCCGAGCACCCGGATGCACTGGATCGTGCGGGCGCCGGAGTTGTCGGCCACGTCGAGGTATGTCTCCTGCTGGATCATCGCTGGGGGTCCCTTAGGCGCGCGCCTTCTCGACCAGGCGCGTCACGACCCAGCGCTTGCGCTTGCTGATCGGACGGCTGGACGCGATCTCGACGATGTCGCCCACGCCGTACTCGTTGGCCTCGTCGTGGGCCAGGTACCTCTTCGAGACGGTAACGACCTTGCCGTAAAGCAAATGCTTGAAGCGCCGCTCGACGTTGACGGTCACGGTCTTGTCGGCCTTGTCTGACACGACGCGGCCCTGCATGACTTTCTTCATCGGGCTTCAGCCTTCTCCTTGGCGATGGTGAGGAGCCGCGCGATCTCGCGCTTCGCGGCCCGGATCCGGCGCGGGTTCGAGGTCTGGCCGATCGCCGACTGGATCCTCAGGTCGAGGAGCTCCTGGCGACGCTTCTCGACCTCGGCGACGATCTCCTCCTCGCTCAGCCTGCGAGCCTCACTGGACTTCATCGTAGATCTCCCGCTTGACCATCTTCGTCTTGATGGGGAGCTTGTGGGACGCCAGGCGGAAGGCCTCCCTGGCCTGCTCCTCGGTGACGTTCGAGACCTCGAACATCACGCGGCCGGGCTTGACGACCGAGACCCAGTACTCCACGGCGCCCTTGCCCTTACCCATGCGGACTTCCTGCGGCTTCTTCGTCACGGGCTTGTCGGGGAAGATCCGGATGTAGATCTTGCCGCCGCGCTTGAAGAAGCGGCTCATCGTGATGCGGCAGGCCTCGATCTGGTTCGACCTGATCCAGCCCGGCTCCATCGCGACGAGGCCGTAGTCGCCGAAGGCGACGTAGTCCCCGCCCTTGGTGCTGCCGGTCATGCGGCCGCGCATCTGCTTGCGGTACTTGACTCTCTTCGGTAGCAGCATCTTCGCTCAGTCCCTACGCGCCCGGGGCTTGGCGTCGCGGCCCCTGGCGTCGCGGCGACGGGCCTGCGGACGCCGGCGGCGCTTCTTGTCGTCGTCGGTCTTCGGGCGCGGCACGACGGCGGCGCGGCGCTGCTTGTCGCCGACGATCTCGCCGTGGAACACCCACACCTTGACGCCGATCACGCCGTAGGTCGTCCTGGCCTCAGCGGTGCCGTAGT
Organism: Trueperaceae bacterium; assembly: GCA_035306665.1. GTDB lineage: Bacteria > Deinococcota > Deinococci > Deinococcales > Trueperaceae > DASRWD01. The sequence continues at coordinate 10,729 of DATGNP010000075.1, forward strand.
CGATGTCGGCGCGGAGCGTCTGGAGGGGGACGCGGCCCTCGGCGTACCACTCGGGACGGGCCTGCTCGGCGCCGCCGAGGCGGCCGGAGCAGCGGACCTTCACGCCGCGGGCGCCGGACTCCATCGTCCGCTGCACGGCCTGCTTCATCGCGCGGCGGAAGGCGAAGCGACGCTCGAGCTGCTCCGCGATGCGCTGCGCGACGAGCGCGGCGGTCGTGTTCGGGTTCGGGACCTCCTGCACGTTCACCGCGACGTTGCCGCCGATGAACTTGCCGAGCTTCGCCCGGAGCGACTTGATCGACTCGCCGCCGCGCCCGATGACCACGCCGGGCTTGGCCGTGTGGATCGTGACGTTGACGTTGTGGGCGGCGCGCTCGATCTCGATGCGCGCGATGCCGGAGTGGCCGACGTCCTCGCGGACGACCTGCCTGATCCTCTCGTCCTCGGCCAGCAGCTTCGGGTAGTCCTTCGCGCTGGCGTACCAGTGAGCGGACGGCTGCTTGTTCACGCCGAGGCGGAAGCCGACGGGATTGATCTTATTTCCCACTGCGCTCCTCCAGGGTGATCGAGACGTGGCAGGTCCGCTTCCTCACGAGGTCGGCGCGGCCGCGAGCGCGCGGCATCGCGCGCTTGAGCGTGGGGCCGTCCCCGACCTGGATCTCCTTGACGAACAGCCGGTCGTCGAACATGTCGTGGTTGTTCACGGCGTTCGCGCGAGCGCTCTTGAGGAGCTTCAAGATCGGCTCGGCGGCGCGCTTGTCGGTGTACTTCAGGATCGCCTCGGCCTGCGCGACGTCCTTGCCGCGGATCAGGTCCGCGACGAGGCGCGTCTTGCGCGGCGTGACGCGCAGCATCCTGAGGGAAGCCTTGGCCTGGGGCACGGTCACTCCCTACGGCCCCCGCCGTGCCCGCGGTAGGTGCGGGTGGGCGAGAACTCCCCGAGCTTGTGGCCGACCATCGTCTCCTGCACGAACACCGGCACGTGCTGGCGACCGTTGTAGACGCCGATGGTGTGGCCCACCATCTCCGGCACGATCGTGGAGCGGCGGCTCCAGGTCTTGATGACGCGCCTGTCGCCGGAGGCGTTGGCCGCGTCGATCTTCTTCAGGAGGTGCGCGTCTACGAACGGCCCCTTCTTGAGGCTACGAGCCATGGCTCACTTCCCCTTCCGGCGGCGGACGATGAAGCGACCGGAGACCTTGCGCTTGTCGCGGGTCTTGAGGCCCTTGGCCTGCTGGCCCCACGGGCTGACCGGAGGGCGCCCGCCGGTGGAGCGACCTTCCCCGCCGCCGTGGGGGTGGTCGACCGGGTTCATGGCGCGGCCGCGCTGGTGCGGCTTGCGGCCCATCCAGCGCTTGCGGCCGGCCTTGCCGAGCACGATGTTCTTGTGCTC
>DATGNP010000076.1:0-11499 GCA_035306665.1 Trueperaceae bacterium
ACGAAGACGGCGCCGTCGCGGACGGAGACCTTGGCGACCCTGACGTCGCCGTCCGGGGTCGTGAAGACGAGGGTGCCCTCGCCGCTGAAGCCGGGCAGGAGCTCGAGCACGAAGCCGCGACCCGCGACCACCCGCCCCACGCCGACGATCGTGCCGTCGGGGGACGTGACCATCACGGTCGCGTCGGTCGGGAGGTCGAGCGCCGCCACCCACGACAGCGCCAACGCCAAGCCGACCATCATCGCCACACGTCTCATCACGGTTCCCTCGCCACGGGGCGACCCGAAGGTGCCCGCGGGTCACCTTGGAGCCCGGACCTTACGCGAACCTTACGCGGCGCATAGGCTCCCGTCAGGTGACCCTGAGCCCCCATCGGGGCGTCGCTCCGCCGCGGCGCGCTCACGAAGCGCCGGCCGGGTCCGGCCGGACGCCGCCGACCTGGAGCCCCTCGCTCGGCTCCTGGGCCCCGCCCTCGAGCCGCGCGGCAAGGCGCTCGAGGCGCACCTCGAAGCAGCTGCCCTTCCCCAGGCTCGACCGCAGCCGCAGCTCGCCGCCGTGCTGCTCCACGAGGCGCCGGCACACGGTCAGGCCGACCCCGACCCCGCCAGCCCCGCTGAAGCCGTGCTCGAAGGCCCGCCTCACCGTCTCCTCCGACATGCCAGGGCCGTCGTCGCGCACCCGCACGACCGCCTGGTCGTCGTCGGTGCCGAGGCTCACCTCCACGCCGTCGGGTCGACCCACCGCCTGCAGGGCGTTGCGGACCAGGTTGCGAACCACCTGCACCAGGCGCTCCGGGTCACCGACGACCTCGAGCCGCCCGCCGAGGTCGAGCCCGATGCCCGGGTACTCGTCGGCCACGCGGAGCACGACGTCCCGCAGGTCGACTACCCGCGGCTCGAGCGGGCGCTCGAGCTCCCCACGCGCCAGGACCAGCAGGTCCTGAGAGGTACGCAGCAGCTCGCGCGTGCCCTCGGCGGCGGCGCGCACGTGGGGGTCGTCGGGATGAGCCTCCCTGACCGCGCCGAGGTGGTAGTTCACCAGCGTCAGTGGTGCCGCCAGCTCGTGCGAGACCTCGAGCAGGAAACGACGCTCGGCCTCCTTGCGCTGCCCGATCGCGTCGAGCGCGCCGTTGAGGGCGTCGACGAGGTCGCCGATCTCGTCGCGGGGCCCGTCGTACGCGACGCCCTTGGGCGCCGCGGGGTCGACCTCGCGCGCCTGCCGCGCCACCCTCACCAGCGGCGTGAGCATGCCGCGGGAGCCGGCCAGCCCCACCGCCGCCGCGACCAGGGTCACGAGGATCCCGGCGGCGACGAGGGACTCCAGGAGGTCCCGCCGCACCGCCAGGGCCGCGCCGATGTCGTGCGCCAGCCTGACGCTGCCGTTGGTCCACGGCCAGGCGCCGGTCGCGACGAGCAGCGTGCGGCCGCCGCGCTCGATGACGGTCGGGACGTCGACGACGGGGAGCGGCTCGCTGTCGCCGACGGCGACCGCCACCTCCCCCGCCGGCGTCACGAGCTGGAGGACGGAGGAGCCGGTCTCGTCGGGCGCGAACGAGGCGCCGAGGGCGGGCCTGTCGAGGAGAGCCGTCACCCGCCGGAGGTCCTCCGCCAGCAGCACCCGCAGCTGCTCGTCCTGCTGGCGCACGAACGACCGGTACGCGACGGCGCCGAACGCCGCCACGACGGCCACCGTGAGGCCCACGGCGGCGAGCCCCAGCCTGGCCCTCAGCCTCACGGCTCGCGCTCCCTCGTGACGTAGCCGAGGCCCCGCACGGTCTCGATGAGGTCGGTGACGCCGGCGTCGGCGAGCTTGCCGCGCAGCCGCGACACCAGGGCCTCGACCGCGTTGGAGGTGGGCGTCGACTCCTTGTAGAGCCGGTCCTCGATGGTGTGCTTCGAGAAGACCCGCCCCTGGTTCGCGAGGAACAGCGCCAGCAGGTTGAACTCGTGCGCGGTCAGCTCGAGCAGCCGCCCGTCGACGGTGCAGGTGCGGTCGACGAGGGACAGGCTTAGTGGCCCGGCGGTGTAGACGTCGGGCCTGGCGCGCCGGCGCATCTGCGCGTAGACGCGGGCGAGGAGCTCCTGCATGTCGAACGGCTTCGCCAGGTAGTCGTCGGCGCCGATGTAGAGGCCGGCGACGCGGCTCCGCACGTCCGCGCGCGCGGTGAGCATGAGTATCGAGGCGGGGTTGTCCTTGAGCTCCGCCGCGACGTCGAGGCCGTCCATGTCGGGGAGCCCCAGGTCGAGCAGGATGAGGTCGAACGCCTCGGTCTCGGCCCGTGTCAGGGCCTCCCTGCCGGTGGCGACGACGACGGCGTCGTATACCCTCAGCAGCTCGGCCTCGAGGGCCCGGGCCAACTGGGGGTCGTCCTCGACGATCAGGATGCGCTCGCGCTCCACGGTAGGGCCGCATGGTAGGGCGCGCCCGCGTGGCATGGCTGAGTACGCCGTTACGGGGCCGGGTCGCCCTCCAGGAACGCCTCGACGCGGCGGTACCGCCACGCCGAGCGCTCGCGCGCCTTACGGGCCTCGACCTCCCTGTCCTTGGGCGGCATCGCGGTCTCGAGGCCGGCCAGCAACCGCGCGGTCGCGGCTGCCACCGCGTCGACGGCCGCGGCGAACGCGGCCTCGTTGGCGCGCGACGGCTTGTGGAACCCGCTGACCTTCCGCACGTACTGGAGCGCCGCTGCGCGCACCTCCGCCTCGGTCGCGGGCGGGTCGAAGTTGAAGAGCGGCTTGATGCTTCGGCACATGGGCGACCTCCTGGGCCGCATCATCCAACTGGGCGAGGGACCGCCGCCAGCGCGGGCCTACCGGCGTCGCAGGCGTGGCCGCCGCGCCGCGGGCAGCGTCGCGGGCGGCTGGCAGGGCGCCGGCCGCGCTCCCGCGCTACGCTGGCCCCAGCCCACGCGAGGAGGTCTCCATGACGACCCTCTCCCACCTCCGCCGGTCAGCCCTGCGCCTCCCCGAGGTCGAGGAGGGCACACGCTTCGGCCTGGTCGCGTTCGCCGTGCGCGGCAAGCGCTTCGTGTCGCTGACGAAGGACGGCCTGGTCGAGCTCCCGATGACCGACGAGGACGCCGACCGCGTACTGGAGCGGCTCGCCGTGGCCGAGCCACTCACGCGCTCCGGCCAGCTGATCGGGGTGCGCGTGCCCCTGGCCGACGTCGACGGCATGGAGCTCAACGCCCTGCTCGAGAAGGCGTGGCGCAGCCGCGCCCCGAAGCGGCTGGTCGCGCCGCGCGAGCGGGCCGCCTCTGGCATGGTGCCAGCAGGGCCCGACGGCCTGCCTCCGGGCCTGAGTCGCCCCGCCAGGAGGGCGCTCCTGGCCGCCGGCATCGACACGCTGTCGGCGGCCGTCAGCCGGTCCGACGCGGAGCTGCTGGCCCTGCACGGCGTCGGGCCGAAGGCCGTCCGGCTGCTCCGGGAGGCGGCCGCCGAGCGCGGGTGAGCGGCGGCGCTCGGCCCGAAGCGGGCCGCGGCCGGGAGCGCGGTCGGCGAGCGCGTGGGGGGAGGAGCGGCCCGGAACCGGCGCCGACCCGCGTCGGGATCGCCTGCTCGATCCGCGGGGATCACCTGCTCGTTCCGCGGCGGCGCCCTGGCCCGCCGCGTCCTACACTCCAGCCCATGACGGAGGCCGTCACCCGCCGTTACTACCAGGCCCTGCTTACCCGCGACGCCGAGTACGAGGGCGTCTTCTACGTGGGCGTGCGCACGACGGGGGTGTTCTGCCGGCCCACGTGCCCGGCCCGCAAGCCGCGGCTCGAGAACTGCGAGTTCTTCGCCACGGCGAAGGCCGCGCTCCACGCCGGGTACCGGCCCTGCCTGCGCTGCCGGCCGCTGTCGCACCCGAACGAGGTGCCCGCGGTGGTGCGCACGCTGGTGGAGGCTGTCGAGCGCGAGCCCGAGCGCCGCTGGCGCGACGCCGACTTCCGCGCCCTGGGTGTGGACGTCAGCACGGCCAGGCGGGCGTTCAAGCGGCGGTTCGGCATGACGTTCGTCGAGTACGCGCGCGCCAGGCGGATGGGCCTCGCGCTGCAGGTGATCAGGGAGGGCGGCAGCGTGATCACGGCACAGCAGTCGGTGGGCTACGAGTCAGGCAGCGGCTTCCGGGACGCCTTCAACCGCATCATCGGCTCGGCGCCCAGCGCCGCCGAGGGGCCCGTGATGGCGGCCGCGTGGCTCGACACGCCCCTCGGCCCGATGCTGGCCATCGCCGACGACGAGGCCCTCGTGCTCCTCGAGTTCGTCGAGCGGCGCGGCCTCGAGACCGAGCTCAGGCGGCTGCGCGCGAAGGCCGCGATCGTGCCGGGCAGCAACGACGTGCTGGCGAGCATCGAGCGCGAGCTGGCGGCCTACTTCGCCGGCCAGCTGCACGCCTTCGCGACGCCGATCAGGCCCCTGGGCAGCGAGTTCCAGCGGACGGTGTGGGCCGAGCTGCTGCGCATCCCCCCGGGCGAGACGCGCACCTACGCCGAGGTGGCGAGGGCCATCGGCAGGCCCACGGCGTTCCGGGCCGTGGCGCAGGCGAACGGCGCGAACCAGCTGGCGGTGGTCGTGCCGTGCCACCGCGTCGTCAACGCCGACGGGAGCCTGGGCGGCTACGGCGGCGGGGTGCCGCGCAAGGAGTGGCTGCTCGCGCACGAGCGGAGGAGCTTCGGGCCGGTCGGGCCCCTGTTCGGCTAGCCTCCGGGCCTTGCCGAGCGCGGGCGCGAGGGGTAGAGTTCCCAATGTAACTGAAACTCACGACTCCTCGGCGGAACGATCCGTCCTGGAGCCGTCTCGGCGTCGTCTCGGGCCCGACGTGAGCCGGGCAGGCGGGGCCGGGACGAGGAGGTGCGTAGATGGCGTCCGCAGCCGCCACCCTGTCACCCTTCGCCGTGTTCAAGAACCGGCGGTTCAGGGCGATGTGGCTCGCCCAGCTCGTCTCCACCGTCGGCGACTCCCTCGTCGACATCGCGGCTGCGATCCTCGTCTACCGCGTGACCGGCTCCGCCCTATCGGTCGGCCTCGTGCTCATGGCCACCGCGGCGCCGGCGCTCCTCGTGGGCCTCTTCGCCGGGGTCGTCGTCGACCGGTACGACCGCAAGCGCATCATGGTGATCTGCGACGTCCTGCGCGGCGTCTTCGTGCTGGCCATCCCGTTCCTGATCTCGTTCGGCGTGGGGTGGCTCTACCTGTCCGTGGCCGTGATCAGCGCCATCGGCACGTTCTTCCACCCGGCCCACTCCGCCGTCCTGCCCGAGATCGCCTCCGACGAGGAGCTCGCCGCCGCGAACTCGATGCTGGCGATAAGCGGCTTCGGGTCCACCGCCGTCGGCTTCGCCGCCGGCGGCCTCATCGCCTCCGCCGCCTCGGTCGACTGGGCCTTCTACGTGAACTCCGCCACCTTCCTCGCCTCGGCGCTGATCATCTCGACCATCGCCATCCCGAAGCTCCAGGCCGACGAGTCGACGAACGCCGAGTCGGTGCTGCGCAACCTGAGCACGGGCCTCAAGTACCTGTGGGAGAGCGACATCCTGCGCTCGCTGCTGATCATCTCGGCCGGCGTGGCGGTGACCTTCGGCCTGCACAACGCCCTCCTACTGCCGTTCGCCGTGCAGGCCCTGGGAGCCACCGAGTTCGTGTTCGGGCTCCAGGAGGGCCTGACCTCGTTGGCGTTCGTGTTCGGCAGCCTGTTCATGGCCGCGCGCGCGGACCGGCTCCGCGAGGGGCAGTGGCTCACGATCGCGTACATCGGCATGGGCGTCGTGGGCGTCCTCTACGCCAGGGCGACGAACATACCGTGGGCCATCGCCCTGATCATGGTCTCGGGCTTCTTCAACGCGCCCTCCAGCATCGCCGGCAGGCTGATCATCCAGCGCCAGACGACCCGCGAGGTCCGCGGGCGGGTGTCAAGCACCTTCTCGGTCGCCTCCAACGTCTTCTTCCTCGTCGGCATGGTCATGGTCGGCCTCGCCGACTACTTCGACATCCGCACCGTCTACCTCGTCACCGCGGTGGCGACCGTGGCGCTCGGCGTGGCCGCCGCCGTCCTGCCGGGCCTAGGCCAGCCCGCGGCCGAGTGGCGGCGCGCCGTCGCGCTCCTGCGCGGCGCCGCGGCCGCGCCCGGCCTGCGCCACACCCGCGCCGCCACGCCCGAGGACTACGCCGCCCTGGCCGCGCACCTGCCGGTGATGGGCACGCTGACGCCGGCCGAGGTACGGGAGCTCGCGTCCGCCACCTTGGTGGCCGAGGCCCCCGCCGGGCACGTCGTCGTGCGCAAGGGCGACCCCAGCGACGCGGGCTACTTCATCGTGTCGGGCCGCGCCGTAGCGGGCTGGGACGAGGAGGGCGGCTACCGGCCGCTCGAGGTCCTCAACGCCGGCGACTTCTTCGGCGAGATCGCGGCCCTCACGGGCGTGCCCCGCACCGCCCAGGTGGTGGCCGACGAGGACACGACGCTCATCCAGGTGCCGGCGGCCGTGCTGCGCCGCATGTCGGCCAAGCCCGAGCTGAACCGCCTGTTCCTCTCGAAGATGACCGAGCGCATGCTCCGCATGGACATGGTCGACCTACCGCGCTTCGGCGGCCTCGGCAGCGTGACGATGCGCGAGCTGCGCACGCCCCAGGCCGAGCCGGCCGCGCCCGACGACCAGCCGGCGGAACCGGGAGGCGGCTCGGCGTTCGAGCCGGCGCCGTGAGCTAGTGCCCGCGGTCCCCTGGGGCCGAGCCCGCCTCAGTTCGGTTGCACGCTTCTGTCCACGCGGCTCGCACGGCGCGGCGGGCCGGGCGTGGGCACCTGCGCCTCGAAGGCCATGGCCAAGGCCTCCTCGAGGTCCATGGTCCTCCCGAGCTCCGCGGCGGCGCCCAGCGCTTCGGGGCTGACGACGCCGGCGAGCTGAGCGACCTGCTCGCGTGCCTCACGCGCGATGAAGTCTGGCGTCAGGGACGAGGCGGCCACGCAGCTCAGGAGCGCCACGCTGCGGTCGAGCCGGTCAGGGTGGTAGGCGGGGTCGGCGAGACCGACGAAGGACTCCATCGCGAAGCCGAGCCCGCCGAACGACCGCGCGACCTCCAGGCTCTCGCGGAACGCCGCCCTCGCGCCCGTCAGGTCGCCCGACGCCTTCAGCGCCATCCCATGGGCGGCGTGCATGCTCGCCTGCAACCACTTGTCGCCGCTGTCCACGGCCAGGGGCAGGGCCCTCTCGCAGGCTGCCACGGCCTCCTCGACCTCGCCGAGGCGCAGCAGCACGCGTGCCAGGTTGTCGAGGGTGTGGCCGACCAGCGTCTGGAACCCGATCTCGTGCGAGAAGGCGAGCCCCCTCTCGAGCCACGCTCGCGCTCGCTCTACGGCGCCGGTCTCGAGATGGGCGCGCCCGAGCTGCCAGTAGACGTAGCTCAGGTGGGGCGCCCTGTGCGGCTCGAAGCTCCTCCTGGCCTCCTCCAACAGGGCGATGCCCTCCCCATGCTCGCCCGCGCCGATCGCCAGGTACGCCAGCGTCTGCACCGAGATGCCGATGGCGACGTCGGCCGCCCTCGCGAGGACCGCGTCACCGTCCGCCCCGGCCTTGTCAGCCTCCGCCGTCGCGATCCCCGCCGCCAGGTGGCGCTTCGCCTCCGCCTGGTCCGAGAGCGACAGGTTCGACATCGCCATCCCCTGGTACGCCGACCAGAGGCCCCAGTTCCCGGAGCGAGAGCGGAGCGGCGCGAGGATGCCGACGGCCCTCTCGCCGGCAGGGAGCGACCTCTCCACCGCGCCCACGCGGAAGTAGAGGAACGACAGGTAGCCGAGCAGGCGCCCCAGAGGCTCGCGCTCGGCGTGGCTCCCCTCCAGCCTCTCCACGGCGGACTCGAGGAGGAGGATCGCCTCGCGGTAGCGGCTGCGCATCTCGCCGAGGTGAGCCAAGGCCCAGGCCGCGTCGGCGATCAGCTCGGAGGCCCCCTCCTCCACCGCCCACCTCCAAGCGCGGCCGATGTTGGCGAGCTCGGTCTCCATCCAGGTGAGCGCCTCCCCCGCCGTGTCGCCGCCCAGGACATCGTGACCCAGGGCCGCGACCCTACCCAGGTAGTAGCGGGCGTGACCCGCGCGAAGGCGCTGCTCCTCGGCCTCGTCCTCGGCCAGCCTCGCGGCGGCGAACTGCTGCACGAGGGGGTGCTGCTCGAAACGTCCGGACGGGAGCATGCGTACGAGCGCGCAGTCGCAGAGGGACCCCAGCATGGCGAGGTCGAGGCCGGCGACCTCGCGGGCCGCCTCCCTGTCGCAGCCGCCTCTGAACGCCGCCAGGGCGGCTAGGGCCTCGCGCTGGTCAGCGCTCAGCAGGTCCCAGGACAGCCGCAGGCTCGCGTGCATGCTCTGGTGCCTCGCGGCCGAGGTCGGGTCACGGTTGACGAGCAGGTCGAGGCCGGACGCCAGCTCACCCGCCAGGGCCGCCAGTGGGAGGTACCGGGCGCTGGCAGCCGCCAGCTCTATGCCCAGGGGGTTGCCGTCCAGCAGCTCGCATATGCGGAGGGCGTGCCCGTCGTCCGCGCTCAGCGTCCCCGCGCCCGCGGCGTGCTGCGCGAGCCGGCCGTGAAGCAGGCCGAGCGCCTCCGGCTCGCCGGCGAGGCTCGTCGTCGCCAGCCCGCCGAGGCTCAGCACGTGCTCCTCGGCCCGGTTGAGGATGCGGCGCGAGGTGACGAGGACGCGAGCGTTGGGGCAGGACCGGACGATCCTGGCCGGTAGGTCGGTGACGTCGACGAGGTGCTCGAAGTTGTCCAGCACCAGCAGGAGCTCGCGCTCGCCGATCGCCCCGACCAGGTGGTCTTCGGGTGACGCCGCGGCCGACGGGCCTAGGCTCATGGCGCCCGCCACGGCCAGGGCCGCCGCCTCCCCGGCCGTGACCTCCTCCAAGGCCACGAAGTAGACGCCGTGCGGGAAGCGGTTCTCATCGAAGTGCTGCCGTCCGCTCTCCACCGCCAGGCGGGTCTTGCCCACCCCGCCCGGGCCGTGGACGGTGAGCAGTCGCACGTGGGGGGTCGCGAGGCTGGCGGCGATCAGGGCGAGCTCGGCACGGCGCCCGTGGAACGAGGTGGCGTAGCGCGGGAGGTTCGTGCGGCGCCCCGTGCCGCCGGGCAGCGGCGGAGCCGTCAGGCCCAGCTCCGCGAGCTCGCGCCTCACCTCGAGCGCCCGCGGGCTATCCGTGGCCTCGAGCAGCCGGGCGAGGCGCTCGAGCTCCTCGCCGCTCCTGGCGGGCCCGTGCGGCAGGGTGAGGGCGCGCTCCGCGTGCTCGCGCCCTTCCCCCCACCGGCCCCCCATCACGGCGCGCTCGGCGAGGTCGAGGTGCACGCTCCTCGCCTGGTAGGCCAGGCGCTCGCGCGTGCTGTAGAGCCACTCCTCCACCTCCTCGCCCAGCGGGAGGTCGAGGTCCTCGAGGAAAGCGCCGGCGTAGAGGGCCAGCGCCGTGTCGTGGTCGCGGGAGCGGACGGCGGCCTCGAAGCCGTGCGCGTCGCAGGCAACGTCGGTCCCGAGCCTGTCGCCATCGGCGACGACGAGGTCCGCGCTGACCTGGCGCAGGCGGCGCACGGTGGTCTGCAGGCTGTCGCGACCGTCCGCGGCGTCGGGCCAGAACAGCTCGACGAGCTGACGCCTGGGCTTCGGTCCCTCCAGCGCCAGGTAAGCGAGGAGCAGGAGCGGCTTCTGCCTGCCCGATGTGGCACCCTCGAGCGCGAGGCTGCCCAACGTGATGAGGCGCACTCACCGGATACTAGTCTCCCGGCGGGCGCGCGGCCGTGACGGCTTGCGACGTCGTGGCCCGCGCCGTGGCGGGCGAGCTGGCCGCCCTGCCCCTGGCCGTCGAGCGCGCCGAGACCCTCAGCCAGGCGTTCCTCCGCGGCACGGTCGCGCGCGGCGTCGTTAGGCGGTCCCGTCACCGACCGGCCGAGCCTCCCCTCGCCGACGAGGCCTGCGGGCTCCGACCCAGCCCGAAGGTCGCGGCGGCGACGGCCGCGAGGACGAGCAACGGGCTGAGCACCGCCGGGTCGTACGCCGAGCCGCGGACCGGGAAGAGCTGCCATGCGACGTTGAACGACGCGTGGAAGACGGCCTGCGCGAAGACGCTGCGGCCCGTCCCCTCGTAGAGCCAGGCGTGCAGCACGCGCGTCGCGACCGTGCCTAGGGCCCACCACGCGATCCAGGCCGCCTCGCGGCCGCCGGTGAGGTGCGGCACGACGTGCCACGCCGCCCAGAACGCGCCCAGCGCCGACGCCGCCCGCACGGGGCCCCAGCGCGCCTCGAGCGGGCCGTAGGCGTAGCCCATCCAGCCGAGCTCCTCGGCCGCGCCGGCGACGAGGAACGCCGCCGCGAGCCCGGGCAGCAGCCTGAGCGGGACGGTGGGTTCGGGCAGCGACCGGCCCAGCGCCGCCATGACGAACCACGACAGCGCCCACAGCGCCGGCATCAACAGCAGCGTGGGTACCCACCAGACCGGGTCCCTGACCCGCCGGAGGTCGACGGCGCGGCGCAGGAACGCTGCCAGCGCCGCCCCGCCACCCTCCCGGTAGACGAGCAGCGCCGCGGCGACGACCAGCACGACGAACGCCGTAGCGGCCACGGGCAGGCCGGGCATCAGCTCGCCGCCCACGAGGGCGCCGTAGGCCCACAGCGGGACCGCGAGGACGACGACCAGGACCAGGTACGCGCCCACGCCTCACCCCCTCCGCAGCAGCCACCCCAGCCGGAGGGCGGCGACGACCGCCCCCAGCAGCGCGGCGACCCCGAGCCACGTCATGACCCCGACCATCGAGCGGTACAGGGTCAGCGGGCCGAAGTACCGGCCTGAAGTCCTCAGCACGAGCGCCGGCAGCGTCACGAGGAACGCCAGCGGCAGCAACCTGAGCAGCGCGCCCGCCACGCTCCGCCAGGGAGGCGCGGCCGCCGCCCACCGCGCCCAGTCGGGGAGGGTCGCGAGCCCGCGCACGCCCAGGGCCAGCGCGATCAGGGTCAGGGCGGCGAACGCCAGCCCCCAGTGCCGGGCCGTGAAGCCGGTGCCGGGCGGGTCCTCGCCCAGCAGCAGCGCGACCAAGCCGTCGCGGACGCGCGGGAACGCCAGGAGGTCGTGCGCGAGGCTGTGGACGTCGTAGAGGAGCACCAGGCCATGCCCCGTGGCCGGCAGCAGCACCGCGTCGGCGGCGAAGGTCGAGAGGACGCCGTTGTGGTGCAGCATCGGGCTGCCGTCTCTGTCGGTCACGAACCAGCCCATGGCGTAGCCGGTGCCGGTCGCGGGCGAGAGGACGCTCGCCAGCGTCGACGGCGACACGACCCGCCTGCCGCGGTAAGACCCGCCGCTCGCGAGCATGACGAGGTAGCGGGCCATGTCCTCGGCCGTGGAGACCACGCCGGCGTGCCCGCCCAGGAACCCGGTCTCCTCGCCCGACGCGAGCGGCACGCCGAACGCGAGCAGGTGGCCCTGCGCGAGGTCGTCCGCCTCGGCGGCGAGGTCGAAGGAGGTCAGCACGTTCGACGTGCGCTCGGCGAGCTGCA
>DATGNP010000077.1:0-12446 GCA_035306665.1 Trueperaceae bacterium
TAGGGGACAGGGCACACCAGGTTCACGGCGAGATCGGTGTCGGTGTCTCCACCCCTGCCTGCCGCGCGGTCGCCCGCTCGGCGACCGCGGCGCGGCGGGGTGAACCTCCTCGCGCGCCGCGCACGTCGCCTGCTCCCGTCAGCCCCCCACCGCCAACCGCGCGCACAGGGTCATGGCGTGCGACCACACCAGCGGGCACGCCGACGGCCCCCAGTGACGCGTCCAGTAGGCGAGGAACCAGGGGTGGTGGTCCTTCCTGGGCACCTGCTCGGGCAGCGCGCCGTCGGGGCGCCTCTGCCTCTCGACCCAGTCGAGGTACGTCCGCGCCCGGTCCGGCCGGCCGGCGCGCGCGTGGTGCCAGGCGAGCGAGGCGCTGAGGATCACCCACTCGCCGCCGCCGTAGTAGGTGTCGGCGCGGTACCGGCTCGTGCCGCCGTCGACGACGAGGTCGGCCTCGATCCTCGCGACCGTCGCGCGCATCACCGGGTCGTCGTCGGCCACCAGCCCGAACGGGGTGCACAGCCAGGTGAGAGACGCGTCGGCCTCGGGGTTCCCGACGTGCTTGACGAAGCGGCCGTCGACCACGCACCCGGTGAGCACGAGCTCGCGCGCCGCCGCGCCCACGGGAGCGGCGCGCGGCACCCACCTGGCGATGGCGCCCATGCCCGCGGCGACCGAGCCGAGCGTCGCCGTGTGCAGCTGGCTGCGGAACTCCTCCCAGCAGTCGTAGCAGGGCTCGTCCCAGAACTCGGAGAGGTAGTCGACGACGACGTCGACGCCGGCGGCCAGGTGCGCCGGGAGCTCGTCCTGCCCCGTCGCAGCGAGGTGCCCGGCAAGGCTCCACAGCCACTGCCCGTAGCCGTCGAGCTGGAAGTTCGGCCAGCCGTCCTTCACCCACTCGCCGTCGACCGCGTAGCGCGTGGGCAGGAAGTCGAACTCCGAGATCGGCTCGCCCGCGCGTCGCCGCGCGAGCAGCTCCGCGACCGTCCCCGCCTGCGCCGCCACCGTCCGGGCGACCCAGGCGTGGAAGCGCGCGGCGCTGTCGTGGCGGCCGGCGAGGTCGGTGGCGTGGGCGATGAACGAGCCGTCGCGCAGCCAGCACGGGCCGTACTGCGAGAAGCCGGCGGCCGCCGGGTACGCGCCGTTCGGCAGCTGGGCGGCGAGGAGCGCCGCCAGGTCGCGGTCCGAGGCGTCCACCGGCGGGCCGTGCTTCCCCGGCGCCATCACCCCTTGACCCCGGAACCGGCCACGCCCTCGATGACCCAGCGCTGGACGAGGAGGAAGACGAGGATCGTGGGCACCGTGGCCATCACGGTCCCGGCCATCACGATGTTCCACTGGGTCTGCCCCGGGTACATGCCCTGGAGCGTCGACAGGGCCAGGGGCAGGGTCATGAGGTCGCGGTCGTTGATGATCAGGAGCGGCCACAGGAAGCTGTTCCACGACCCCATGAACGAGAGCACCGCGAGGGTCGCGAGGGCCGGCCCGGTGATCGGCAGGACGATGCGGACGAAGGTGCCGAGTGTCCCCGCCCCGTCGATCGTGGCGGCCTCCTCGAGCTCCTTGGGTATCGAGAGGAAGAACTGGCGCATGAAGAACGTGCCGAAGGCGCTGAACATGCCGGGGACGATCAGGCCCGCGTAGGTGTCGGCCCAGCCGAGGCGCGTGACGATGATGAACAGGGGCGTGATCACGACGGCGAACGGGACCATCAGCGTCGCGAGGTAGAGGGTGAAGAGCGCGTCGCGGCCCCAGAAGCGGAAGCGCGCGAAGGCGTAGCCGGCCATCGAGCAGATCACGAGCTGCCCGAGGGTCGTGGCCACGGCCACCAGTGCCGAGTTGCCGAACACCCGCAGGAACGGGAAGCGCCTGATCACCTCGACGTACGCGCCGAGCGTCGGCTCGGCCGGGACGAGCTGCGGCGGCAGCGCCAGCAGGGCCCCGCGCGGCTTGAGCGACGTCGCGAGCGCCCACACGAACGGCGTGATCATCAGCAGCCCGCCCGCGAGCGCGACGACCGTGAGCACGATCGTCCGCCACGGCACGCGCCGGGCAGCGGCCGGGCGCGCGGCCGGCTTGACCGCCGACACGCTCTGGCCCTGCGGGATGCCGACGGGCAGGCTCACGGCTGCCACCGCCTGATCCGGTAGAAGAAGACGGTGACGACGAAGATCAGCAGGAACAGCACCCACGACATCGCCGAGGCGTAGCCCATGCGGCTGTACGAGAAGGCGTTCGCGACCACGCGCTCGACGAGGACCATGGTCGCGCCGGCCGGCCCGCCCTCGGTCATGACGTAGACCTGGTCGAAGACCTGGAAGGCGCCGATGAGGCTGATGCTGAGGCAGAAGATCAGCGTGGGCGCGAGCAGCGGGATCGTGATGTGGAAGAGGCCCTGCGGCCGGGAGGCGCCGTCGATGCTGGCGGCCTCGTAGTACTCGCGCGGGATGCCCTGCAGGCCCGCCAGCATGATCACCATGACGAAGCCGGTGTCCTTCCAGACGCTCGTGAGGATCACCGCGACCATCGCCCAGTTCGGGTCGAAGAGCCACGCCGGCCCCGTGATGCCGAGCGTCCCGATCGCGGAGTTGATGAGGCCGTAGACCGGGTTGAAGAGCCACTTCCACACCAGCGCGACGGCCACCCACGAGGTCACGACGGGCACGAAGTACATCGCGCGGAAGACCTGCCGGAACGGGATGCTCGCGTTGAGCAGCACGGCGACCAGCAGGCCCGTCGTCAGGACGAGCGGCACGTAGCCGACGAGGAACGTGACCGTGTTGCGCAGCGTGCGCCAGAACTCGGGGTCGCCGAGGAGGTGGCGGTAGTTGCTGAGGCCCACGAAGGCCGGCGGCCTGAGGAGGTCCCAGTCCGTGAACGACAGGCCCAGCGACGAGAGGATCGGCAGCAGCGTGAACGCGGTCAGGCCGATGACGCTGGGGCCCAGGAACAGCGCGATGACCCCGTAGCGCCGCCAGCCGCGCTCGTACACGGCTAGCCGTCCGTCCCCTCGCCCGCGAACGCCGCGAGCCAGCGCGCCGCGCGCGGGCTGTCGGCCCGCACGAACACCGGGATGCGCTCCAGGCCGGCGCTCGCCTGCAGGGCCCGCGGCCCCTCGAACCCGGCACCGGACCAGGCCTCCAGCCACCGGCCCGGCGGGAGGAGCACCTCGCGGGCGAAGACGCCCTTGTCGACGACGGGCGCGACGAGGAGGTCGCGGCCGAAGAGGTAGGCGTAGGGGTCTCGCACGAGGAAGTCGTGCTCTTCCGGGTGCTCGAGCGCGGGGTAGCGCATGAGCGGGACGCCCCGCGCGCTCAGGTCCAGCGCGTCCTCGTGGATCAGGTCGAGCAAGCGCATGCGCAGGTGAGCGTAGCGGCGGTAGACCTCCAGCGCCCGCGGGTCGCCGTGCCGCTCGGCGATGTTCCACGGCGTGCGGTCGCGGACCTCGGCCGCGCCGTGGCCCTCGGAGTGGTACTGCATCAGCGGGCTGAACACGGCCATCGCGGTGGACCTCAGGTAGAGCTCGACCGAGGGGACCTCCCCGCTGAAGCCGGCCAGGTCCCAGCTCCACATGCTCACGCCCGAGACGCCTGCCGCCAGCCCGGCCCGGATCGAGGCGCGGTAGGCGTCCCACGAGCTGTCCTCGTCACCGGCCCAGTGGCCGGGGAAGCGCTGGGCGCCCGTGTAGCCGGCGCGGGAGAAGGTGACGCCGTCGTTCCCCGTCATCGCCTGCACGAACTCGTGGTAGGCGCCCACGTAGAGGTTCGGGTAGGCGTTGAAGAGCTCGAGGCCGCGACGGCCGTCGTGGGCGCGCAGGTCACGGCCCCAGAGGTGCTCGCCGCCGTCGGTCTTCATGCCGTCGATGCCGAGCTCCTCGAAGAGGTAGCGGCGCTTGGCGAACCACCACTCGCGCGCCGCAGGGTTCGTGAAGTCGAGGATCAGCGCGCCGGGGAACCACCAGCCCTTGTTGCGGTACGGCGTGCCGTCGGCCTCGCGGACCATGTACCCGCGCTCGAGCATGTGGCGCTCGTCGGCGTCGTGCTGGGCGTGCGGCTCCTCGAGGCGCTTCATGACGGGGATCTGCCACAGCACCACGCGCAGGCCGTGCGCGTGGCACAGGTCGACGAAACCCTTGGGGTCGGGCCAGCGCCCGCCGAACCTGAAGTCGGACAGCCGGGGCGGGTCGTCGCTCGCCTTCGGCTCGTACTCGGCGTCGTTGAAGACGTAGAACGTCGACTCGTCGCTCCAGGCCTCGATGACGACGACGCCGGCGGGCACGTCCTCCGTGACCGTGCGCCTGACGGCCGCCTCGGCCAGCGCCTGGCTGTTCCAGCTGTTCGAGGACATCCACGGCGCGAACGCCCACCTCGGCGGCACGGCGATGTCGCCGGTCAGGCGCGTGAAGGCGGCCGTGACGCCGTAGGGCGCGTCGGCGACGATGGCGTTGAGGGATATCAGCGGGGCGGCGCGCGGGGGCTCGTGCCGGGCGGCCGCGGAGCGCGGCTGTACGTGCCCGGCGTCCGTGGTGCGCGGCGGCTGGTGCCCCGCGTTCGCGGCGCGCGACTGCCCGTGCCCGGCGGCCGCGGCGCCCGCGCTCCGCCCGCCCTCCCCGTGCTCACCCGGCTCCGGGACGAACCTGTCGAGGCTGACGACGGCCTCCGTGTCGCGGAGGTCGAAGCGGCTCGGCTCGGCGGCGTCGAGCCACACGCCGTAGCCGCGCTGCGAGACGATGAACGGGATCGGAAGATAGGTCCTCTTGCCCTGCTCCTTGTACTCCTCGTAGACGCGGACGTCCCACTCCTGGCCGTTGCGGTTCGCGTCGGTGAAGCGCTCGCCGAGGCCGTAGAGCCACTCGTTACGCCCCGTGGTGAAACGCGCCCGGACCTGCCCGACGCGCCCGCCCGAGTACGCGAGCCAGTCGCAGCGCAGGCTGCCGCGGAACCGGGGCTCGGGGCTGCCGGGCGTGCGTGCGGTGAGGGTGAGGTCCCCCAGGTCCACCTCGGCGTGCAACCCCTCGGCGGTGAGGACGAGGACGGCGCCCTCCCTGCTCAGGGACAGGCCTCCCGCGGCGGGCGCGGGCGCCGCCTCGCCGACGCGGAGCTCGGCGCGCAGGACGCCGGCCAGCGGGCTCGAGAGGTCGAGGTACGCGGGCTCGGCAGTTGCCGGGTGCGCGGCAGTGGCCGCCTCTTGCTCGGTACTGGCCCGGCCCTGCTCGGCGCCGGCCCGATCGCTCGCGGCACCGACCCCCTGCCCCTCGGCGACCCGTGTCTCGAGCCACAGCCTGACGCCCCCGCCCAGCTCCTCGACACGAGCGACGCCTACCACCTCGACCCAGGTCCCCACCTCGAAGCGGAAGCTCCGGCCGGCGACGGGCCCAGGCCCCTCGGCGCGCAGGTCGTACGCTACGACGGCGCCCGCGGGGAACGCCCCCAGGTCGACGCTCCAGACGCCGTCGCCGAGCGAGACCGCGTCGACGCGCTCGCAGCGGCCGCCCGCCGTCACCTCGGCCCAGGCGCGCCGGGCGCCGACGGGCGCCCCGAAGCGCACCTGCACGGGCTGGCCCGGCTGGGGGTCGCGCGGGTAGCGCTCGTAGGCGCCCGCCTTGTAGGGGTCGTCGCTGCCGTACGGCTCGTGCACGATCATGCGGTCAAGGGCCCTCCCTGGGTCGTGAGGACGCGTGCGGGCCGCGGTCGCCCACGACCCGCACCGTCACCACGGCTACTCGTTCAGCAGCGCCTCGACGCGCCGCTGCGCGTCGGCGAGGGCCTGCTCGACGGTCTTCTGTCCGAGCCGCGCCGCCTCGAGCTCCTGGTTGATGATGTCCTGGAGCTGCGGCTGGTTCTCGATGACCGGCGGGTTCACGGCGTACGCGAGCGACTCGAACACGGCCTCGCGGTTCGCCGGCACCGGCTTGTCGAGGTAGGCGGCCAGGAGCTCGGCCTGGTCGAGGGACAGCGCCGAGAGCTCCCACGAGAGCTCGATGCGCTTGTCGACGACGGCCGGGTGCGCGGCGAGGAACTCGACCCAGCGGTACGCCGCCTCGGGGGCGTCGGTAGTGCTGGCGACGACGGCGGCGTTCGAGAAGAAGTGCGTGCCCTTCTGCGCGCCGCCTGGCTCGACCGCGACGTCCCAGTCGAACGTGGCCTCGTTCGTGATCTGGTCGAACATCCAGATGCCCGTGACGATCATGCCGAGCTGCTGGTTCAGGAACATGTCGACGTCGCCGACGCCGCTCATCTCCATGTCGGTCGGCATCACGCCGTGGACCTGCACCTTGTCGACGAGGTAGTGAGCGGCCGCCCGGTTCTCGGGCGTGTCGATCTGCACGGTCGGGGTGACGGAGAGCCCGCCGCCGGCCTGCGCCGCGACCTTGTAGAGCTCCCAGAACTGGACCGGCTGCGAGATGCCCCAGACGCGGTTCGGGGCGTCGGTGATCGCGGCGGCGGCCGCGAGCACGTCGTCCCACGTCCACTCGATGGTCGGGTACTCGACCCCGGCGGCGTCGAAGAGGTCCTTGTTGTAGAAGAGCATGACCGTCGAGAACGTGATGGGCAGGCCGAGCTGCGCGCCCTCGTAGGCGAAGGCGTTGAGCGCCGCCGGGTAGAACGTGTCGGCCCCGATGGCCTCGCTGGCCGCGATGTACGGCCCGAGGTCGAGGAGGGTGCCGCGCGAGGCGAAGGTCACGAAGTTCTCGTAGTTCAGCTCGAAGACGTCGGGGGCGTTGCCCGCGGCGAAGTCGGTCTGGAGCTTCGTGAAGTACGAGCCGAAGTCGGCGGTCGTGTACCTGATCCTGACGTCGGGGTTCTCGGCCTCGAACACGTCGATGAGCTCCTCGAGCGCGTCGATGTGCGCCGAGCTCGTCGTGAACGAGAAGTAGTCGACCGTCGTCTGGGCCGCCGCCCAGCCGCCGATCGCCACCGCCGCGACGAGGGCAGCCAAGGCTGCGAACCGGCTTCTCCTGACCTGCACCTGTTCCATGACACCCTCCTTGGGTGGTTGTCCAACCAGCCGCATCCGTTGACTGGCGGCGCCGGGCTCGTGCGCGGGGCAGCCCCGTCCGTAGCCGCGGCGCCGGTTCGGGCCGTTCGCTCGCCGTCCGCTCCGCCGGGCGGTCGCCTTTGGTTCGCTCCACGGGACGGTCGCCTGTGGTCCGCTCCACGGGGCGCTCATTCCCCGCCCACCCCCACGGGCGCGGCGTGGAGCGGGATCGTCGCCTCCTGCAGGAACCGCGCCGCGGCGAGGCCGGCGGCGCCGCGCGCCCAGCCGTCGTCGCCCCAGGAGTCCAGGACCAGCTCCATGCCGTCGGCGAGGTCGCCGAACGCGAGCTCGGACAGGGTCGCCTGGGCCCGCGGCAGCAGGTACGGGGACGCGCGCAGGCCCTCGCCGCCGAGGATCACGAGCGACGGCGCGAAGACGTTGACCAGCGTGCTCAGCGCCACGCCCAGGCAGTCGCCCGCGTCGGCGAGGAGGTCGACGATGACCTGCTCGCCGGCGTCGGCCAGAGCGCCCAGCTCCTCGGCGCCGACCTCGCGCCCCAGGAGCCCGCTCGCCTGGGCGGCGAGGGCCCCGTCGCTGACGCGGCTCTCGAGGGTCGCGGGCTCGGGGTCCATGACGCGGGGGGCGAGGGGCGCGCAGACCGTGTGACCGAACTCGCCGGCCCCGCCGCGCGGGCCGCGGTACACGCTGCCGTTCACGACGATGCCGAGGCCGACGCCGCGACCCAGCGTGAGCACGAGGAACGCCTCGTGGTCGCGCCCGTGCCCGAACCAGGCGTGCGCGGCGGCGAGCGCGTTGACGTCGTTCTCGACGAGCACCGGCAGGCCCAGCTCGGCGCCGAGGAGCTCGGCGAGCGGCACCTGCTCCCAGCCGAAGAGCTGCGAGTGCCTGATCGTGCCCGCGAGGTGGTCGACGACGCCCGGCACGCTGACGCCCAGCCCGAGGGGCCGGACCGCGGCGCCCTCGGCCAGCTTCCGGAGCGCGGCCGTGGCCGCGACTACCGACTCCACGACGGTGCGCTCGCGCGTGTCGGGGAGCGCCTGCTCGTGGAGCGCGACGACCTCGGCGTTGAGGTTCGTCAGCGCGGCCACGACGGCGTGGTTCATGACCTTCACGCCGAACACGTGGGCGTGGTCGTAGTTGATGCCGAGGAGGATGGGCTTGCGGCCGACCGAGGGCGAGGTGCCGACCTCC
This sequence comes from Trueperaceae bacterium, assembly GCA_035306665.1. Taxonomy (GTDB): domain Bacteria; phylum Deinococcota; class Deinococci; order Deinococcales; family Trueperaceae; genus DASRWD01. The sequence goes on from DATGNP010000077.1 coordinate 8,191, forward strand.
GCCTCGACGACGAGCCCCTCCTCGAGGAACGGGGCAGTCAGCGCGGTGATGGCGGCCGGGCTGAGGCGCAGCTCCGCCGCCAGGTCGGTGCGCGAGATCCGCCCGTGGCGGTGGATCGCGCTGATGACTGCGCTCTGGTTCAGCGAGCGGATCCGCTCACGACCGAGAGCCCTCGGAGTCGGGCGTCGCATCTGCCCCCTTTAGTTCATTTCGTGTATGAAAGATTAGGGCGCGGGGCCGGTGGTGTCAAGAAGGGCACCCCACGTCGCGGCCGCGGACGCGCGCGACCGGTCGGGCCTCAAGCCCTACAGTCTCTCTCGTGACCGCATCCGACGACGTCGCCACGCCGGGCCCGGCCCGCTGGTCGTGGTCGCGCGACGAGACGCGCGCCTTCGGCCGCCGCGTCGCCGACCTGATCGCCGAGTACCTGGCCGACCTGCCGGACGGCCCGGTCTTCCGCCCGGTGCCGCCGGAACTGGCCGCCGCGTTCGAGACGAAGCCCCTCCCCCTGGCCGGCGAGCCCGCCGACGCCCTGCTCGACGCCTTCGCGAGCGCGGTGGCTCCCTACCCCTTCGGCAACGGTCATCCGCGGTTCCACGGCTGGGTCAACCCGCCGCCGCACGTGCTGGGAGTGCTGGCGAGCGCGCTGGCCGCGGCCATGAACCCGAGCGTGGCCGGTGGCAACCACGCGTCGGTCCACGTCGAGCACCAGGTGCTGAGGTGGTTCCGCGAGCTGGCGGGGTTCCCCGAGACGAGCCGCGGCCTGCTGGTGAGCGGCGGCTCCATGGCGACCCTGACGGCGCTGGCGGTCGCGCGCCACCGGGCGGCCGCCGGGGCGGGCATCGACGTGCGGGCCGAGGGGCTCCAGGGGCACGCGCGCCGGTTCGTGGCCTACCAGGGCGAGGGCGCGCACGGCTGCGTCCGCAAGGCCGTCGAGCTGCTGGGCCTGGGCGCCGGCAGCCTGCGCACGGTCCCGTCCGACGCAGAGGGCCGGATCCGTGCCGACGCGCTGCGCGAGGCCCTGGCGAGGGACCTGGCGGACGGCGCGGTGCCCGTGGCCCTCGTCGCCAGCGTCGGCACGGTGAGCACCGGGGCCATCGACCCTCTCGACGAGCTCGCCGACCTGTGCGCCGAGCACGGCGTCTGGCTGCACGTCGACGGCGCCTACGGCGGAGCGGCGGCGCTGCTGCTGGAGCGCTACGCGGACGTCAGAGCGGCGATGGGGCGCGCCGACAGCCTCGCGCTCGACCCTCACAAGTGGCTGTACGTGCCGGTCGACGCGGGGCTGGTGTTGATCCGCGACGGCTCGGCCGCGCGCGACGCTTTCAGCCTGGTGCCGCCCTACCTGCGCACCGACGACGACCCGCACGGCGTGAACGGCCCCGTCTGGTTCAGCGAGTACGGCTTCGAGCAGACGCGCCCGTTCCGCGCGCTGAAGGTGTGGCTGATGCTGCGGTACTTCGGCGTCGAGGGCTACCGCGCGCTCGTCGAGCACGACATCGCCATGGCGGAGCGACTGGCCGGCGCGGTGCGCGCGCAGCCCGAGCTCGAGCTGCTCGCCCGCGGCCTGAGCATCGTCTCCTTCCGCTACGTGCCAGCGGGCTACCGAGCTAGACCGGCCGTCGCTGACCCGGACCTCGACGCTCTGAACCGGCGCTTGCTCACGGCCGTGCAGGTGGGCGGGCGCTCGTTCCTGTCGGGCGCCGTCGTCGACGGCGCCTTCGCGCTGCGCGCTTGCTTCGTCAACCCCGGCACGCGCGAGGAGGACGTGGATGCGCTCGTCGCCGAGGTGGTGGCGGTGGGACGGCGCGTGGCGTAGAAGCTCCTGTCCCTGGGCAGGGCGCGGGGACGCTTCGGCGCCACGTCAGGCTGGACTGAGGTGCGTCTGCGGCTCCCGACCCGCGTCGGGCGCCAGGCGGATGCGTTCACCGTAGCCGTCCCCCGAAGGACGACGGGCGCGTACGCTGGAACCGCACCAGGAGGCCACGATGCTCGAGGTCTACCCCATCGGCAAGGCGCGGTTCCCGGCGGCACTGGACGACACGGTGGTCAAAGAGTCGATCGACGCGATCGCCCGGCTGCCCGGCGAGCTCCGTGAGGCGGTCGAGGGCTGCCGCGACCTCGACCATCACATCCGCGAGGGCGCCTGGTCGATCCGCGCGCTCGTCCACCACGTCGCCGACAGCCACATGAACGCCTACGTGCGGACCAAGCTGGCGCTGACGGAGGACGACCCCACCGTCAAGCCGTACGACGAGGCGGCCTGGGCGCGGCTGCCGGACAGCGGCATGGACGTCGGGCCCTCGCTCGACCTGGTCACCGCACTGCACGCGCGCTGGGTCGGGCTGCTGAGGAGCCTCGGCCCCGCCGAGCTGGAGCGCCCGTGGCGGATGCCCGCCGGCGAGCCGCGCCCGCTGTGGCGCCTGCCGGTCATCTACGCCTGGCACGGGCGGCACCACGTGGCGCAGATCGTGCAGGCGCGGGAGCACTTCGGGGTGTAGGAGCGGGTCCATGGTCGCGATGTCCGGGTCGGCTCGTCGCTGCCGGCTCCCGCCTCGCTGACGGACGCTCCTCCCGTACCATCGTCGCGATGCCCGAGAAGGTCGACCTCAAGAAGACCCTCGACGCCTACCAGGCCGAGCGGAACGAGTTCCGCATCGTGGACGTGCCGACGATGCAGTACCTGATGATCGACGGCCACGGCGACCCGAACACGTCGCCCGAGTACGCCGCGGCCGTGGCGGCGCTCTTCCCCGTGGCGTACGCCCTGAAGTTCGCCAGCAAGCGGGAGCTCGGACGCGACTACGTCGTGATGCCGCTCGAGGGCCTGTGGTGGGCCGACGACATGGACGCCTTCACGACGGCGCGCGACAAGTCGCGCTGGCACTGGACGATGATGGTCATGACACCCGACTGGATCGACCGGAGCATGTTCGAGGCCGTCGTCGAAAGAGTGGCGGCCAAGGACGCGCCGGCGCGCCTGAAGGACGTGCGGCTCGAGTCGCTCTCCGAGGGGCTATGCGTGCAGACCCTCCACGTCGGCTCGTTCGACGACGAGGCGCCGTTGCTCGCACGGATGCACCATGAGTTCATCCCCGCGACCGGGCTGCGCATGACGGGCAAGCATCACGAGGTCTACCTCAGTGACCCGCGGCGGACGGCGCCGGAGAGGCTGCGGACCATCCTGCGGCAGCCGGTGGAGCGGGTGAGCACGAACCCATGACGGCAGCCGCGAGACCCTGGTGCCGGTAGCGGGAAAGGCTGTCGCCAAGCCGTTGTAGGCGGGCGAAGGGGGCGCGGTCGTGTCCCACCGACTGGATCAGTCGGCGCCGATCACGTTCGCGTGCCTGGCGTACAGTCGCCACGTCCCGCCCTCTTCCCGCCAGACGTTCGTGAAGCGCCGTTGGACCTTGCGGCCGGCCGATAGTCCTGCGCTCGGAGCATCGACGCGCGGTTCGACCGTCTCGAGACCCATGATGAACACGAACGGTCCGTCGGCACGGACGTACTCCACCTGCCGCTCGAACAGCTCGAAATCGATGATCCCCGAGTGGACGAAGGTCTCGAGCACCGCCTCACGCCCGACGACCACCTTGTTGTTGGGAGCGTTGACGAAGAAGCGCTCTGACCAGAGTCGCTCGAGCGCTGTCAGGTCACGCGCCTTCGCCGCAGCGCGTTCCTGGTCATCGAGGGACAACACCTGCTCTTCGGTGGCATTCGAGCCTCGTGCCATGGTGACCCTCCCGTCGCCTGACAAGCGGTGGAGACCGGGTGTTGGCCTACGGACCCAATCTAAGGCGACGCCGGCGCCGGGGCCACCGGCTCGTGGGTCGCTGCCCGGTGAAGGTGCCGGTAGGAGTACCGACCGCGATGGGAGGGCTGGCGACGGCGGCTACGCCCGTCGCAGCCAGGGTCGGAACAACGGGTGCTTCGTCTCGATGGAGTAGGCGGGCAGCAGCCGCTGTGCCACCACCTCGCGATCGACGAGGAAGACCACGAGGGCCACCGCCTGGACTAGAAGAACGGGAACCTGTAGCCCTGCGGCGATGCCGAGAGCGTCACCGCCGTAGGCGAACGGCCCGATGGCGAGGTTCAGGGGATCGACGAGGAACCGTAGCGCCGACAGGCCCCGGACCGGGAAGCCTCCTCCCCGGCCTCGTGCAACGACCGCATCCTGGGTTCGGGTTCTGGGTGGTGGGCGGTGCAGGGATTGAACCTGCGACCCCTCGCGTGTGAAGCGAGTGCTCTCCCGCTGA
>DATGNP010000078.1:0-5502 GCA_035306665.1 Trueperaceae bacterium
CCCCGAGCAGCAGGCGGCCGCGGCGCTGGCCCTGCTGCGCAAGAACGCCTGGCGCTACCGCCCCGCTGAACCGGAGGGCGAGGAGGACGAGCACGCCCGCTTCGCCCGCCTGAAGCGCGCCGAGGCGAAGGCGAGGGCCTACCTCGCGCGCCGCGGCTTCGACCCGGACGCCGTCCAGTCCGCGGTCGAGGCCGTGGGCTGGTTCGAGACGTGAGGGTCGCCCAGCGCCGGCCCGGTGTCACCACCGCGCTTGCCTGCCGCCGCCGCCCCTTAGTAGACTGGGAACTCGCGTCGGGGCGTAGCGCAGCCTGGTAGCGCACATCGTTCGGGACGATGGGGTCGGAGGTTCGAATCCTCTCGCCCCGACCAAGACACAGGAGCCAGGAGTCGCGACGGCGGTCGTTCCCGGGTCGCGACCCGGCCGGCAAGGGTGCCCCGGCTTCTAGCCGGGGCACCTTCACGTCTCCGGCGCCGACGTGGGCGTAGCCAGCGGGAGCCTCCTCGGCTACACTCCGACATGCCACAACTCAGCCGTGCGACGACCGTCCGCGCCGTCAGGCTCACCCTCGTCCTCGTGCTCGTGCTGGCAGGGGTAGCCGCCGCACAGAGCCGGCTCGACACCGTGATGGAGCGGGGCAGGCTCATCTGCGGTGTGAACGCGGTGAACCCGGGCTTCGGCTTCCTCGACGAGGCGACGGGGAACTACTCGGGCTTCGACACCGACTACTGCCGGGCGGTCGCGGCCGCGCTGTTCGACGACCCCACGGCGGTCGAGTTCGTACCGCTGACGGGCGGCGTGCGCTTCAGCGCCATCCAGACCGGCGAGGTCGACGTCGTCTTCAGGAACACCACGCACACGCTCACGCGCGACAGCGAGAACGCCGTCGACTTCCTGCCCGTCAACTTCCACGACGGTCAGGGCGTGATGGTGCGCGCGGACCTCGGCGTGACCTCGGTCCTCGAGCTGGAGGGCGCCACGGTCTGCACCAACCAGGGCAGCACCACCGAGGCGAACTGGACGGACTTCGTGCGCAACCAGGGCTGGCAGGGCGGTCAGCTCCTCACGTTCGAGGACCTGGCGCGTACGTTCGCGGCGTTCCACGGCGGCCGCTGCGACGCCATCACCTCTGACAAGTCCCAGCTCGTGGGCGTGCGCGCCAGCGTGGACGACGCCGACGCCTACGTGATCCTGCCGGAGTCGCTCTCCAAGGAGCCGCTCGCCGGCTTCACCTTCCAGAACGACTCGACCTGGCACGGGGCGCTCACGTGGATCGTGCACGCGCTGGTGCAGGCCGAGGAGAGCGGCATCACCTCGCAGAACATCGACTCGTTCCTGGACTCGGACGACGTCGCGATCAGGCGCTTCCTCGGGACCGAGGGCTCCCTGGGCGCGGAGTTCGGGCTGCCCACGGGCTTCGCGGCGCGCGTGATCAGGCACGTCGGCAACTACGGCGAGGTCTACGAGCGTCACTTCGGCGAGGGCAGCCCCTTCCCCATCCCGCGGGCCGGCACGCTCAACGACCTGCACTCGCGCGGCGGGCTGATGTTCGCGCCTCCCTTCCGCTGAGGCCCGCCGGCGCAGCGGCGCTCCGTTCGGCGCGATGAGGGCATGGGCAGCGCGAGGCCGGGCGGGGTCGCGCGGCCTCCCTCCGGTAGACGCGGCGGCACCGATGACGGGACCGTGAGCGTCACCTCCGTACCGTTCTGGCGCGACGTCAAGAAGCTGGGGCTGCTGGCGCAGGTCGCAGCCGCGGTGCTGGCCCTGGGGCTGACGGCGTTCCTCGTCGTCACCGCCTTCCGCGGCATGGTGGCGCGAGGGATACCTTTCACCTTCGCGTTCCTCGGCGCGGAGGCCGGCTTCACGATCAGCGAGGGCAGCCTCCTGGCCATCGAGGACGGCCGCCTCGTGTGGCGCCCGTTCCGGCCGACCGACACGTACCTGGCAGCGTTCGTCACCGGTCTCATGAACACCCTGCGCGTGGCGGTGATAGGCATCGTCGTGGCCACGTCGCTCGGGGTGTTCGTCGGGGTCGGCAGGCTCGCCAAGAACGGCCTGCTGAGCTCGCTCTCGTTCGCCTACGTCGAGCTGGTCAGGAACACGCCCCTGCTGCTGCAGATGTTCTTCTGGTACTTCGCCGTCTTCCTCAACCTGCCGGCCGCTCGCGAGGCGGCGGCCTGGTACGGCGGACTGATCGTGAGCAACCAAGGGGCGTTCCTTCCTTGGCCGCGGGTGACCGGGAGCCTCGGACCGTTCCTGCTGGTACTGGTGCTGGCCGCTGTCGCCGCCGTGGTCGGCCACCGCTGGGGCCGCGCGACCGCACGCGGCGGGCTGTTCGGCCTCGTCGGCTTCTTCGTCGTCGCTGCCGCGGGGATCGCGGTCGTGGGCCTGCCGTTCACGCTCTCCTACCCCGAGATGGGGCGCTTCCGGATCGCGGGCGGCACGACGCTGTCGCCGGAGTTCGCCGCCGTCCTCCTGTCCCTGGTGATCTACACCGCGGCCTTCGTCGCGGAGGTCATCAGGGGCGCGATCCAGTCGCTGCACGCGGGCCAGACCGAGGCTGCGCGCGCGCTCGGGCTCACCTACGGCCAGACGATGCGCCTCGTGGTGCTGCCGCAGGCCGTCCGCATCGCGATCCCGCCTATCGGCAACCTCCACCTGAGCCTGATGAAGAACACCTCGCTGGCCGTCGCGGTCGGCTACCCGGACCTGTTCAACGTCTACCGCACCATCGGCAACCAGTCGGGCCGCAGCCTCGAGGGCGTCGTGATCGTGATGATCGTCTACCTGGCGCTGAGCCTGCTCATCAGCGGCGCGATCAACGCCTACAACCGGCGCGTGATGCGGACGTGGGGAGGGTGACGAGGGTGAGGGCCGCGATCGCCGGAGCCCGCGAGCACCTGTTCTCGGGGCCGCTGAACACGCTCGTGACGCTGCTGACCGCGGGGCTGCTCTACGCGGTGGGCCGCCCCATCGTGACGTGGGCGCTGAGCGAGGCGCGCTGGGACGTGATCCCCAGGACCGCGCGCCTCCTCGCCATCGGTCCGTACCCGCCCCAGGAGGCGTGGCGAGTGTGGCTCTCGTTGGCGTTGGTGCTCGGCTGCGCGGCGCTGAGCGTCGTCGCGGCGCGGGCGCGGCGTCGGTCCCTGGTCAGGCGGCTGCCGGTGCCGGCGTGGCTCGCGGCCCTCGCGGTGAGCGTCGCGCTGGTCGCGGCCGTGCCGACGAACCTCTGGGGCGGGATGTTCCTCACGCTGGTGCTGACGGTCGCCTCGCTGGCGATCGCGTTCCCTCTCGGCGTGCTCCTCGCCCTGGGCCGCACGAGCGACCTGCCGATCGTGCGGATCCTGTCGACGGCGTTCGTCGAGCTGATGCGCGGCGTGCCGTTGGTCTCCGTCCTGTTCCTCGCCTGGCTGATGGTGCCCCTGTTCGTACCCGAGAACTGGCGCTCGCCCCAGGTCGTGCGGGCGATCATCGGCTTCGCGCTCTTCAACGCCGCCTACTACTCCGAGTACGTCCGCGGCGGTCTGCAGGGCGTGCCCAAGGGCCAGCACGAGGGCGCGTGGGCGCTGGGGCTCTCCCCCACCGTGACCCTGCTGCACGTGGTGCTCCCCCAGGCGATCCGCTCCGTGATACCGGGTCTCGTCGGGCAGTCGATCACCGCCTTCAAGAACACCTCGCTGGTCGTGATCATCGGGTTGCTGGACCTGCTCGGCATCACCCAGTCGATCCTGGCCAACCCCAACTTCCTGGGGCTCGAGCGCGAGCTCTACCTGTTCCTGATGGTCCTCTACTTCGCGTTCTCGAGCCTGCTCTCGTACGGCGGCAGGCGTCTGGAGCAGAGCATGGGCCTGGGGAGCCGCTGACCGACCTCGCGCGGTCGGGGGCCCGGGGGTCGCCGCCTCGGCTTCAGGGTCCGGTGCCGCCGGTACCCGCCCTCACCCCCCGCGCTCGCGGCCAGGCACGCGCCCGCGCGCCTCGCCATCAGCCCGTGATGATCGCCACGGTGCAGCGCGACACGCAGACGAGCCGGCCCTGGGGGTCCCTGACCTCGACCTGCCAGACGTGGGTGCGGCGCCCGCGGTGCAGGGGCGTGCCGACCGCGTGCACCTCGCCGTCCGCGACCTGCCTGATGTGGTTCGCGTTGATCTCGAGCCCCACCGCGCGCTCGCCCGCGGCGAGCCCCTGGCTCGCGCCGACGCTCGCGACGGTCTCGGCCAGAGCTACCGAGGCGCCGCCGTGGAGGATGCCGTGCGGCTGGTGGTGCCTCGGCGTCACCGGCATCGTGGCCTCGACCCGATCGGGGTCGGCGCGGGTCACGACGATCCCGAGCGTCTCGAGGAGGGTCCCTGGCACCGTGCCGAGGTAGCGCCTCCCGCCCCCGCCTCGCGCACGCTTGTCCGTCTCCGTCGGCATGGTCAAGGATAGCCGAGTGTCGCTGACCGCCGCGCGCCCGCGCCCCGTCGCAGCCGCCCTCTTGCTGGTCACCGCCGTCGTCGCCGGCGCCGGTCCGGCCGCGCTGTTCTGGCTCGCGGGCTTCGGGCAGGACCCGCCCGCGCGCCTACCGCTGGCCGCGACCCTCCTGCTGGGGGCCGTGCTGAGCGGCCCGGCGACGGACCTCACGCTCGGCCTCCGGCGCCGCGTGGCGCTCGCCTGGCTGGGGGCTGCCCTGGCGGTGGGGGTGGCGGTCGCGGCGGCGACGCTGAGGCTGCCCGGCGCCGAGCTCGCCTACCTCCTCTGCCCGGTCGCGGCCGCGCTGCTCGCCGCCGCGCTCCGCGAGGTCGGGCCCCCGGGCCTGGCCCAGGCCGTCACCGTCTACGTCGCGTGCACGCTGCTGGCGAACTTCACCCTCGACAGCTTCATCCCCTTCGGGAGCTTCCTGCTCGTGAACGTCGGGACGCTGTTCTTCGGGGTCACGTTCACGCAGCGCGACAGGGTGCACCGCTTCGGGCGCGGCGTCGTCTACCGGATGATCTTCCTCGCGGCGGTGGCGAACGTCGCCCTGGCCGCGGCGCTGGGTACGCCCCTGCGCTACGTCGCGGTCAGCTTCCTCAGCATCGTGCTCGCCGAGACCGCCGACACGGAGGTGTTCCACCGCCTGCGCGACAGGCGTTGGGTGACGCGCGTGGCGAGCTCGAACGCGGTGAGCGCGCCCCTCGACACGGTCGTGTTCACGCTGCTCGCCTTCTGGGGCGAGGACTTCGCCACGCCGGGCTGGCTGACGCAGGTGATCGTCACCGACGTGCTGGTGAAGTACGCCAGCGGCCTCCTGGCTGCGCTGGGGGTGCTCGCCCTGGTACGTTCGGCCTTGCCGGCGGCGCCACGACCCGTGCCCGAGCCGGCCGCCGTCGAGGGCGGCCGACACGGCGCCGGCGAAGGAGGTACAGGCCCGACATGAGCGCAGGCACCCTCGCCTTCCTCGACGAGCTCGTCGGCCGCGAGCTCGGCCCCAGCCGGCCGGTGACCGTCTCCCAGGAGCGCATCGACGCGTTCGCCGACTGCACCCT